>NZ_JBEPAP010000047.1:0-74308 GCF_040298665.1 Streptomyces sp. NPDC001508
CGCGGGCCTCGGGGCGTGGGGCGGGGCGTCGTCATACGCCGCCGAACAGCGTGCCGAGCCCGCGTTCGACGGCCGTCACGACGTCCTCCTCCCCCGCCGCCACCACGGCGTAGCTGCGCCGCAGGAAACGGCGCAGCGCGCCGGTGCCGAAACCGAGCAGGGCGACGCCGTGCGGCGCGCGGAACTCCAGCAGCGTGCACGAGGCGCCGCACGGCCGCACGCGCACGTCCCCGTCCCCGGCGGGGGCGGCAAGCCCCGCGTCGAGCAGGGAACGGGCGAAGGTCCAGGTGACGCCTTCGCCGTCGAGGGCCACCTCCGGTGGGAAGTCGACGAACACCGCGAGCGGGTCCCGCACGGTGTACCGAAGCGTGGCGGACACGGGAACCTCCCGGTCCTCGGCCGTGATCAGTCGGGCGCGGGCGGGCTGCCGGATGCTGGTGTCCATGTAGGTACGAGCGCGACGGACCCGGCTGTATGACACGTCGCGGGGCACCATGCGACGTGACGTGCATCACTGTGCGAAACAGGCATGAGAACGACGGAGCGCGCCCAGGTCGAACACGTGGCCGGACGCGGCACCGATGCCTCTGATGACCCGTCAACATGCGTAGTCGAGCTACGACTTCCTGTACCCGCCGGGTACGCCGATGACACCGGCCGACCACGACATGAAGACTCTGGCATATGCCAGAAGCACCACCGTATCGTGTGTTGCCAAATCCCTTACAGCGCGTCGCGGGCTGTGCAACAGTCGTAACCGGTCCCCGGGCCCTCCTTGGCCGTACCGTCCCCGCATCGGAGTGCGTCATGCCGTCCCACCTCTCTGCGGATCGCCCAGCCGCCCAACCGCCGGGGCGCGGCTCGGTCGAGGCACTGATATCGCAGACGCGGCGCCTGAAGGGCGAGGTGGACGCCGTACGCAGAGACACGCACGGCGACGGCACGGACCCGCAGGAGCGCTGGCAGCGCGCGCTGTACGACCTGGCGCTGCACCAACTCGACGACCTGGACGGGCACTTGGCGCAGCTGCGGGACGGCCCGCCGCCGGTGCCCCCCGCCCCGGCCGAGCCCGCGCCCCGCCCCGCCGAACCGGCGGTGCCCGCCCCGGCACCGACCGGCTCGCTGCTCAGCCGGGTCGGCAGCGCCGAGTGGAACCTGCTGACGGACGAGGTCAGTTGGTCCGGGGAGCTGTACCGGATCCTCGGCCGTGACCCGTCCACGCCCGCGCCCACCCTGGACGAGCTGCCGTCCCTGGTCCTCGAAGAGGACCGCCCGAAGCTCACGGGGATGGTCACCGACTGCCTGGTCGACGCCAAGCCGATCGACGGGGAGTTCCACGTCGTACGGCCCGACGGGTCCGAGCGGACCGTGCACATGATGGGCGAGCCCGTGCTGGACGCCGACGGCGGTACCACCTCGATGTGGGCCGTACTGCGCGATGTCAGCGAACTGCGCCGCAGCCAGCGGACGGTGCGGGAGACCCGGGACTCGTTGCAGAGCCACCGTCAGCGGGCGCAGACCGAGCACCGGCTCGCGGCCGAACTGCAGGAGGCCGTACTGCCCCCGTGGCACGGCCTGCCGGGACCCGGGCGCCGGGGACCGGGGTCCCTGGACGTCGCGGCCCACCGGCTGCCCGCCGCGGCGACCGCGCCGACCGGCGGCGACTGGTACGACGCGCTCCAACTGCCCGACGGCGACACCGTGCTGGGCGTCGGCGACCTCACCGGACACGGTGTCACCGTCGGCTCGGGCAAGGCGATGCTGATGGGCGCCGTGCGCGGGATGGCGATGGCCGGCACCCGGCCCGGCCCGCTGCTGAGCTGGCTGAACCAGTTGCTGGAGACCACCGCGCAACCCGCGCTGGGCAGTGCCGTCTGCTGCCGCTACCGACCCGCCGACCGCACCCTGGAATGGGCACAAGCAGGACACCCCGCCCCGCTGCTGTACCGCGACGGGACGGGACGCCTGCTGGACGCACCCGAGGGAGTCCTGCTCGGCGCGACACCGACAGCCGCCTACGGACAGGCCGTCACGACCCTCGAACCGGGCGATCTGCTCCTGCTGCGGACCGACGGTCTGACCGGTGGGCCCAGCGGAACGGACGCCGTGGACCGCCTCCTCGGCCTGGCCCCGCGGCTCGCCGCGGCGCGCACCGCACAGGACTGCGTGCGGGTGGTGGTGGAGGAGTTCGGCGTGGCCGACCGCGAGGACGACGCCTGCCTGCTCATCGCCAAACTGTCTTCCTAGGGAGCACGGGCAAAGAACACCGACAACAGAGCACGGACGGCAAGGAAGAACCAGAAGCCGTCCCCGTCCTCAAGCCTGCGCGGTGTTGCCACGCTTGTTCTTCTGCTTCGGCAGGGCCAGTTTGATCTCCTCCCGCAGTTCATTGATCTTCGGATAGTCGGCGTACCCGGCGGTCAGGCGGTACATCTGGCGCAGCCGGTCCCAGGTGCGATGGGAGGAGTTTGCTCCCATCGACATCAGCGCCAACCGGGCGTACCGGTCCGCCTGTTCGGGGTCGTGCGCGATGAAGCACGCGGACGCCATGGACAGAAAGTCGAAGATCTTCGACCGCTGCCGGCCGTCGACCCGCAGGGCCAGGGCCTTCTCCGCGAAGTGCTGGGCGTGCACGGCCGCGCCCGGCTCGAACTCGGCCAGCGTGCGGTAGGCCAGGGCCTGCATGCCGTACAGGTCCTCCTCCTTGAACGTCTGCATCCAGCTCGGCGGCGGCACGTCCCCGCGGTCCGAGACGAAGAGGTCCTCCGCCTGGCCGAGGGTGCGGCGCATCGCCTGCCCCTTGCCCATCGACGCCTGTGCCCAGGCCTCGATGGTGTGGAGCATGGCCTGGGTGCGCGGCAGCACCTCGGGGCCCGAGCCGGACCGGGCGAGCTTCATCAGATCGAGCGCGTCGTCGGGCCGGCCCAGATGCACCATCTGGCGAGCCGCTCGGGAGAGCGCCTCCCCGGCGCGGGGCCGGTCGCCGCCCTCCCGGGCCGCGTGGGCGGCGATGACGAAGTACTTCTGGGCCGTGGGCTCCAGGCCGACGTCGTGCGACATCCAGCCCGCGAGGACGGCGAGATTGGCAGCGACACCCCACAGGCGCCGCTGGAGATGGTCGGGGTGACGGTAGGCGAGCATGCCGCCCACCTCGTTGAGCTGGCCCACCACCGCCTTGCGTTGCAACCCGCCGCCGCGGGCCGCGTCCCACGCCCGGAACACCTCGACCGAACGCTCCAGTTCCTCGATCTCCTGCGACCCGATGGGGGCGGCCTCGTAACGGTCGAACCCAACGGGGTCGGCGTGCAGGGAGTCGTCGAAAGCGGGGGCGTGGGCCCTGAGTGTGGGGTCGGTGTGCAGCCAGTCGTGCATGGCACTGCTGAGTGCGGATCCCGCGGCGAGCGCTGCACCCGCGCCCACCAAGCCGCGTCGGTTGAGCATGAGGTCCATTCCCGTGAATTCGGTGAGGACCGCGGCAGTCCGTTCGGGCGCCCACGGCACACCGTCGGGATGTTGTGTCTTCCCGCCGTCGGGCCGTTTCCCCGCACGCCCGTGCCGCACCAGACCGAGGTCCTCGATGGTCACGACACGGCCGAGACGCTCGGTGAACAGGGCAGCCAGCACCCGCGGCACCGGATCGCGCGGGATCTCCCCCGTGTCGATCCACCGCCGCACCCGGGAGGTGTCGGTCGCCAGCTGGGGGTGGCCCATGGCCGCCGCCTGCCGGTTGACCAGCCTCGCGAGTTCGCCCTTGGACCAGCCGGCCAGGCCGAACAGGTCCGCGAGCCGGGTGTTGGGTTGTCCGCTCACGTCAAGCCCCCAGGTTCTCGGCTGAGTTGACAGTAGCCCGCGTGAGGTTGCCGGGCGACTATTCGCCAGGGTTCGCCAGGGTGCGCCAGATGGTGTGCCAGCGGGCAGCGGGTGTCGGGTAGGAACGCGCCACCCCGACCCGGTGGCCGCTCGGTCAACGGGCGCATTCCCCAGGATGCTCCCGGGCGACCGGGCCGGGAGGGCGCGCGCACCAGGCAGACACCGCAGGTACACGAAGGGATCTGTATCGCCCATGTACGCAGCATCGTCCTCCGTGTCCGCCCCGCCCCGGCCACCGCGCCCCCGCCCGGCGGGCGGGGGCCCCTACCTCGCTCCCGCGCATCCGGGGGCCGCCGTGCCGGGCATGGGGCGGCCACCGCGCGCCATGGGGCCGGCCGGCCAACCGCTCAGCGGGAGACTCGACCTGTCCGGCCCCCAGGGCGCGCAGCTCCGCGCGGCGATCGCCTCGGTGCACCGGATCTGTCCGGAGTTCGCTCCGGTGCAGGTGCTGCGCCGCAGCGGGCGGTCCGTGCTCCTCGTCGGCACGACGGGGCGCAGCACGGCCGTCGCCAAGTGTCTGCTGGACCACTCACCGGCCTGGGCGGAGCGCACCCGCCACGAAATAGCGGCCTACCGCTCGTTCGTCCGGCACCGGCCGCCGGTCCGGGTGCCCAGGCTGATCGCGGCGGACCCGGACAACTGCACCCTGGTGATCGAGCGGATGCCGGGCCGGGTGGCGGCGCTGCAACGGCATCCCGCGCAGGCCCCGCCCCGGGCCGACATCCGCGCGGCGCTCGGCACGATCTGCCGGCTCAACGCCTGGCGGCCCCCGGCGGGCACGTTCGACGCGCCCCTCGACTACGCGGCCCGTATCGCCCGGTACCACGAGCTGGGGCTGCTCACCGACCGGGACCTGGGAGACCTGCAGAAGCTGCTGCACGGCATCGCGCAGGCGGCGGGCCGGCAGGGCATGGGCCAGTTCTGTCACGGCGACGCCCTGCTCTCCAACATCCTGCTGTCGCCCACGGGACCCGTGCTGGTGGACTGGGAGCACGCGGGCTGGTATCTGCCGGGGTACGACCTGGCCGTGCTCTGGTCGGTGCTCGGTGACGCCCCGGCGGCCCGGCGGCAGATCAGCCAGATCGCCCAGTCGGCGGGCCCCGTCTCGCGGGACGCGTTCCTGGTGAACCTGATGCTCGTGCTGACCCGGGAGATCCTTACGTACGAGACGGCCGTGCAGCGTTCGATCAACGACGCGGCGCCGGTGCCGGCGGGCCCGGCCCAGCCGGGTGGCACCCCGTGCGGCGAGGAACAGCGGCTGCTCCTCAGGAGGCTGCACGACGACGGCCAACTGGCCCGCCGGGCCGTGCGCGCGGCGGTCGGCACCCGCTGACGAAGCAGCGGGCCACGGTGCGCCCTAGGTGTTCTGTCCACGGAGGTTGGTGACGCAGGTCCCGGCTGAGAAATCTTGAAGTGGGTGAGGGCCTTCTGACCTGGTGTGGATTGCGACATCTGCACCGGCGACCAGAGAGGCCCTCGTGCCACACCGTAACGGGACTTTCGAAACACGCCCAAGGCCGCGGGCCGATCCGACCATGCGCGTCGGTTCGGCCCGCGGCGTCCGATGCCGTGCAGCGCAAGGCGATCGGATGCGCGCAGAACCGGGCGACCCGGTGCCGTGCAGCGCCCAGCGATCCGATGTCGTGCAGCGCCGGACGAAGGGTCGGCCCCGCGCACCGGACACACCGTGGCGGGCCGAACGACGCGGCGCGAGGTGCGTCGGGCATCGCGGGTCTTACCGCCGTGCGAGGCCCGGTCATTGGTGTACGCCACTGACGCCCCGCAGGCCCGAGCACCATCGACACGAAACTCCCGCGCGCCCCGTCTGACGTGGGAATTCGCGCCCTACTGGGCATGATTGACGGATCGTCGGCAAGCCGGTACCACTGAGCAACGCTCAGCCCCGCACGCCCCACCGCGCTCGACCGTCCATCCCAGGAGGCCGCATTGCGAGGATCCGCCACCGACCCCACGTCCGCGCCCGGCGGCAGACGCACGCGCAGGACGGCCGGAGGCATCGCCGCCGCGGCGCTGCTGCTGCCGCTGCTCGGCGCCGCCCCGTCCCCATCCCCGTCCGTGGCCGGCTCCGCCACGGGCGGACTCCAGCGCGCCTTCGCCTCGGCCGCCGCCGACTACCACGTACCGCAGAGCGTCCTGCTGGCCGTCTCCTATCTCCAGTCCCGCTGGGACACGCACGCCGGGGCGCCCAGCGTGACCGGCGGCTACGGCCCGATGCACCTCACCGACGCGCGCACCGCGCTCACCGCCGTGGGCCACCACAGCGAGGGCACCGAGGACGCCCGCGGCGACAGCGCCCGCCCCGCCCGGCACCCGGAGGCGGGCGTGCCCGACGCGTCCGCGATCCCGGCCCGTCTGGAAACGCTGCCGCGGGCGGCCCGGCTGACCGGGCTCCCGGCGGCCGAGCTGCGCACCGACCCGGCCGCCAACGTGGCCGGCGGCGCCGCGCTGCTCGCCGCCGCCCAGCAGGAGCTGCACCGCCCCCTCAGCGCGGACCCGGCCGACTGGTACGGCGCGGTGGCCCGGTTCTCCGGCGCCGACGACACCGCGACCGCGGCGGCGTACGCGAACGACGTGTACGACGTGCTGCGCGCCGGCGCGCAGCGCACCACGGACGACGGGCAGACGGTCGCGCTGGCCGCGCGGCCGGGCCTGGCCGCGGACACCCGGCAGCTGAAGCAGGCCGGTGCGGCCCCGGCCGCCAAGGACGGCACGGAGTGCCCCGCCTCAGTGTCCTGCACCTGGGTGCCGGCACCGTACGAGGAGTTCGGGGACGGCAACTACGGCAACCACGACCTGGGGAACCGGCCGGCCGCGCAGAGCATCAAGTACATCGTCATCCACGACACCGAGGGCGCCTGGGACGGCGTACTCGACCTGATCAAGGACCCGACCTATGTGTCGTGGAACTACACCATCCGCTCCACGGACGGGCTGATCGCCCAGCACGTCAAGGCCAAGGACGTGGCGTGGCACGCGGGCAACTGGTACGTCAACGCCAAGTCGGTCGGCATCGAGCACGAGGGGTTCCTCGCCTCGCCGGACGCCTGGTACACGGAGGCGATGTACCGGTCCTCGGCCCGGCTGGTGGGGTACCTCGCCGCGCGGTACGGCATCCCGCTGGACCGGCAGCACATCCTCGGCCATGACAATGTGCCGGGCCCCACCACCTCCACCGTGCCGGGCATGCACACGGACCCGGGTCCGTACTGGGACTGGCGGCACTACTTCGAGCTGCTGCACCGGCCGTTCAAGCGCACGGCCGACGCGAAGGGCGGTCTGGTCACGATCCTGCCCGACTACGCGCGCAACCGGCCGGTGTACACGGGGTGCGCCACCGCGGGCGTGCCGTGTGCGGCGCACGGCTCCAGCGAGGTGCGGCTGTACTCCGACCACGCCGAGAACTCCGCGCTGATCAGGGACATCGGCCTCGGTACGGCGCCGACCACCGGGGTGAACGACCTGTCCTCGCGGGTCTCGACCGGGCAGCAGTACGCCGTGGCCGACCGCTGGGGCGAGTGGACGGCGATCTGGTACCTGGGCCAGAAGGCCTGGTTCAGGAACCCGGTCGGACAGCCCACGGCCGTGGCCGCCGCCGGACGTGTGATCACACCCAGGGCGGGGCTCGCGAGCGTTCCGGTGTACGGCAGGGCGTACCCGGAGAAGGACGCCTATCCGGCGGACGTGCCCGCGCAGGCGGTGTCCCCGTTGCCGTACACGATCCCGGCGGGCCAGAGGTATGTCGTCGGGGACGAACTGCCCGGCGAGTACTACTACGCGGTCACGTTCACCGCCGACTCGCACCGGGTCGTGGTCGGCAAGGACCTGTACTACCAGATCCAGTACGGCCACCGGGTGGCGTATGTGCGGGCCGCCGACGTGGACGTGCGGTCGTCGGCCGGATAGCCGCTCTGCCGGGTGGGGGCCGCCCGTCAGCCCTGCTGGAAAAGCTCCGCCGGGAGCGGCTTCAGCAGGGCGTACAGGTCGTCGGTGATGGGGCGGTCCCAGGCGGCGATGGTGACCAGGACGCCGTCGCTGCGGTCGAACTGGACACATGAGATGCGGGTCTCGGAGAGCTTAAGCCGGCGCACGATCAGCAGGTTGTCGCCCTGGAGCACCGGCATGTCCTCGCTGCCGGTGACGGTGACCTCCTCGTCGTTCTCCAGCGCCAGCAGCAGCTGGGCGACCTCGAAGGGGATCTCCCCGTCGGCGGTGTCGCGGGCCGGGGATCCCTCCGGGAGATTGCCGATGATCATGGCGGGGCCGCGGCCGCCGAACAGGTCGTAGCGCAGGAAGACGCCCTGGCAGGTGCCGTCGGGGGCGGGCAGCAGGCCCGCGCCCAGATTGCCGGGCCAGTCGCCCGGGTCCATGGCCAGCACGTCGAAGTCGGGCCCGGCGGGAGTGGCGCTGCGGCGGCGGAGGAACGACATGCGGCCATGGTACGTGCCCGGCCCCGGTCGATGACGCCCGGGCGGCGTCCCCTCAGGGAAGCCGTGCCCCGCTCCGCGGACCGTGCCGGGCGGCACCCGACGGGCGTGCGGGGCCGGAACACAGGCCCGGTTCATTCCTGCGGTGGCCCCGGGTCCTCGTGCCCGGACGACTCCATGACGGCGATCGGACAGGCCGCACAACCGCATGCGTCACACAGCACCCCCAGCCGGCACCCGACCGACGGAAGGGCCCCCACACGGGCCCCGGTCACTCCTCGGGCGGGGTCGCGTCCTCCCGTGGAGACGGCGCCACTACGGCGATCGGACAAGCCGCATGCAACAGCACCGCATGCGTCACCGAACCCATCATCCGAGCCGGCGCCGACAACCGCCGCCGATGCCGCCCCACCACCACCAGCCCAGCGCCCCCGGAAGCCGCGACGAGGCTGCCCGCGGCGTCTCCGGGCAGTGCCTGGGCCTCGGCGCGGACGGCCGGGTGCCGGGCGCGGTGCGGGGCGAGGAGGCCCTCGGCGAGGGCCCGGGTCTCGTTCTCCACGGCGTCCTGGTCGATGAGGGGCGGCACGAGTTCGCCGGGCGCCATCAGCGGTTGCGCGGGCCACCGGTAGGCGGCGATCACCTGGAGGAGCGCACCGCGCAGATCGGCCTCGGTGAAGGCGAACGTGAGCGTGATGTCATCGGGGTTGTCGACGTCCACGCCGACGACCACCCGGGACCCCGGCCCGGCCGGCGGCTCGCCGGGCTCCCCCACGGCCGGAGAGGCGTCAAAGGTGCCTCCACCGCGGCCGGGCCGGGGCACGACGACGACCGGGCACGCCGCGTCGCGTGCGGCGGCCATGCCGTTGGAGCCGAGCAGCAGGCTGGCGAAGCCGCCCCGCCCCCGGGAGCCGAGCACCAGCAGTTGTGCCTCGGCGCCCAGTGCGGGCAGCACCGCGGCGGGCGCGCCGCGCAGGGTGACGTACTCGACGGGCTGTGCCGCCGCGGGCCCGCGCAGCCGGGTGCGCACCTCGGCGAGGACCCGGTCGTCGTCCGGTTCGGGCGGGCCCGCGGCCAGGGCCTCGGGCCGGCCCCATGGCGCGTACTGCCGCACATGCACCACGCGCAGCGGTGCCGCCCGCCGCCGGGCGGCGTCCAGGGCCCAGTCCAGGGCGCGCAGGCTGTCCTGCGAGCCGTCGACCGCGGCGATGACCGGCTGGGTGTTCGTCGTCCTCACCTCCGGGATGTGACCTTGCCTTCCGGGGTCAGCCTCACTCAGGCCCCGGTCCCGGAAGGTCCTGTCGGTCGCGTGTCCGCGAATCGGCGCGGAACACCCCCGGATCGGCTCGCCGCCGCGCGGCTCAGGTCAGGTCGAACTCGCCTTCCCGCGCGCCGGACACGAAGGCGCCCCACTCGGCGGGCGTGAAGATCAGGGAAGGGCTCCCGGGACTGCCGCTGTTGCGCATCGCGATGAACCCCTCGACGAAGGCGATCTGGACATCGCCGAGGCCTCGGCTGCTGGACTGCCACTGCGCCTTGCTGAGGTCCAGATCCGGCTTGTCCCAGCCCATGCGCGGCTGCTGCTGGATGGTGCTCTCGGCCACGTCCGTGCTCCTCCCGATTCGTCGTCCGCGGCCAGCCTAGCGACCGGTTCCGACCGCCAACAGGCCACGTCCGGGGGACCTTTCAGGAGTCGGGGGGCCGTGAACCCACCAGCCACATGGAGAAGAACTGCGAGCCGCCGCCGTAGGCGTGGCCGAGCACTCTCCTGGCCCGCTCCACCTGGTGTTCCCCGGCCTGTCCGCGTACCTGGAGCGCGGCCTCCGCGAAGCGGATCATGCCGGAGGCGCCGATCGGGTTGGTGGACAGCACGCCGCCCGACATGTTGACGGGCAGGTCGCCGTCGAGCGCGGTCACGCCGGACTCGGTGAGCTTCCAGCCCTCGCCCTCCTCGGCGAAGCCGAGGTTCTCCAGCCACATGGGCTCGTACCAGGAGAACGGCACGTACATCTCGACGGCGTCGATGTCCCGGCGCGGGTCGGCGATGCCGGCCTGCCGGTAGACGTCGGCGGCGCAGTCCTGGCCGGCCCGCGGGGAGACGAAGTCCTTGCCGGCGAAGAGGGTGGGTTCGCTGCGCATGGCGCCGCCGAGCATCCAGGCGGGCGGCCGGGGCGCGCGGCCCGCGCCGGCCCGGTCGGTGAGGACCATCGCGCAGGCGCCGTCGGAGGAGGGGCAGGTCTCCGAGTAGCGGATGGGGTCCCACAGCATCGGGGACGCCTGGACCTTCTCCAGGGTGATGTCGTGTTCGTGCAGATGCGCGTACGGGTTCTTCAGCGCGTTGCGCCGGTCCTTGTAGGCGACCAGGGAGCCGATGGTGTCGGGGGCCCCGGTGCGCCGCATATAGGCGCGTACGTGCGGGGCGAAGAAGCCGCCCGCGCCGGCCAGCAGCGGCTGCTGGAAGGGGATCGGCAGGGACAGTCCCCACATGGCGTTGGACTCGGACTGTTTCTCGAAGGCGAGGGTGAGCACGGTGGTGTGCACGCGGGCGGCGACGAGTCCGGCCGCGACCAGGGCGGTGGAGCCGCCGACGGAGCCCGCGGTGTGCACCCGCAGCAGCGGCTTGCCCACGGCGCCGAGCGCGTCGGCCAGGTACAGCTCCGGCATCATCACGCCCTCGAAGAAGTCCGGTGCCTTGCCGATGACCACGGCGTCGACGTCGGACCAGGTCAGTTCGGCGTCGTCCAGGGCGCGGCGGGCCGCCTCGCGGACCAGGCCGGCGATCGACACGTCCCGGCGGGCCGCCACATGCTTGGTCTGGCCGATCCCTACGACGGCCACGGGCTCCTTGCTCATCGGGGATCCCCTTCGAGGACGGCGACCAGGTTCTGTTGCAGGCAGGGGCCGGAGGTGGCGTGGGCGAGCGCCCGGTCGGACGCCCCGCGTCCGATGCGGGCGGCGGCCTCGCCGATGCGGATGAGCCCGGCGGCCATGACGGGGTTGGCGGCGAGTGCGCCGCCGGACGGGTTGACGCACACGTCGTCGCCGAGCCGCAGCGCCTTGCGCAGCACGACCTCCTGCGCGCTGAACGGCGCGTGCAACTCGGCGGTGTCGACGGGTCGTTCGAAGGCGCCGGCCCGCTCGGCGGCGAGCCGCGCGGAGGGCGAGTCGGTCAGGTCGCGCAGGCCGAGGGCGTGGGCTTCGACGCGGTGGTCGATGCCCCGGATCCAGGCGGGCCGCGGACACAGCCGGCGGGCCCGGTCGCCCGCGGCGAGGATCACGGCGGCGGCGCCGTCCGTGACGGGCGGGCAGTCGCCGGTGCGCAGCGGCCGTACGACGTACTCCCCGTGCGGGACGGGACCCCGCAGCCGGGCGTGGGGGTTGGCGGTGGCCGCGGCCCGGTTGCGGGCGGCGATCGCGGCCAGCGCCTCCTCGTCGGTCTCCCCCGCGTCGATGAGGGCCTGCGCCTGGAGCGCAGCGAGGGCCACGGCGTCCGGCCACAGCGGGGCGAGGTAGTACGGGTCGAGCTGGCGGGTCAGTACGTCCCGGACGGAGCCGGGCGAGGATTTCCCGTAGGAGTAGACGAGGGCGGTGTCGGCCTCGCCGGTGAGCAGTTTGGTCCAGGCCTCGTACAGCGCCCAGGCGCCGTCCGTCTCGACGTGTGACTCGGAGATCGGCGGCCAGGCGCCGACGCCGTCCAGGGCGAGGGTGAAGGAGAAGGCGCGGCCGGCCAGGTAGTCGCTTGATCCGGAGCAGGTGAAGCCGATGTCGGCGGTCTTCAGGCCGGTGCGGTCCAGTACCTCGTGCAGCACCGGCATGAGCATCTCCACCTCGGAGTTCTCCTCGGCGGCGGCGCGGTGGTCGGTCTGGGCGAAGGCGACGACGGCGATCCGGCCGGGGTCCGGCACCTGTGCGCGGGTCACAGCAGCTCCTTGTAGGTGTCGTAGTCCGCGTCGGCCTCACCGGTGGGCCGGTAGTGGTCGGGGTGGCGGGCGCCCTCGGTCCACACCGGTTCGACACGCAGGCCCATGCGCACCCGGTCGTAGGGGATGCCGCCGATACGGCCGTGCAGGGCGAGGCCGGCGCCGTCGAGGGCGATGTGCGCGTACACATAGGGCACGTCGATGTCGAGGTTCTTGGCCTTGATGTTGACGATGCAGAAGGTGGTGACCGTGCCCCGGGGCCCCACCTCGACCTGTTCGGCGGTGGCGACGCCGCAGGTGGGGCAGGCGCCCCGGGGCGGCACGTACACCTTGCGGCAGGACGGGCAGCGTTCGCCGACGGTGCGCCGTTCGGCGAGCGCCCGGATGTGGGCGGACTGGGCGCGGCCGGGCGTGTAGGTGTACTCGAGGCGGGCGGGCGCGACGATGCCGGTGACGGGGTCCGCGAACGCGCCGCTGTGCCCGGCGGGCCGGGCGGCGGGCCCGTCGTACGGTTCGAAGCAGGCGATGTCGGTGATGGCGCCGGTGCGCTCCTTCGCCCAGCGGATCCGGACCCGCATGCCGGTGTGCACGGTGTCGGGGCCGGGCGTGTCCAGGGCGTGCAGCAGGGCGGTGTCGGCGCCGTCGAGGCGGACCAGGGCCCAGGCGAAGGGGGTGCCGAGGGGCTGGCCGGGCCGGGGGCGGTGGTTCCAGGCCCAGGTGGTGACCGTGCCGGTGGGGGCGACCTCGACGAGGTCGCGGATCTCCTCGGCGGTCACGGGGTCGTACTCGACGGGCGGGACGAGGGTACGGCCGTCGTCCGTGCGCACCCCGAGCACGACGCGTTCGCGCAGGCCGGTCAGGAAGGCGCTCTGGACGGGGCCGAGGGAGCGGGTGAAGGGGAACTCCAGGACGAGGGGGGCCTTGAGGACGTCGGGCATCGGCGGCTGTCTCCTTCGCGGGTGGGGCGGGCCGGCACGGGGTCAGGCGCGCTTGTAGAGGGGGGGCCGCTTCTCGGCGAAGGCGCGGGCGCCCTCCTTGGCGTCGGCGGTCTCGAAGAGCGGCCGGCCGCGTGCGAGTTCGGCGGCGAGGCCGTCGGTCTCGGTCATCTCGGCGGTCTCGTACACGGACGCCTTGACGGCCTCGACGGCGAGCGGGCCGCAGGCGTTGATCCGTTCGGCGATCTCCAGGGCGCGGGCGAGCGCGGTGCCGTCGGGGACGACATGTCCGACGAGTCCGATGCCGGCGGCCTCGCGGGCGCTGTACGGCCGTCCGGTGAGCAGCATCTCCAGGGCGTGGGTGCGCGGGATCTGGCGTTGCAGCCGGACGGTGGAGCCGCCGATGGGGAACAGTGCGTGCCGGACCTCGAACAGCCCGAAGGTCGCGGACTCGCCGGCCACCCGGATGTCGGTGCCCTGGAGGATCTCCGTGCCGCCGGCGACGCAGTGCCCCTCGACCGCGGCGATCACCGGTTTGCGCGGCCGGTGGTGGCGCAGCATCGCCTTCCAGTGCAGGTCGGGATCGGCCTTGAGCCGGTCCCGGTAGTGCTCCCCCGCCATGCCCCGGCCGGCCAGGGCCTTGAGGTCCATCCCGGCGCAGAAGGCGCCGCCGGCCCCGGTGAGCACGATCGAGCGGACGGTGTCGTCGGCGTCGGCCTGGAGCCAGCCGTCGTACAGGCCGACGAGCATGGGCAGCGAGAGCGCGTTCTTCGCCTCGGGCCGGTTGAGCGTGAGGACCAGTGTGGCGCCTTCGCGCCGCACGGTGAGGTGTTCCGTGCCAGCCATGACCCATCTCCCCTCTGCCGGAACGAGAACAGGTTGCAGTAGGCGGGAGGGCACTTCAAGGGTTTTCTGACAGTCAGTCAGATTTCTTGGTGCGAGGCCTTCACAGTTGTGGCGCCCTTTGCTCTGATGACCGGCGAACCGTCGGATGTCAGGTACGCCCGGGTCAGGAGGAACCGTGGAGTACAACCTTGCCGACCTGTTCGAGTCGGTCGTCGACGCGGTCGCGGACCGCGAGGCGCTCGTGTACGTCGACCACCCGGGCACGGGCGCCGAGCGCCGGCTGACGTATGCGGAACTGGACGCGGCGGCGAACCGCGTCGGGCACCATCTGCTCGACAGCGGGATACGTCCGGGCGAGCATCTGGGGCTGCATCTCTACAACGGCGTCGAATACCTCCAGACGGTGCTCGGCTGCCTGAAGGCACGGATCGTCCCCGTCAATGTCAACTACCGTTATGTCGAGGAAGAGTTGGTCTATCTCTACCGGGACGCCGACCTGGTGGCGCTGGTCTTCGACACGGAGTTCACGGGCCGGGTGGCGGCGGCGCTGCCGCGGGCCGGGGGGCTGCGGCACCTGGTGCGGGTGGGCGAGCCGGCGCCGGGCGCCGCCGACGTGCCCGCCGTCGCGTTCGCGGACGCGGAGGCCGCCGGTTCCCCGGAGCGTGGCTTTCCGGCACGCTCGGGCGACGACCAGTTCATCATCTACACCGGCGGCACGACGGGGATGCCCAAGGGCGTGATGTGGCGTCAGGAGGACCTGTTCTTCGCGGGCCTCGGGGGTGGCGCGCCGACCGGAGAGCCGGTGCGGACACCGGAGGAGCTGGCGGAGCGGGTCGCGGCCGGCGGTGCGGGGATCACCTTCTTCCCCACTGCCCCGCTGATGCACGGCACCTCCACCCTGACGGCGTTCATCGGCTTCGACTTCGGGCAGCGTGTGGTGATCCACCGCAAGTTCGTGCCCGAGGAGGTGCTGCGGACCGTCGAGCAGGAGAAGGTCACCAGCGTGTCGCTGGTCGGGGACGCGATGCTGCGGCCGTTGATCGACGCGCTGCGGGGCCCCATGAAGGGCACGGACTGCTCCTCGGTGTTCAGTGTCTCCTCGTCGGGGGCAATCATGTCGGAGACGGTGCGCCGGCAGTTCCGCGAACTCGTCCCGAACGCGATGCTGTTGAACAACTTCGGGTCCTCCGAGTCCGGGTTCAACGGCACGGCGACGGAGGACTCTGGGCAACGGCGCGGGTTCCGCATCCAGGTCAACTCCCGTACCCGGGTGGTGGACCCGGCGACCCATGAGCCGGTCGCGGCCGGTGCGGTGGGGCGGGTCGCGCAGTGCGGACATGTGCCGCTCGGCTACTACAACGACCCGGGGAGAACCGCCGAGACCTTCTTCGAGAAGGACGGCGAGCGCTGGGTGCTGCTGGGCGACATGGCGACCGTGGACGAGGACGGCGTCGTCACCGTGCTCGGCCGCGGCTCGCAGTGCATCAACACGGGCGGCGAGAAGGTCTACCCGGAGGAGGTCGAGCAGGCGCTCAAGTCGCATCCCGACGTGTACGACGCGCTCGTGGCCGGGGTGCCGGACGCCACCTGGGGCAACCGTGTGGCGGCGGTGGTGCAGCTGCGGGAGGGCGCCGACACCTTGTCCCTGGCGGACGTGCAGCGCCATTGCCGTACCCAACTGGCCGGCTACAAGATCCCCCGCCAGCTCGTGCTCACGGACACCGTCCAGCGCTCCCCGAGCGGCAAGGCGGACTACCGCTGGGCCCGGCAGGTGGCGACGACCGCGAACCGATAGCCGGCACACCGAAACCGAACGAGGCTCCCGCCCGTCGCGCGCGAGCAGATCCATGGGGTCGAGCCTCATATGGTCAGGCCCCATGTGGTCAGGCCCCATGTGGTCGGGCCCTATGTGGTCGCGCAAAGCCTCCCCGTCGTCGGCCGTCCGGTCGCGCCCGGATGTGCGAGAAAGTGCAGGCAGACCCCTTGCCGGGGGCCGTGCCGGGCTGAATTACCGATCCGGGCACGGCAACCGAATGATCGGTCGCCCGAATTGACGCGGACGGTGAGGGAGAGGTGCCGGATGACAGAGGCGAAGGAGCTGTTCGACGCGGGGGAACGGCTCGACGCGACAGCCCTGCGAGCCCTTCAGCTGGAGCGGTCGGTGGGCAAGATCCGCCGGATCGTGGACCTGCGCCCGCGCTGAACGCCCCGCCGGCCGCGCCGCACCGGGCCGTCGGCCGCACCGGGCCGGGCCGTCGGCCGGCGGCGGTGGGATCGTGGTCGGCCGCGCCGTTCCCCGCGCCGCTTCGGGCCGCTGCCGAGCCGCGGGGGCCTCGCCCGGCCCGGTCAGTTCCCGTGGTGCCCGCCGCCGAACCGTTCCCGCAGTTCCCGCTTGAGGATCTTGCCGCTGGCGTTGCGCGGGCCGGTCGCCGGCGCTCAGGTCGAGGGCGGTGATCGCGCTCAGGTACGCGTGCACCAGGGCCCGGTGGGTCATCATCGCGCCCTTGGGCAGGGCGGTGGTGCCGGAGGTGTACAGCAGTTGCACCAGGTCCTCGGCGCGCGGTTCCGGGCCCTCGTACGGGGGTGTCGCCGGGAGCGAGGCGAGGAGCGAGGCGTCGGTGTCGCGCAGCGGCAGCGCGGGGACGCCGTCCGGGAGCCGTCCGGCCAGGGCCGGGTCGGTGAGCACCAGGGAACTGCCCGACTGACGGACGATATAGGCGAGGTCGTCGCCGGTCAGCTGGTGGTTGACCGGCACATGGACCAGTCCGGCGCGGGCGCAGGCGAGGAAGGCGATGAGATAGGCGTCGGAGTTGTGGCCGTAGGCGCCGACCCGGTCGCCGGGGGCGAGGCCCCGGGCGCGCAGCAGGCCGGCGGCGCGGGAGACGGCGTCGTCCAGTTCCGCGTAGGTCCAGCGGCGCTCGCCGTACTCCACCGCGATCCGCGTGGGTGTGCGCCGGGCGCTGCGCCGCAGCACCCCGTCGACCGTGCTGCCGTGTCCCTGCGTCATGGCACCCGATCCTCGGGCCGGCGCGCGGGAAGGTCAAGAATCCGCGGCCCGTTCACCGGGCCGCCCCTGGTCACACCGGGCGGTCCCGGCCCTGCCAGTGGGGGTCACGCAGCCGCCGCTTGTACAGCTTGCCGTTGGGGTCGCGGGGCAGTTCGGCGACGAAGTCGACGCTCTTCGGCCGTTTGTAGCCGGCGAGCCGTTCGGCGCAGTGGGCGAGCAGGGCGGCGGCCAGTTCGGGTCCTGGCTGGTGCCCGGGGGCCGGTTCCACCACGGCCTTGACCTCCTCGCCCCAGTCGTCGTGCGGGACGCCGAAGGCGGCGGCGTCGGCGACGGCGGGGTGGGCGAGCAGCGCGGACTCGATCTCGGCGGGGTAGATGTTGACGCCGCCCGAGATGATCAGGTCGATCTTGCGGTCGCGCAGGAAGAGATAGCCGTCCTCGTCGAGGTGACCGAGGTCGCCGACGGTGAAGAAGTCGCCGATGCGGTTCTTGCGGGTCTTGGTCTCGTCCTTGTGGTAGGCGAAGCCGCCGGTGTTCATCTTCAGGTAGACGGTGCCGAGTTCGCCGGGCGGCAGCCGGTTGCCGTCGTCGTCGAAGATCGCGAGTTCGCTGATCGGCCAGGCCCGGCCGACCGTGCCGGGCTTCTTCAGCCAGTCCTCGGCGGTCGCGAAGGCGCCGCCGCCCTCGCTGGCCGCGTAGTACTCCTCGACGGCGTGCCCCCACCAGTCGATCATGGCCCGTTTCACATGGTCGGGGCAGGGCGCGGCGCCGTGGATGGCGTGCCGCATGGAGGAGACGTCGTACGACTGCCGTATGTGCTCGGGGAGCGCCAGAAGGCGGTGGAACTGTGTGGGGACCATATGGGTGTGGGTGCACCGGTGGGTGTCGATGAGGCGCAGCATCTCCTCGGGCGTCCACTTGTCCATCAGGACCAGTCGGTGCCCGATGTGCAGGGACGCGCCGGCGAACTGGAGCACGGCCGTGTGGTAGAACGGCGAGCAGACCAGGTGGACGTTGTCGTCGAACGGCTTGATGCCGAAGATGCCGAGGAAACCGCCGAGGTAGGCCTCCTCTGGGGGCTTGCCGGGCAGCGGGCGCCGGATGCCGCGGGGTCGGCCTGTGGTGCCCGAGGTGTAGTTCATCACCCAGCCGAGGGTGCGCTCGGCGGGCGCCGACTCGCTGTGTCCGTCGAGGAGTTCGGCGTACGGCCTGAAGCCCTCGACAGTGCCGGCCGCGTACCGGTGGGTGGCCGGGAGGCCGGCCTCGTCGGCGGCGCGGCGGGCGGGGCCGGCGAACCGCTCGTGCGCGATGAGCACCTTGGCGCCCGAGTCGGCGACGATCCAGGCGATCTCGGGGCCGACGAGGTGGTGGTTGACGGGCACGAGGTAGAACCCGGCCTGGGTGGCGGCGAGATAAGCGGTGAGGAACTCGACGCCGTTGGGGAGCACGACGGCGAGGGCGTCGCCGCGCTCCAGGCCCGCGGCGCGCAGGCCGTGCACGAGCCGGTTGGCGGCGGCGTGCAGCCGCCCGGCGGTCCAGCGCTCGCCGTCGGGGGCGACGAGGGCGGTGCGGTCGGGGTGTCGGGTGGCCTGGGCCCAGAAGCCGGTGGGGGGTGTGTTCACGACCGGCCGCTCCTTCCGGCGATGCGGTTGATGCGGTCGACGGCCCGCTCGAAGCCGCGGGTGAGGTCGTCGAGGACGGCCTGGACGTCGCGCCTGGTGGTCATCCGGCCGACGATCTGGCCGACGGGGGTGCCGAGCAGCGGCTCGACCTCGTACTTCTGGATGCGGGAGACCGCCTCGGCGACCAGCAGGCCCTGCAGAGGCATGGGGAGGGTGCCGGGCCCGTCCGGGCCGTCCCAGGCGTCGGTCCACTCGGTGCGCAGCTGCCGGGCGGGCTTCCCGGTGAGGGCGCGCGAGCGGACGGTGTCGCCGGACCCGGCGGCGAGGAGTTTGCGGGTGAGGGCGGGGGATTGCAGCTCCGCCTCTGTGGTGGTCAGCCATATGGAGCCCAGCCACACTCCTTGGGCGCCCAGGCTCAGTGCCGCCGCCACCTGCTGGCCGCTGCCGATGCCGCCGGCCGCCAGTACGGGCAGTGGGTCGACGGCGTCGACGACGTCGGGGGTCAGCACCATGGAGGCGATCTCCCCGGTGTGTCCGCCCGCCTCGTAGCCCTGTGCCACGACGATGTCGATGCCCGTGTCGCGGTGCTTGCGGGCGTGCCGGGCGCTGCCGGCGAGCGCGGCGACGAGCACGCCCCGGTCGTGGGCGCGGGCCACGACGTCGGCGGGCGGGGAGCCGAGGGCGTTGGCGAGGAGCCGGATGGGGTAGTCGAAGGCGACGTCGAGCTGGCTGCGGGCGACCTGCTCCATCCAGCCGGTGATGCGCCAGCCGGAGGGCTCACCCGCGGCGAGTTCGGGCACGCCGTACTTGGCGAGGGTGTCCGTGACGAACCGGCGGTGTCCCTCGGGGATCATGGCCTCGACGTCGGCCTCGGTGACGTTCTCGACCTTCTTGGCGGGCATGACGACGTCGAGTCCGTAGGGCCGGCCGTCGGTGTGCGCATCGATCCAGTCGAGGTCGCCTCTGAGGTCGTCGGGGGCGGTGTAGCGGACCGCGCCGAGCACGCCGAATCCGCCGGCCCGGCTGATGGCCGCGGCGACGGCGGGGAACGGCGTGAAGCCGAAGACGGCGTGCTCGACTCCCAGTTGCTTGCTCAGCTCCGTCTGCATGGGCGCAGGATGCCGCAGTCCTCGGAACGACGGAAGCCCTTTTCTGATACAGCGTCAGATTCTTCCGGGGCCGCGCGCACCGTTGACACGCTCCGCGCCTGACAGGAAAGTTTCACCGCGCACGGCAAGCCCCGAAAGATACTTCCAGACGGGAGGCCCCACATGACCGACGACGTGCCGGGTACAACGGCGGCGGGGCTGACCCGGCGCCGCCTCGGCATCGGCGCCATGGCGCTGGGCGGCGCGCTGGCGCTCGGCCCGCTGCCCGCGAATCCGGCCGCCGCCGCCCCGGCGGCCGGCCGGACCACGCTGCGGTACGGCTCGGCCGAACGCGCCGGTCTGCTTCCCGAGCATCTCGGCCTGCTCGTCGCCGACGCCGAGACGTTCCTCGGCCCCTCCCCCGCGCACCCCTGGTACGCGGGCGCCGTACTGCTCGCCGGGCGCGGCGGCACCGTGGCCCTGCACCGGCCCATCGGGATGGCGGTGCGCTACGCGGCCTACGACGAGAAGACCGACACCGGCGTGGAGTTCCCGGCCGGCCGGCAGCTGCCGATGGCCGAGGACACGGTCTTCGACCTGGCCTCCGTCTCCAAGCTCTTCACCTCGCTGCTCGCCGTCCAGCAGCTGGAGCGGGGCACCGTCGAGCTGGAGCGGCCCGTCGCCTCGTACCTCCCGGAGTTCGGCGCCGCCGGCAAACAGGAGGTGACGATACGTCAGCTGCTCACGCACACCTCGGGACTGCGCGCCTGGATCCCGCTGTACGACGCCCCCGCGTACGAGGACAAGCTCCGGCTCATCTGGAACGAGGCGCCCCTCAGCCCGCCGGGCACCGCCTACCTCTACTCGGACCTGAACCTGATCTCCCTCCAGCTCGTCCTCGAACGGGTCACCGGCCGCCCGCTGGACGTCCTCCTGCGCGAGCAGATCACCGCCCCGCTCGGCCTGCGCCGCACCCGCTACAACCCGCCCGCCTCCTGGAAGCCGCGGATCGCGGCGACGGAGGACGCGCGCAGGCCGTGGTCCGGCCTCGACCGGGGACTCGTGTGGGGCGAGGTGCACGACGAGAACGCCTACAGCCTGGGCGGTGTCGCGGGCCACGCGGGGGTGTTCTCCTGCGCCTGGGACCTGGCGGTGCTCGCCCGCACGCTGCTCAACGGCGGCGCGTACGGGCGCACCCGCATCCTGCGGCCGCGGTCCGTGGAGCTGATGTTCACCGACTTCAACACCGGCTTCCCGGGCGACGAGCACGGCCTCGGCTTCGAGCTGTACCAGCACTGGTACATGGGGGCGATGGCCACTCCGCGCACCGCCGGGCACACCGGCTTCACCGGCACCTGCCTGGTGCTCGACCCGACCACCGACTCCTTCCTCGTGGTGCTCGGCAACTCGGTGCATCCCGTGCGTACCTGGCGATCCGGTTCCGCTCCCCGGGTCGCCGCCGGCACACATCTGGCGCGGGCCGTCGCGGTCCGTCCCGCCGAGGGCCGCACGGCCTGGTTCTCGGGCCTGGCGAACGCCACGACCGCCACGCTCGCCCTGCCCCCGCTCGACACCTCGTCCGGCGGTGCGCGGCTGCGCTGTGCCCTGTGGTGGGACACCGAACCCTCGGACGCGCTGGTCTTGGAGGCCTTAACGGACGGCGGCGGCTCCTGGCGTCCGCTGCCGTTCACCACATGGCGGGGCGGCGAGGAGTCCCGGGAGCACCCGGACGGTACGGCCGCCGGCTGGTCGGGCCGCGTCTGGCACCGGCTGACCGCGGACCTCCCGGCCGACCGGCGGCTCGTCCTGCGCTGGCGGTACACCACCGACCGGCTCTATGTGGGCCGCGGCGCCTACGTCGACGCGCTGCGCGTCGAGGCCGGTGATGCCGTGGTCTTCGACGGGGCGCGCCCGGCGGACGCGGCCCGCGTCACCGCGGCGGGCTGGCGGCCGTCGGCCGACTGACGGGCGGGGCCGGGTCTCGCGGCCCGGTCCGCCGCGTCCCGCCGTCTCTTTCCCCCTCTCATCAGTCCCGCTCCAGCACCGCCATCGCCGCGTTGTGCCCCGGCACTCCGCTCACCCCGCCGCCGCGCACCGCTCCCGCCCCGCACAGCAGGACGTTGGCGTGCCGGGTCTCCACGCCCCAGCGGCCGGTGCCCTCCTGGGTGTGCGGCCAGGCCAGCGCACGGTGGAAGATGTTGCCGCCGGGCAGGCGCAGATCGCGCTCCAGGTCGAGCGGGGTCCTCGCCTCGATGCACGGGCGGCCGTCGGCGTCGGTCGCCAGGCAGTCGACCAGGGGTTCGGCGAGGTGGGCGTCGAGCTGCGCGAGCGTCGCCTTCAGCAGTTGACGGCGTACGGCGTCGTTGTCGCCCGCGAACAGCCGGGCGGGGGTGTGCAGGCCGAACAGGGTGAGGGTCTGGTAGCCGCGGGCGACCAGGTCGCGGCCGAGGATCGAGGGGTCGGTCAGGGAGTGGCAGTAGATCTCGCTGGGCGGTGCGGCGGGGAGCCTGCCGGCGGCGGCCTCGGCGTGGGCGGCGGCCAGCTGCTCGTAGCCCTCCGCGATGTGGAACGTGCCGGCGAACGCCTCCCGCGGGTCGACGGTGGGGTCGCGCAGCGCGGGCAGCCGCTTGAGCAGCATGTTGACCTTCAGCTGGGCGCCCTCGGCGGGGGCGGGCCGCGGGTCGCCGGTGAGGTCGGCCAGCTCCTGCGGCGAGGCGCCCACGAGGACGTGCCGGGCGGCCACGACGCCCTCGCCGTCGGCCGTGCGGTAGGCGATCTCGGCGTGGTGTCCGTCGGTGTCGATGCGGACGGCCTCGTGCCCGGTGGCGAGGGTCGCGCCCGCCGTGCGCGCGGCGGCGGCCAGCGCGTCGGTGAGGGCGCCCATGCCGCCGACTGGCACGTCCCAGGCGCCGGTGCCGCCCCCGATGACGTGGTAGAGGAAGCAGCGGTTCTGCGGCAGCGCGGGGTCGTGGGCGTCGGCGAAGGTGCCGATGAGGGCGTCGGTGAGAACGACGCCCCGCACCAGGTCGTCCTCGAACTCCCGCTCGATCGCGACCCCGATGGGCTCCTCGAACAGGGTGCGCCAGGCGTCCTCGTCGTCGACGCGGCGGCGCAACTCGTCGCGGGTGGGCAGCGGTTCGGTCAGGGTCGGGAAGACCCGCTGGGCGACCTTGCCGGTCATGCCGTAGAACCGCTGCCAGGCCGCGAACTCGCGCGTGCCGCCGGTCAGCCGGGCGAAGGCCTCCCGGGTGCGCCGCTCGCCGCCGCCGACCAGCAGCCCGGTGGGGCGTCCGGCGCGCACCGCCGGGGTGTAGGAGGAGATGGTGCGGCCGCGGACGCGGAAGGTGAGGCCCAGGTCCCGCACGATCTTCCGGGGCAGCAGGCTGACCAGGTAGGAGTAGCGGGACAGCCGGGCGTCGACGCCGGTGAACGGGCGGGTCGACACGGCCGCGCCCCCGGTGCGGCCGAGCCGTTCCAGGACCAGCACGGACCGTCCGGACCTGGCCAGATAGGCGGCCGCGACCAGCCCGTTGTGGCCGCCGCCGACGATGACGGCGTCGTACGCGCGGGATCCCTCGTGTGCAGGCATGGTTCTTGGTAACACGTGCTCATCTGCGTCGGCCAGAGGCGTGCCGGGGCGCGAGGGCTGACGGTGCGGTGTCCCGGGCCGGCCGTGCCGCGGGCCGGCCCGCTCCCCGCCGCCCGCGTGGCGCGCCGGCGGCCGGGCCCGCGCGCCGGTGTCAGGCGTCGACCGGTGGCGGCGCGGCGGCCAGGCGGCGCCGTGCCGCCGCGTGGATCTCGGACGGGCCGCGCGCCCATTCGATGGTGCGGCCGACCGCCAGTGCCGTCGGCCGGTCCCAGCAGCGGCGGACCGCCGCCGGGCGGCGGATGCCGAGTTCGGCCCGCGCCCAGTGAGGCAGGAGCCCCACCGCGGCGTTCATCAGATGGCGTACGACCAGCCGCTCCCGGCCGCTGCGGCCGAAGCCGCGGAGGAACTGCACGGAGTCCAAGGCCGCCCGTGTCGCACGGAGTTGGGGGCGCATACGATCCAGGTAGCGTTCGACGTCGCGCACGCTGCGGGGCACCTGACGCGCGCCCAGCAGTTCGGCGACCGGGGCGACCTGGCGGTAGTACGTGTCGCACTCGGCGGGCGTGAGCCGGCACCGCTGTGGCGCGTACGTCTGGTAGCCGGCCAGAAAGCTGTGCACCTCCGCGGTGTGCACCCAGGTCAGCAGCTCGGGGTCGTCCGCGCGGTAGGGCCGGCCGTCGGGGGCGGTGCCCCGCACCCGGGTGTGGATGCGGCGTACCAGGGCGATCGCCTCGTGCGCGGCCGGCGCCGAGCCGAAGGTCGTCGTGGTGACGAACCGCGCGGTGCCGGTCAGCCGGCCCACCGGGTCGGCGCGGAAGTCCGAGTGCTGGTCGACCCCGGCCATCGCCAGCGGGTGCAGTGACTGGAGCATCAGGGCGGCGAACCCGCCGGTGAGCATGCCCGTCGGATGCCCGTGCACGTGCCAGGCGGGGTCGCCGGGAGCGATCCCGAGCAGCCCGGGATCGCCCGCGGGCCCCTCGTACCGCTCCAGTTTGAGGTCACCGCCGTGCACGGTCGTCCTGAGTTCGTCCGCGATCCGCGTCCGCAGCCCCACGACCACCTCCGCGATCCCGCGCACAGATCCGATGCGCCGTGCTGCTCCGGTCACCATTGTCCCCGCCCGGCGCGGCGACGGCCCGGCCCGTTCCGTGCCGTGCCGTTCCGTGCCGCTGTCGCGTCGCGGGTCAGCTCTCTTTCCACACGAGCAGCGTCAGTACGGCACTGCTGACGGTGACCGGGGAGTGGGACTGGTTGAGCAGACGGACCCGCATGCCGTGTCCCTTCGTGAGCCGCTTCGTCAACGGGATCACGGCGAAGGTGCCGCCTGCGGTGCCGATGATCTCGTGGATGGGGTGGTCGGCCGCGTGCTTGTCGCCCTCGTACTCGGACATCCGGGCCTGGACGACCGCGCCGGCTGGCAGCCCGGTGAGATACAGGCTGATGCTGCCGGTGAAGCGGGCCGGGCCGCGCGCCCAGACGCTGCCGTCGGTGGCGTGGTCGCCGGTCTCGTCCGACCACTCCTTGGTGAACTCGATCGAGTCCCAGGCGCCAGGGCTCAGCTTGTAGGGCTTGGCGAGCCCGAGGTTCACGTACTGGGGCATCTCGTCCTCCTCGGAGGTGTCGCCCGCGGCCCAGGCGCGCAGGCCCGCCTCGGACAGATAGGCGATGGATCGGTCGACGGGCCGGCTGGTGAACTGCCAGATGAGCGGGGCCCTGCCGCTGGGCCTCGGCCGGGCCGCGGCCTCCGCCTTGCTGTACGGGGCGGCGCCCCAGGGGTAGGCCGGGTACCACAGGGGGACGCCGTCGGGCACGCGGCCGGCGGCGAGGTCGTCGCCACTGGTGTAGACGCCGACGCGCTGCCCGGGGAACGCGGCCCGTACGGCGGCGATCCAGGCGGCGGCCCAGGCCTTGATCTGGGCGGCGCTGCGCCCGCTGTAGTTGCGGCCGTCGGCGTAGCGTTCGAGGTCCAGCCAGTGGGTGAACCCCTTCTTCGCGTGGGCCCGGACCGCGCCGATGTAGTTCGCGGCCTCCTGGTCGACGTCCTGGTTGGGCCAGGCGAAGTGGTAGGCGCCGGGCACCAGCCCGGCTTTGATGATCCCGGTGATGTGGCCGGCGAACTTGGCGTCCCTGGACTGCCGGCCCTCACTGGCTTTGGCGAAGGCGAACACGACGCCGTCGGCCTTGTGGGCGGCCCAGTTCTGGGTGCCCTGGTAGGCGGACACGTCCATGCCGCGGCAGGTGGCCATCCGCACCTCCTTCTGTATCCGGCGCAGCGCGGACCCCACGCGTGCCGAACCACGCCCAGGCCACAACTGGCGTGTCCGTGAGACTACTTGAAACGATCCTCAGCGCCGTACCCGTGGCATCCCCAGGCCGATCCACGAGATGATCTCGCGCTGGATCTCGTTGTTGCCGCCGCCGAAGGTGAAGATCACCGCTGAGCGGTAGCCGCGTTCCAGGTCGCCGTGCAGGACCGCGCCCGCCGAGCCCTCCTTCAGCGGGCCCGCCGCGGCGACGATCTCCATGAGCCAGGCGTAGGCGTCGCGGCGGGCCTCGGATCCGTACACCTTGACCGCGGAGGCGTCCTGGGGGGTGAGGCTGCCGTCCTCCACGGCGTTCACCATCCGCCAGTTGAGCAGCTTCATCGCGTCGAGCCTGGTGTGGGTCCTGGCCAGCCGGTTGCGCACCCAGGGGAGGTCGATCACGCGGCGGCCGTCGGCGAGCTTGGTCCCTCGCGCCCAGCGCTGGACGTCGTGCAGGGCGCGGATCGCCGTCGTGCCGTGCGCGGCGAGGGTGACGCGTTCGTGGTTGAGCTGGTTGGTGATCAGCCGCCAGCCCTGGTTCTCGGCCCCGACCCGGCGGGAGAGGGGGACGCGGATGTCCTCGTAGTAGCTGGCCGTCGTGTCGTGCGAGGCGAGGGTGGTGATGACGGTGCAGGAGTAGCCGGGATCGGAGGTCGGCACCAGGAGCATGGTGATGCCCTTGTGCGGCGGGGCGTCCGGATCGGTGCGCACGGCCAGCCACACCCAGTCCGCGGTGTCGCCGTTGGTGGTCCAGATCTTCTGCCCGTTGACGACGTACTCGTCGCCGTCGCGTACGGCGCGGGTCTTCAGGGACGCGAGGTCCGTGCCGGCGTCCGGCTCGCTGTAGCCGATGGCGAAGTCGATCTCGCCGGAGAGGATCCGCGGCAGGAAGTACGCCTTCTGTTCGTCGCTGCCGAACCGCATCAGGGTCGGGCCGACCGTGTTCAACGCCATGAGCGGCAGCGGTACGCCGGCCTGCGCGGCCTCGTCGAAGAAGATGAACTGCTCCATCGCCGTCAGGCCGCGCCCGCCGTACTCCTCGGGCCAGCCCACGCCGAGCCAGCCGTCCGCGCCGAGCCGCCTGATCGTGTCACGGTAGAACCGCTTCTGTGCGGCCGGGTCGGCGTAGCGGGCGTACGCGTTGTCCGGTACCAGGTCCGCGAAGTAGGCGCGCAGTTCGGTGCGCAGCCGCTGCTGCTCGGGCGTGTGGTCGAGATGCACGGCGCCTCCAGGTTCCCGTCGGCCGGTCCTGACGGCGCACACCGTAGAACGTGTTGCAGAAATTGGGAATGGCGGCCCCCGCGGAAGTCACGTCAAGCCCACAGGCCGCGCGAGCCCGCGGACGGTCGCGCGCCTCGCCGGATGACCGCGGGAAGGCGCGAGGGCAGGGCACGGGTGCGAGCGCTGCCGGGAGGCGCGAGGGGGCTGGGCAGCCGAGGGCGCGAGGGGGCTGGGCAGTCGGCGCGAGAGGGCAGACGGGGCGCGAGGGGGCTGGGCCGTCGCGGTGTGTCAGGGCGGTCGCTTACGTCAGCCGAGTGCCGCGACGAAGTCGGTGCAGGCCCGGGCGCACGCCCGGCACGCCTCCGCCGCCGTCCGCGCGCCGGACCACCCCTCGAAGGCCTCGGCACTGTCCAGGCAGACCGCGCGGCACCACTCCAGCTGGATCCGCACGCCGGTCTGGTCCTGGCAGTTCTGCTCGGACAGCATGCGGCAGGTGGTGTCGCACACCTCCGCGCACAGGATGCCCTGCCGCCGTACCCGCTCCGGCCCCTCGGTCCCGTCCGCGTCCAGGAGGCTCGCGCGCACCGCGCAGGCCCGGGCGCACTCCGTGCACGCCTGCGCACACGCGAAGCGGTCCTCCAGGAAGCGGTACAGCTCCTGCTCGGAAGTCGTCGGTGTCACATGGCCCGGGTAGCCCGGCCGGGACGGGTCAAACCCGGGCCGGTGCGGGTGGCTCGGGTGCGGGTCGGCTCGGGCCGGGGGTCGGTCAAAACCGTTGGGGGCAGCGTCACCGGACGTGGGCGACGGACGACGGAAAGCGGCTGGTTCATCCGGTTATGGCAGGGGTACGCCAGTGCTATGAGTACCGTATCGATGCAGATGGCCGCACCGAGCGGCCTGCTGAGTCTCGGGCTCTTCGTGGTGGCTGTGGCCGTCCTGGCGCTGCTCGCCGGGGGCTTCTGGCTGGGCTCCCGTGTCAAGTACCACGAACCGCCCCGGCCGCGCCCCGAGGAGCAGCCGCACCTGCCTCCGGGCGGCGCGGTGCGCGAGGTCCGGCAGAACCGGGAGTCCGAAGAGGTGCCGAGGACCCCCGAGGGGGGCCGTCCGCTCACCCCGTACGAGCTGAGCAACCAGCAGACCCGCCCGAGCGAGTCGAAGGACCGGCCGCGGTGGAGCAAGGGCTCAAGCGGTTCGTTCGGCGGGGGCGGGCTGGGCGCCCACTGACGCCTACGGCGTTTCGGCAGCGGTCTTCGCGCTCGGCGCCGTGTGGTTTTGCCGGGGCCGGCGACTCGCCGAGGCGCGGCATGCCGTCCGCCGGGTGCGGCAATGTTGTGGCTGACCGCGCAGTTCCCCGCGCCCCCCGGGCCAACCCGGCGAGGTCGGGCGCTCGCCGTGACACGGGACGCCGTCGGCCGGGTGCGGCGGCGTCGTGGCTGAGCGCGCAGTTCCCCGCGACCCTTGGGCCTTGGGGGGCCGACACAGCGGCGGGTCCCTTGGGGGAGGGTGTCAGGAAGGGGGGCGGGTTGCGTCGAGGCGGTTGATGTGGGTCATGTTGTCGCGGTCCTCGCTGTCCTCGCTGGGAGCCGTCGTGAACCAGGCGTCGAGGATCTCCTTGAGGACCGGCTCGGAGGTCAGACGCAGTCCGAGGGCCAGGACATTGGCGTCGTTCCAGCGGCGGGCGCCCTCGGCGGTGTAGGCGTCCGTGCACAGCGCCGCCCGTACGCCCGGCACCTTGTTCGCGGCGATCGAGGCGCCGGTTCCGGTCCAGCAGCACACGACGGCCTGGTCCGCCGCCCGGGCGGCGACGTCCCGGGCCGCCGCCTCGGAGCAGACCGCCCACCGCGGGTCGGCGCCGGGCTCCAGTGCGCCGTGCGCGCGCACCTCGTGCCCGCGCCGGCGCAGCTCCGCGACGACGAGCCGGGCGACGGGTTCGTCCATGTCCGAGGAGACAGAGATCCGCATGCCGCGGAGCCTAACCGACCGGGCGACCCGCCGCCGGGGGCCGGACCACAGCCCGGCCGGGGTCAGTGCGCGGCGAGGGCGCGGGCGGCCGTGACCAGGTCCGTGTTGCGCCTGGCCGGGGTGGCGTCCGGGAGGTGGATGCCGTCCTCGAAGCCGATGCGGGCCTGGTGCCCGTCGTGGACGGCGGCGCGCAGCACGGGCCAGGTGGTGGCCGCCTCGCCGTGGTAGAGCAGCGGGCAGCCGACCCCGGCGGCGCGGATACGGGCGGCCATCTCGCGCGCGTGGGCGACCGCCGTGTCCGGGTCCTCGTCCATCGGCTCGATCAGGATGCGCGCGTTGTCCGCCAGCGTCGGCGAGGCGAGCAGCGCGGCCACGTCGTCCGTGCTCCACACGGCGCTCTCCAGCGTCATGCCCCGGGCGGTGACGAGCGCGGCGGTCTCCGCCGCGCCCTGCTCGCTGAAGGCCACCGAGGCGAAGTCCGGCAGTACCTCCCAGGCTTTGACGAGGTCGTACCGCTCCTGGGGTCCGGAGCAGGTCCACAGTCCGGTGGTGGTGCCGACGACGGCGGCGGGCGCCACGGAGCGGATGGCGCGCAGGACGTCGGCGAGGGCGTCGGGCTCGATCGTCTGGCCGCCGTCCGCGGTGCGGACGTGGAAGTGGACGACATCGGCGCCGAAGGAGAGCACCGCGGCGGTGTCCGCGGCGATCTCCTCGGGGGTCAGCGGCACGGCGGGGTGCTCGGTGCGGGTACGCCCGCCGTTGATGGCTGCCTTGAGGAACATGGGTGCTTCCTTGCGAAGGGGTGGGTGGCCGGAACGGGCCGTGGTCACGCTGGGGTGGAGGCGGGGTGCAGCAGGTTCTCGACGGTGCGGGTGGCCCCGGTGAGGGCTCCCAGCCGCTCTCCCCGGTGCAGCGCGGCGATGAGATCCGGCTCCTCGGCGTCGTCGGCGAGGGCCTCGTCGACGACGGCGGCGAGCCGGGCGGCCGGCGCGACGAGCAGGCCGTTGTCGTCACCGAGGACCAGATCGCCGGCCCGCACCGGTACGCCGCCGCAGCTGACGGGCGCGTTCAGGGCTCCGTCGGCGATGCCGTGCAGCTTGGTGGTGAGCAGCGAGGTGCCGTACGCGTGGACGGGCAGGCCGATCTCGCGCAGGGCGCCGATGTCGGTGCAGACGCCGTCCACGACGGCGCCGGCCGCGCCACGGGCCGCCAGGGCGTGCGCCACGACCTCGCCGAGCGGGGCATGACGGCGGTCGCCGCCGCAGTCCACGACCACGACGTCGCCCGGTCCGACGAGGGACGCGGCATGGTGCAGCAGGGTGGAGTCGGTGGCGGTGATCCGTACGGTGACGGCGCGGCCGACCAGCCTGCCCCGGCCGGCGAGGCGGCGCAGCGCCGGATCACAGAATCCCTCCTCCAGGTAGTGGCCGAGGGTGGGAAAGTCGACGTCGGCGAGGCGCGCCGCCAACTCGGCGTCCAGCGGCGGTACTTGCTCCAGATCGCGAATGTCCAGGGGCATGGTCGTCACCTCGGTCCGATGATGATGCGGCGGTTGCGCAGGACGGGCAGGATGGTGCGGGCCCGGTCGATGCGGTGCTTGTCCGCCTCGACCACGCACAGGGCGCGCTCCTCCTCACCGAGCGCGGCGCGCACGACCCCCAGCGGGTCGATGGCCATGCTCATGCCGATGCAGTCGGGCGTGGTGAGCGAGGCGGCCACGACCCAGCAGGTGTTCTCGATGGCGCGGGTGCGCAGCAGCGTCGTCCAGTGGTCCTCCTTCAGCGGGCCGCGCACCCAGGCCGCGGACACGGACAGCAGATCGGCGCCCATCTCCACGAGGGTCCGGGTGAACTCGGGGAAGCGCAGGTCGTAGCAGTTGACCAGGCCCACGTTGAACTCCCCGATCCGCACCACGCAGGGTCCCTCGTCGCCGCGCTGCACCTGACGGGACTCGCGGTGGTCGAAGGCGTCGTAGAGGTGCATCTTGCGGTAGCGGCCGAGGAGTTCGCCGTCCGCGGAGACGGCGGCGATGGTGTTGTACGGCAGGGAGTCGCCGCTCGGTTCGTAGCCGCCGGCGATCACGGCGATGCCGTGGGCGGCGGCGATCCGCGACAACTCGCCGAGGAAGACGGGCCAGTGGGCCTCGGCGGTGCGGTGCAGTGGCCCGGCGGCGGCCTCCGCGGGGATCATCGCCTCCTCGGGGAAGACGACGAGTTCGGCGCCCGCGGCCACGGCTTCACCGGCCATGGTCTCGACGACTGCGAGGTTCCCCGCGATGTCGGCGGTGGGGGCGTACTGGGCGGCGGCGACCTTCACGGTCGTGTCTCCTTGCTGTGGTGGTGGTCGGGCGGGGCCGGGAGCGGGGCGGTCATTCGGCGAGCACGCGGGAGGCGTCCGGGTTCCAGTGCACCCACACCCGGCTGCCGGGGGCCGGATGGGCCGCGTCCGTGGGATGTGTCTCGGCGACGAACGCGCTGCCGTCGTCGAGGGTGAGGTGGTGGCGGACGGCGCTGCCGAGGTAGACCGACTGCCGCAGGGTGCCCGGCAGCGTGGCACGGCCGGCCGGGATCGCGCTCTCCTCGGGGCAGACCCGGATGTGTTCGGGGCGCACCGCGAGGTGTGCCTCGCCCGTGAGGTCCGTGCGGGGCACCGGCAGGGTGCCGAGCCCCGGCACGGCCAGACGGGTGCCGTCCGTGGTGCCGGTGAGGAAGTTGGAGGTGCCGATGAAGGAGGCGACGAAGCGGGTGGCGGGCCGCTCGTAGACGCCCTCGGGGGTGTCGACCTGGACCACCCGGCCGCCGTTCATGACGGCGATCCGGTCGGACATGGTCAGCGCCTCCTCCTGGTCGTGGGTGACGGTCACGAAGGTGACCCCGACCTCGCGTTGGATCTTCTTCAGCTCCAGTTGCATCTCGGCGCGCAGCTTCTTGTCGAGGGCGCCGAGCGGTTCGTCGAGCAGCAGCAGGGAGGGGCGGGCGATGAGCGCGCGGGCGATGGCGACGCGCTGGCGCTGGCCGCCCGACAGCTGTGCGACGGCCCGGTCGCCGAAGCCCGTCAGCCGGACCAGGGCCAGGGCCTCGTCCACCGCGGCCAAGAGCTGCGCCCTCGGCCGCAGCTTGCGCACCCTCAGCTCGAACGCGACGTTGTCGGCGACGCTGAGGTGCGGGAAGAGGGCGTAGCTCTGGAAGAGCATGTTCAGGTCGCGTTTGTGCGCCGGCAGACCGGTCGCCGGTGTGCCGCCGAGTTCGATGCTGCCCTCGGTGGGCTCCTCGAAGCCGGTGATCATCCGCATCAGGGTGGTCTTCCCGCAGCCGGACGGGCCGAGGATGGAGAAGAACTCGTTCCGTTGGATGTCGAGGGTCACATCGCGCACGGCGTGTGTGGTGCCGAAGGCCTTTCCGACGCCGAGGAGACGGACGGCCACGGTCTTGGGGTCGGCGGACACAGTGTGAGGCGATGCCATGTCAGGACGCCTTGACCTTGGTCCAGCCCTGCTGGAAGTACTGCATCGCGGTGCCCGGGTCGAGCAGGAAGTCCGCCTTGGCGATGGCCGCGTCGGGCGCGTAGATCGCGGTGTTCTTCAGGGCCGCCTTGTCCTTGATCAGCCTGCGGGCGGCCTGGTTGGCGCTGGCGGAGGAGCCGTCATCGGTGGCCTTCGCGGCGACCTCGGGGCGCAGCGCGTAGGTGATGAACTTGTACGCCGACGTCAGGTTCTTCGCGCCCTTGGGGATGGCGAGGCCGTCCGTCCAGATGGAGCCGCCCTCCTCCGGGATGACGTAGTGCACATGCGGGTCGGACGCCACGACCTTGGCCATGGCGGTGCCGCTCCACGCCTCGGCGGCGCACGCCTGGCCCGTGGACAGCAGCTGCGGGTAGTTGGTGGAGTTGTAGCCGGCGAGGATCTTCTTCTGCTTCTGCAGCGCCTCGGTCGCCTGCGCGATCTCGTCCTTGTCGGTGCTGGTGGCCCGGTGTCCGGTGACCTGGAGGCCGGCGATGTACGCCGCGAGCATGTTGTCGAGCATGTACAGCTTGCCCTTGTACGTGTCGTCGAAGAGCGTCTTCCAACTGGTCGCCGACTTGATACAGGTGTCGTTGTAGGCGAAGCCGGTGGTGCCCCAGATCCACGGGACGCTGTACTTGTTGCCCGGGTCGTAGGACGCGGTGCGGAACTTGGGCGCCAGGTTGCCGAGGCCCTTGATCTTCGAGTGGTCCAGCTCCTGGATGAGGTGCTGTCCGACGAGCTGCTGCACGGTGTACTGGCTGGGTTCGACCAGGTCGTACCCGGAGGAGCCGGAGCCGAGCTTGGCGGTCATGGTCTCGTTGCTGTCGAAGGTGTCGATCGTGACCTTGATGCCGGTCTCCTTCTCGAAGCCCTTGACCACGGAATCGGGGATCTCCCCGGCCCAGGCGTAGACGTGCAGTTCCTTGCCGCCGCCGGTGGACGAGACGGCGTCGGAGCCGGAGCCGCCGCAGCCGGTGGCGAGCACGGCGGTGGCGGTGAGCACGCCGGTGGCGAGAAGGGTTCTCGGGACGGTGGTACGGGGCATGACGAGACCTTTCGGGAACGTGCCGGGGTGTACGAGGACGTACGGGGCGCTGGCGCTGGCGCTGGCAGGAACGGTGCGGGCCGAGGCGGTGGGGCGCGCCGGACGCGGAACGGACGGTGCAGGACCGACGCGATGCGGCGCGACGGACGTGGGACGGACGGGCCCGCGGCGGGTCGGGGAGGGGCAGAGGGGGTGCGGGAAGGGCGCGGGCGCTGGCGCGGGCGGGAACGGTGCGGGCCGAGGCGGTGGGGCGCGCCGGACGCGGAACAGATGGTGCGGACCGACGCGATGCGGCCCACGAGCGCGGGACGGACGGTGCAGGACCGGGGGGCGGAGGAGCACGGTGGTGCTGGAGGAGCGGGGGTGCCGGAGGGGCGCGGGGCCGCGGTGGCCGGTCAGGTGGGGTCGTCGACGAGGACGCGGCGCATCTGTCGCAGCCCGGCGCCGAGGATGATCAGGAAGGTGAACAGCACGAGGAGGGTGCCCAGTGCGTTGATCTCCGGGGTGAGTCCCGTCTTGAGTAGGGAGTACACCCGAAGCGGCAGGGTCGTGGTGCCGACACCTCCGGTGAAGGTGGACATCACGATGTTGCCGAAGGAGATGGTGAAGCACAGCAGCCAGGAGGCCAGCAGGGCGTGTTTCAGCAGCGGCAGGGTGATCAGGCGGAACCGCTGCCAGGCGCCGCAGCCGAGGTCGGCGGCGGCCTCGTCGAGGGACGGGTCCAGGGCGCGGTGCGCGCCGATCACGATGAGGGCCGCGTAGGGCAGGGTCACCACCAGATGGCCGAGGACGAGCGAGGTCATGCCGAGGCTCGCCCGCAGGGTGCCGAACACGGACAGCAGGGCGACGCCGAGCACGATCTCCGGGATCACCAGCGGCAGGAACAGGCTGCCGGAGAACAGGGCCCGCCCGCGCGGGCCCAGCCGGGCCATGCCCATCGCGGCGAACAGTCCGCCGAGGGTGGCGAGGGTCGCCGAGACCACCCCGGCCTCCGCGCTGACGCGCAGCGCGGCGAGCAGATCGGTGTCCCCCGCGAGCACGCCGTACCAGCGGGTGCTGAACCCGCCCCATTTGTAGGTGAGGTCGGAGTCGTTGAACGAGAGCACCACGACGACGACGATCGGCACGTACAGGAAGACGATGACGCCCCGGGCGAGCCAGCCGGTCACGGCGTCGGGCAGGCGCCCGGTGCGGGCGGCGCGGCTTCTCATGACGCCTTCCTCCTCAGCCGGCGGGCCGCGGTGCCGAGGACCGCCACCGACACGGTCATCAGGGCGAGCAGCACGACGGAGGCCGCCGCGCCCATGGGCTGGTTGCGGAACTCGGTGTACAGCGTGACGATCAGGTTGCCGACGAGCTGGTCCTTGCCGCCGCCGAGCAGCACCGGGATCACGAAGACACCGAGTGTCGGGATGAAGGTGAGCAGCGCCGCGGCGAGCAGACCGGGCCGTACGAGGGGCAGCAGCACCTTGGTGTGCACCCGCCACCAGCCGCAGCCCAGGTCCCGGGCGGCCTCGCCCAGCGACGGGTCGACGCCGCGCAGGGTGGCGTAGACGGGGAAGACGGCGGTGGGCAGGAAGGCGTAGACGAGACCGATGAACGAGGCGCCCTGGCTGGGGATCCACCGGGCCGGTCCGTCGGTGAGGCCGACCGCGTCGGTGAGCGCGTTGACCGGGCCGCCCGGGCTGAGCAGATTGATCCAGGCGAAGGTGCGTACCAGGAAGTCCGTCCAGAACGGCACGATGATCAGCAGAAGCAGGATGCCCTGCCGGCGCGGCGGCCGGCCGGCCAGGTAGGTGGACACCACATAGCCGAGGACCACACAGACGGCGGTGTTCAGGGCGGCCATGCCGAGGCTGTAGCCGAAGACCTTCAGGTACACCGGGTCGATCAGCTCGCGGTAGTTGGCGAGGGTGAAGCCGCCCTGTACGCCGCCGTAGGCGTCCGGCGCGGCGAAGCTGTTGCGCACCACCAGGACCAGCGGCAGCAGCACCAGTGCCACGACGGTGACCCCGGCGGGCGCCAGCAGGGCGAGGGTCGTCCCGTGGTACCGCAGGCGGCTGCGGGTCGCCGGGGCGGTCGGCGGCGCGGTGGCGAGCGCCGGCGGCGCGGCGGTCACGGTCACCGCAGACGCCGCGCGGCGGACGGGGGTTCCTGCATGGGCTGTGCCTCCTCGCGAGCGGTCCCGCACGGCCCAAGTGATCACCCGGCCGTGGTGTGCGCACCAGCTTCCGCCCGCCCGTGCGGCCCGAACAGGGGCATGTGCATCGAATCCAGTGGAAACGCAGCCTGAATTCCGCGCATCTCGCAATCGCCGCGCGACAACCGAGGGCGATGATGGCGGGAAGCACGGGAACGGAGGTACCACGGTGATCGACGACCTGGACCGGCAGATCATCGACCAGCTACGCGTCGACGGCCGGCGGTCCTTCGGGGAGATCGGCCGGTCGATAGGCCTGTCGGAGGCCTCGGTGCGGGCGCGATTCCAGCGGCTGCAGCGGCGCGGCGCGATTCAGGTGGTGGGGATGACGGACGCGGTCCGGCTCGGCGAGGTGGAGGTCCATCTCGCGGTGCGGGTGCAGCACATCCCGGTGGCGCTGGTCGCCCGGGAGCTGTCGCGGATGCCGGAGGTGCGCTATGTGGCGTCCTGTGTGGGCCCCTACGATCTGATCACGGATGTCCGCTGCCGCGATCTGGCGCATCTGTCCGAGTTGCTCACCGAGCGGGTGCGGCGGGTGAACGGTGTCGCGCACGCGGAGGCGCTGACCGTGCTCGAAGTGGTGAAGGACAGCTATCTGTGGGCGGGCTTTCGTGATCTGCCCGCCTCGCCCGACCAGCGCATCCTGCCGCCGTGATCCGGGCGGCGGCCGCCCGGCGGGCCGTTCAGTCGTCGGCGACGGCCTGTCCCACGGCGCTGTTGAGCCCGTTCCAGGAGTAGTCCTTGAACAGCTCCAGGAGCAGCAGCACCTGGACCCGGGACACCCCGGGCAGCATCCTGATCTCGTCGAGCAGCTGCACCAGCTGGGCCTGGTCCCGGCAGGTCCCCTCCAGGAAGATGTCCTGGCTGCCGGCGCAGAGCGCCACATGGTTGATCATCGGTATGTCGGCGAGGCTCTTGGCGACCGCGCGAGGGGTGAGGTCCCGCACCCGGATCATCAGCCGGACGGACTGGTGGCCCAGGGTGAGCGGGTTGCACAGCGCGACGATGCGCAGCGCGCCGCTGTCCTGGAGCCGTGACACCCGCTGACGCACCGTGGCCTCGGAGACGCCCAGCTCGCGGGCGAGCGTGGTGTAGGGGGTGCGTCCGTCGCGGGTGAGGGACCGGACGATGTTCCGGTCGAGTTCGTCGATCAACGAGGCCACCTCCTTCCGGCGCGTCCCCTTCTTGTGCTCCGTGTGCTCCAGACCGTACGCGTTCTTGTGCTCCGTATGCTCCCAGACCGTACGCGGCCGCGATGAGCGCGGTACGCGGGGGGCACGACGAACGCGGCGGGGAGCAGGAGCGCCCGCCGGGAGCCGGCTGCGGCCGCGCGAACGGATGGCACCGGCCTCCCGCCGGGCGGGGTGGCAGGAGTGCCGGGCCGTCGGCGCGCGCGGCCGGGGCCCTGCGGTCGGGGAGCGGTGGCGGGGTGTGGCAGCAGTGGCCCTTGCCGAGGTCTTCGAGCAGCCCGGGACCGGTGGGCCGCCGGTCCAGCGGCGCAGAGCTGATCGAGCTCGCGTCGCTGTCGGCCGTGCTCGCCGACGCCCTGCGCCGGCGCGGCGTCGCGGAGCCCGCCGCGAGCCTGACCGCCGAGGTGGGGGGCCGTCTTCGCGGTCGGTGTGGAGCGCTGGACCGCGGCGGCCGAGGAGCGCGAACGGTCACAGGTGCTGCGCGAGTCGCCGGCCGAGTTCCGGGCCGTGGCCGCGGCCGGCGGGGCCGATCCGGCGCTCCGACAGGGGCCCGCGGCCCGCTGACCGCCACCCGTATCGCCGCCCACCGTGACCTTCGCTGCCCCAAGGCCGATACTGCCAGGGGAACACCTGCGCCAAGCCCGAACGACCGCTCCGACCACCTGACAGGCCATCACCACGACAGCACCGAGTCCGCGCCACCACCGCCCGGGCCCGCTGCCGAGCGCAGCGGCCCGCCGCGCCGGCCATCGGGCCCACCCGTACCGACCCGCTGAAAATGCAGGTCAGAGGGCCATCTGTTAGCGTCAACTGGAGGTACCCATGAGGATGCTCATCAACGTCCCGGAGACCGTGGTGGCGGACGCGCTGCGGGGAATGGCGGCAGCCCATCCCGAGCTGACCGTGGACGTGGCGAACCGGGTGGTCGTACGGCGGGACGCCCCGGTGGCCGGACAGGTCGCGCTCGTCTCCGGCGGCGGGTCCGGGCACGAGCCGCTGCACGGCGGCTTCGTGGGGCCCGGGATGCTGTCGGCCGCCTGCCCGGGCGAGGTGTTCACCTCGCCGGTGCCCGACCAGATGGCGCGCGCCGCCGCCGCCGTGGACAGCGGCCAGGGCGTGCTGTTCGTCGTGAAGAACTACACGGGCGACGTCCTCAACTTCGACATGGCGGCCGAACTGGCCGAGGACGAGGGCATCCAGGTGGCGAGGGTGCTCGTCAACGACGATGTGGCGGTCACCGACAGCCTCTACACGGCGGGGCGGCGCGGTACGGGAGCCACCCTGTTCGTGGAGAAGATCGCGGGCGCCGCCGCCGCCGAGGGGCAGCCGCTGGAGCGGGTCGAGTCCCTCGCGCGGCAGGTCAACGAGAACGCCCGCAGCTTCGGTGTCGCCCTCAGTGCGGTCACCACCCCGGCCAAGGGCAGCCCCACCTTCGATCTGCCGCCCGGCGAGCTGGAGTTGGGCATCGGCATCCACGGCGAGCCGGGCCGCGAACGGCGGGCCATGATGACCTCCGGTGAGATCGCCGACTTCGCGGTGGGCGCGATCCTGGACGACATGCCCCCGCGCAACCCGGTCCTCGTCCTGGTCAACGGCATGGGCGCGACCCCGCTGCTGGAGCTGTACGGCTTCAACGCCGAGGTGCAGCGGGTGCTCGGCGAGCGCGGCGTGGCGGTGGCCCGCACCCTCGTCGGCAACTACGTCACCTCCCTGGACATGGCGGGCGCCTCGGTCACCCTGTGCCAGGTCGACGAGGAACTGCTGCGTCTGTGGGACGCGCCGGTGCGGACGCCGGCCCTGCGCTGGGGGATGTGACCCGGCGTTCGCAGCGACCAACGTACCTACGACGCAAGGAGATCCCGTGCTCGACGCCGATTTCTTCCGCCGCTGGATGGCCGCCACCGCCGCGTCCGTCGACCGTGAGGCGGAACGGCTCACCGCTCTCGACTCGGCCATCGGGGACGCCGACCACGGCGCCAACATGCAACGCGGGTTCACGGCCGTGACGGCCGCGCTGGAGAAGGCGGTGCCCAAGACACCGGGCGATGTCCTGACGCTCGCCGGGCGGCAGCTCATCTCCACGGTCGGCGGCGCGTCCGGACCGCTGTACGGGACGCTGCTGCGGCGCGCGGGCAAGGCGCTCGGGGACGCGGCCGAGGTCAGCGAGGAGCAGCTCGCCGCCGCGTTGCGGGCGGGAGTGGAGGGTGTCATGACGCTCGGCGGGGCGGCGCCGGGCGACAAGACCATGATCGACGCGCTGAGGCCGGCCGTCGACGCGCTCGGCGACGGCTTCGGCGCGGCGCGGGCCGCCGCCGAGGCGGGAGCCGTGGCCACGGTTCCGCTGCTGGCCCGCAAGGGCCGGGCGAGCTACCTCGGGGAGCGCAGCATCGGGCACCAGGACCCCGGGGCCACCTCGTCCGCGCTGCTGATCGCCGGGCTCGCGGAGGCCGCCGATGAGTGACGAGCAGCGGGTGGGCATCGTGCTGGTGTCGCACAGCGCCGAGGTGGCCGCCTCGGTCGCCGAGCTGGCCAAGGGCCTGGCGGGCGGGGCCGCGGGGGTGCCCGTCGGGTCGGCGGGCGGCACGGAAGGCGGTGGGCTCGGCACCAGCGCCGAGCTGATCTCCGCCGCCGCGGCGGCCGTGGACCGGGGCGCCGGGGTCGCCGTCCTCACGGATCTCGGCAGCGCGGTGCTGACGGTGAAGGCGCTGCTCGCGGAGGGCGACGAACTCCCGGCCGGCACGCGGCTCGTGGACGCCCCGTTCGTGGAGGGCGCCGTGGCGGCGGTCGTCACCGCGTCCGCCGGCGGCGACCTGGACGCGGTTCAGGCGGCGGCGCAGGAGGCGTACACCTACCGGAAAGTGTGAGCCCCCGCCCGGGGTGGGTGACGCTCACAGGAGTCCGGACGCCACGAGGGCGAGGGCCGAGCGCAGGGTCGCGGTCAGCTCGGCCTCCGCCGTCGTGGCGTCGGCGCACTGCTCGTCGATGCGCCAGGCGTAGTGCTCGATCGCCGCGCGCAGCGCCGCGTTGAACATGGCTGCCTGGACGGTCGGGCCCAGCACGTCGGCGGGGACCTGGGCGCGTTCGGCGAGGGCGCGGGCGAACGCCGGCTCGGCCGCGTCGTACGACTGGAGCCAGACCGCCCGCAGCCCCGGCTCGTCGCGGGTCAGCCGGACCAGTGCGCCGAGGGTGGCACGGTCGGGTCCCGTCGCCGGGGGGCTGTCGGCGGGTACCGCGCGGACGAGGACGTCCTCCAGGGGCCGGCCGGGGCGCCAGGCGCGCAGACGGGCGGCGATCCCCTCGATCCCGGCCTCGAACAGCGGCCGTACGCAGGCCTCCTTGCTCGGGAAGTAGCGCCACACGGTGCGCGCGGAGACGCCGACGGCCCGCCCGATCTGCTCCCCCGTGGTCGCGGCGACCCCCTGTCCGACGAACAGGTCGACCGCGGCCCGCGCGATCCGCAACCGGATCTCCGCCTTGCGCTCCTCGGTCAGGGGTGGCCGTCCCGTGCGTCCGCTGGCTGCGGTCATCTGTCCCTCCGGCTCGGGCTGCTGCTACGGGAATTCTGCACCCCGACTTTACGTCACTCACAGACAATAAGTCGTAGGGTGGCCGTGCGCCGGGCGCTCGGTCCGGCGCGTCAGGTCAGAAGAACCAACTGATGGGGAGCGGGTCATGGCCAGCGGACTGGACGGCCAGAGCGTCGTCGTCACCGGCGCGGGATCGGGGATCGGGCGGGCCGCGGCGCTGGCCTTCGCGGCGGAGGGCGCCCGGGTCGTGGTGGCGGACCTCGACGCCGAAGGGGCGGGCTCGGTCGTCGAGGAGATCACCCAGGCGGGGGGCACGGCCGTGGCCGTGACCGGCGACCTCAGCGAGCAGGCGGTGGTGGACCGGCTGGTCGCGACCGCCGCGGAGCACTTCGGCGGGGTGGACGTCCTGGTGAACAACGCCGGGATCATGGATCGCATGTCGGCCCTCGGGGAGGTGAGCGACGCCGAGTGGGAGCGGGTCCTGCGGGTCAATCTGACCGGCCCCTTCCTGCTCACCCGGGCGGTGCTGCCGCACATGCTGGCGGCGGGGCACGGCGTCGTCGTGAACACCGCCTCCGAGGCCGGCCTGCGGGGCAGCGCGGCGGGCGCGGCGTACACGGCCTCGAAGCACGGGGTGATCGGCCTGACCAAGTCCCTCGCGGTGATGTACCGCAAGCAGGGCATCCGCGCCAACGCGATCGCCCCGGGCGGGACCAGGACCGCCATCACCGTGGACGCGCAGGACGGGGCGCACGGACCGGCCGCCCTCGGCCCGTACTTCGGCAACGTCGGCCGCGTCAGTCAACCGGAGGAGCAGGCGGCCGCGATCGTGTTCCTCGCCTCGGACGCGGCGAGCAACATCAACGGCGCGATCCTTCCGGTGGACAACGGCTGGTCGGCGGTCTGACGCCCGCCAGGGCCCCTGGGCGCGCGCACCACGGCACACGGCACGGGAATATGGTCGCGCCCCATGGCCGGGGCCAACAGGGGTCGGGGGCCCGGGCCCGTGTGGGCCCCGGCCACCCCCGACCACCCGCGCACGGCGCGGGATCAGCGACGACAGCGTTCCGCGCCACAGGCGCGAACTCCCCTGCATTTCCGGAGAGTTCGACCATGAGGAGCTTCAGCATACGTAACGCCCCCGGGTGGTCACCAACACGGCCCTCTTGATGAGGTCGCACCGGCCGTGCGCCGGCCCTGGCGACACTCGCGCTGGTCACGGCCTGCGGCTGGGGCGCAGCGACGGACGACGGACGACGGAGGCGAACGGCCGCCCGGTGCGCCGACGGGCGTGACCGCACAGGCCGGCAGCGCCACAAGCCGGGCCACGCGCGGCTTCTACGTCGGCCGGGAGGGCGGGGCCGGACACCGGGTGCGGATCCGGGCGAGGCTGCGGGACGGCACCTGGGGCGGGTTCTCGGCGGAGCGGACGGTGACGACGGGCCCCGGGATCCGGAGCGGCCCCCTGGACGCGCAAAAGGTGCCCCGGACGGAGCATCCGCTCACCCGGACGGTATCGGTCCGGCTGCGGGACGGCCCGGCGCCGCATGGGATGCCGGTGAGGCAGCACGGACGTTTCCCGACCCTCGGCGGCGCATGGGACGTTCCGCCAACCGTGCCGCCGGAGGGCAGCCCAATGCGCACTACTCGACTCCTCTCCCGCTCCGGCCCGGTTCTGGCCGCCGCCGCGGCGCTGCCGATCGGGCTCGCCGGGCCGTCCCCCGCGGCCTCCGGCATCTCGGTGAGCACCAACGGGTCCACCGTGTCGGTGGTCACCAGCGCCTGCACCCAGATCAACGGCAGTTGGGGCAACGCCTCCCTGCTCACCGGCAGCCAGGCGAACTTCGCCGAGGGGCGCCAGGCGGCGCTCACCGGCACGACCGTCAGCCAGTCCGCGGCCTGGTCGAACGTCGCCCCGGGGACCTACACGGTCGTCGTGGTGTGCTCGAACGGCGGCACCGCCGGTTCCCAGTCCGTCATCGTCTCCTCCGCGAAGGCGGCGACTCCCACGAAGGCCCCCCAGGGCGCCGCGACTCCCGCGCCGCAGCGGGGCGTCGCGGGCGGTGAGGGCGGCACCGTGCACGACTACGGACCGCTCACCCTCGGCATCGGTGCGACCCTCGTGGGCGGCGGGGTGATCGCCACGGCCTGGTATCTGCGACGCCGGTCAAAGCCCCGCCGCCTCTGAAACCCACCCGCCCCCGGACACGCCCGACCACGTGACGCGGTGCGGTGCCCGGGGGCCTCGGTCCGGCAGCGCCCCGAAACGAAGGGGCGTGGGGAACTGCGGCCGGCGCCGGCCTTCGCGGTGCTGCACTGGAGCGGGTGGACGGTGCGTGGCGGGGCGGGCCGCCGGGGCGCGGTCAGTCCGCCGGGCGTCCGGTGGTCCGGGTCGACGCCCCCGGGCCGGAGGTACGTCGCCGGGTCCTGGCTCGCCCGGTCGCCGCCGTCAGTGCGGCAGGCGGCCACGTCGGAGCCGATGCCGCCCGCACCGAGGATCGCGACGCGGTCGCCGCCGGGGCGCCTTCGCGCAGCACGTCCAAAGTCGTCTCCGGTCCAGAAGACGCCCGCGCTTTGTGCAACCAGGTGCACAAACGGAGTGGTGGGCCGCGCCCCGGTCGGCGGGTGGCCGGCCGGGGCGTGCGGGTGAGGGGACGTCAGCGGCTTTCCAGCCGCAGGTGCAGGTCCCGTTCCTGGTCGCCGGAGGCCGTGCAGGTCTCCTGGACGGAGAACAGGGAGCCCAGGGTGGTGCGGAACCGGTCGACGGCCCAGTAGCCGCCCTGGACGTCCGCGAGGACGGGCGACCTGAGCCGGGCGGGCGGTGCGGGCACCCCATGGGCGTCCGCCACGTCATAGGTGCCGAGCCACACCATGGGACGCGTCTCGTGGAGCTGCTGCGGCACCTCCTCGGCACCGCGGTCGGACGTGAAGCAGGCCCTCAGGGCGTCGAACACGATCCGGGCGTCCTCCTTGGAGCACCCGCTGATCTCCACCGTGACGGATTCCGGGTGCGACCGCTGCGTGTTCTTCATGATCGCTCCTCTCGTGGCCGCGCTGCGGTGGAACGGGGGTACCCCGCGCAACCGCGCCCATCCCTCAGCAAAGCACCACCCGCCGCCGAGCACTACCGGTGCCCGGCGGCGACATGGCGCACGGCTTCATCCGCGGGTGAACCGGTATGTCTTGCTGTCCGTGAGCACACAGAAGCCGGGCGAGACGACGATCACACGCAGGGTGCCGGTGCGCCGGTCGTAGTCGATGCCCTCCGCCTCGAAGGTGCCGGAACAGGCGCTGCGCAGCGGGAGTTGACGCAGCGCCGTGACATGGCCGGACACATCCGACGTGCCGTTCGGTTCGGCGGACAGATCGATCCGCAGGAGCGGCTTGGTGACGCCGAAGAGGCTGCCCTCGGGATCGTCGGACGAGCACAGCAGGGTCGTGGGTGCAAGGAAGTCGCAGCCCTGGACGTCGCGCACGGCATGGTCCAGGTTGACGGTGGTGGCCCGCGGAAGGTTCGCGGCGGGCGATGTGCCCGGGTTGACGCCCGGGGTCGGGAAGACCAGGAGGCGGCTCATCGTGCCGTACTCGCCCGCCAGCATCCACTGCCCGCCCGGCGAGACGGCGACCCAGGAGTTGTTCAGCGCCTCGCCGGGATCGAGGGTGTGCACATACTCGGAGCGGGCACCGCCCGGCGCCTGGACGCGGAACATCTTGGTGGTGCCGGAGTCCCGCTGGTAGGGCTCGATGTAGTAGCCGTCGTAGGAGGTGTCGGGGTCACCCACGTGGTTCCAGCCGCGGGCGGCGAGGTCGAGCGGGATGGTGCCGATGCCGGTGTACCGGTTGGGGCTGCCGGCCGGGACCTCGACGGAGGCCAGGCCCTGGCTCTCGGTGAGCGGGTCGGCGCGGTCGGAGCCGACCTCGGTCCAGGTGTCGGCGGCGGAGGCGGGCGGGGCGGCGGACACGGACACGACGACGGCGGTGGCGAGGGCGACGAGTCCGGTCAGGACTGCGTGACAACGTTGCCGGGCGGACACGGGCATGGAGGCCGACTCCTCGATGGTGGGGGGTGGCTGGCGCGTTCGGCGGACAGTCTGGCCCGGCCGCGATGAGCATGTACAGACCAATGGAGGAACGCGGGGGTGAACACGCGCGTGGCGGCCCGTGAACGGCCCGATCGACTGAACGGGTGAGCGAGGGAACCGGTGACCGCCGGCAGCGGTGCCCGACCGATGGTTGGCCGGTTCGCCGTACACCGGCTCCCGAGTTGAGGGATGGTGGAGATAGCGAACGGCGGCGTCGGAGAGTCGGGTGTGGGCGCGAAACACAGTCGGGTGTGGGCGCGAAACACATGGGAGCCGACGCGGGCGGCGCTGTGCCGCAAGGACGGTCTAAGGCGGTGCGTGCGATGAGTGCAGCCGAGGCTCCCGTGGCCGAGGGCGGCGGCCCGGTCCGGCCGAGCGGTCTGCTCGACGTGCTGGGCGTGGCCTCGGTCGTGCTGGACGTCGAGGGGCGCATCGTGCTGTGGAGCCCCCAGGCGGAGGAACTGTTCGGCTACTCGGCGCGGGAGGCCCTCGGCCGGTACGCGGCCCGCCTGATGGTGGACGACGAGCACATATCGCTGGTCCGCAAGCTGTTCGCCGACGTGATGGCGACCGGCCGTAGCTGGGCCGGCGCGTTTCCCATCCGGACCAAGGACGGCGGCACGCGCCTGGTGGAGTTCCGCAACATGCGGCTGACCGACGACCGGGGCGATGTGTTCGCGCTGGGGCTCGCGGCCGACCGCTCCACGGTGCGCCGGCTCGAACAGGACGTGGCCCTCTCGGAGCGGATGGTCAAGCAGTCACCGATCGGGCTGGCCGTGCTGGACACGGAGCTGCGGTACGTCTCGGTCAACCCGGCGCTGACCCGGATCAACGGCATCCCGGCCGAGGAACTCCTCGGACGGACCCCGCACGAGGTGCTGCCGCAACTGGACTCCGCCGCCCTGGAGAACGCGCTCCGCCAGGTCCTGGAGACCGGCTGCCCGCTGGTCGACCAGGCCGCCGTGGGCCGGACGGCGGCCGACCCGGGCCATGAGCACGCCTGGTCCGTGTCGCTGTACCGGCTGGAGGACGCCATGGGCCGGGTGCTCGGCGTCGCGGCGTCGATCGTGGACATCACCGAGCAGTACCGGGCCCGTGTCGAGACCGAGGCCGCGCGGCGCAGGCTGGCCGTCGTCGCGGACGCCTCCGTCCGCATCGGCACCACCCTGGACCTGAACCGCACCGCCCGTGAACTGGCCGACGTAGCCGTGCCGGAACTGGCCGACATCGCCGCCGTGGACCTGCTCGACGCCGTCGCCGAGGGCCGCCCCAGCACCCTGGGGCCGGCCGAGTCCGCGGTGATCCGGCCCCTCGCGGTCCGAGCGGAGCGGGAGACGGACGCGCTGCGGGCCGCCGACCTGCCGGGAGAGCGGGTACGGTACGCCCCCGACCGGCTGGTCACCGCGTGCGTACGCACCGCGAGCCCGGTCGTCGTGCCGCGGGTGACGGACGGCGACCTCGACCGCATCGCCCGCTCCCCCGAGGCTGCCGCACAGCTGCGCCGGGCGGGTGTGCACTCCTACCTGGCGGTGCCGCTGATCGCACGCGGCGAGGTGCTGGGCGCCCTCGACCTCAAGCGCGTGGGCAATCCGCTGCCCTTCGCCGAGGACGACGTGCTGCTGGCCCGGGAGCTGGCCGGTCGCGCCGCGGTGCAGATCGACAACGCCCGCTGGTACCAGAACGCCCGTGACACCGCCCTCACCCTGCAGCGCAGCCTGCTGCCCGGCCGGCCGGCCGTGACGACCGGCCTTGAGGTCGCCTCCCGCTACCAGCCCGCGGGCGCCGCCGTCGAGGTCGGCGGCGACTGGTTCGACGTGATCCCGCTGGAGGGCGGCAGGACGGCGCTCGTCGTGGGGGACGTCATGGGCAGCGGCATCGGCGCGGCGGCCACCATGGGCCGGCTGCGCACCGCCACCACCACCCTCGCCTCGCTCGGCCTCGACCCTGACGTGCTCCTCCAGCACCTCGACAAGATCACCCCGGGTCCCGACCACACCATCGCGACCTGTGTGTACGCCGTCCACGACCCCCGGCTGCGCCAGTGCCGCATCGCCAACGCCGGGCATCTGCCCCCGGTCCGGGTCCGCGCCGGGCGGCCGCCGGAACTGCTCGCGCTGCCGACCGGCGTGCCGCTCGGCGTCGGCGGTGTCGCCTTCTCCGCCACCACCGTCGACTTCGCCCCCGGCGACCGGCTGGTCTTCTACACCGACGGGCTGGTGGAGACCCGCCGGCACTCGCTGGACGAACGGCTGGCCGCGCTGCTGGCCCTGCTGGAGGGCCCGGACCGCCCGCTGGAAGAGGTCTGCGACCTGCTACTGCGGACGCTGCACCACCCCGACAACCACGACGACGTGGCGCTCCTCATCGCACGCTCCCTGGATCCCGGAACCGCCGGTGAGCGGTGAGCGGTGAGCGGTGAGCGGTGAGCGGTGAGCGGTGAGCGGTGAGCGGTGACGCACGGTCCCGCCGCCGAGCACCGCCCGCCGGGCCGGTGCGCCGAGCCCCGCCCCCGGTCCCGATCGCCTAGGGCGCGCCTAGTAGGGGCCGACGCCGATCACCACGTGCGCGTACAGCTCCTCGGAGATGGCGAGGGAGGTGGTCAGACCGGCGCGGGCGAAAATCCCGACGGCTTCTCGTGCCTGCTGCTCGCCGGTCTCGATGAGGAGGCAGCCACCGGGGGCGAGCCAGTCGGGCGCGGCGCCGGCGACACGGCGCAGCACGTCCAGGCCGTCCGTGCCGCCGTCGAGGGCGCGCAGCGGCTCGTGCTCACGGGCCTCCGCGGGCAGCAGCCCCACCTCGCCGCTCGGGACGTACGGCACGTTCGCCGCGAGGATGTCGACGCGACCCCGGATCGTGCGGGGCAGCGGCTCGAACAGGTCGCCCGCATGGGCGTGTCCGCCGTACTCGGCGAGGTTGCGGCGGGCGCAGCGCACGGCGGCCGGGTCGACGTCGGCGGCGTGCAGTTCGACCCGGCCGAGCGAGGCGGCCAGGGCGGCGCCGACGGCGCCGGAGCCGCAGCACAGGTCCACGACGACCCGGGCGCCCGGTGAGCGGGCGAGTGCCTGGTCGACAAGGAACTCGGTGCGGCGGCGCGGCACGAAGACGCCGGGTTCGACGGTGATCCGCAGTCCGTGGAACCCGGCCCAGCCGAGGACGTGTTCGAGGGGCAGTCCGGCGGCGCGCCGGTCCACCATGGCGGTGAGTTCGTCGGGGGTGCGGGCGGTGGCGAGGATCAACTCCGCCTCGTCCTCGGCGAAGACGCAGCCGGCGGCGCGCAGCGTGGTGACGACGGCGGAGGGGGTGAGCAGGGGCATGGAAGCCGAGGGCCTTTCGGTGACCTGGGGCCGAAGGGCGCTCCCGCGGGCACCGGCTAGCGGTGACGCACGCCGCGGTGGGGGGTGAGCACCCGAGCTGACACAGCGGTAATGGGTCTCACCTCCCTCATGTCACGGCCGGGACGTTCCAGGGCCGGACGGCCACCTTACCCCAACGGTCGGACACCAACGGTCGGGCACCGTCTGCCGCTTCGGGCCCTCGGCGGTCTCGACCGCCGCCTCGCCGCGTCACCTTCCTCGTCTCCTGGTCTTCCTCGCCGCCTCACCGTCCTCGCTGTCTCTCCCCCCCCGTTGCCCGGAGCGCGTCCCCGGCACCGGCCGGATCACGGGCGGACGACGGCCGGATCAAGTTGTACGGGTGCAACCGGAGGGGCGCGGTCCCGGGGCGGACGGTGACGGGCGGAGGCGGCCGGGGACGCCCCGGGCCGCCCAACAACTTACGGAGCACCGTGACGGCAGCGGAGAGGGCCATCGAGACCATCCAGCGCGAGATGACGGTCTTCGCCCGCCGGGCCCGGGCCTCGGCCGGACGCATGCACCCCGAGCTGTCCCCGGTGTCGTACACCCTGCTCGGCCACCTGGGGTAGAGCGACGGCTGCCGGGCCACGGACCTGGCGGCGCACTACGCCCTGGACAAGTCCACGGTCAGCCACCAGGTGGCCGCTCTGCAGCGGGCCGGGCTCGTCGAGCGCCGGCTGGACCCGGGGGACCACCGGGTCCAGCTGCTGCATCTGACGCCGGCAGGCCGGGAGATCCTCGCCCAGGTCACCCGGCGCCGCCGGGCCGCCTTCCGTCAGCGGCTCGCGGACCGGCCCGAGGAGGATCCGACGCGGTTCGCCGGATATCTGGAGCGCCACCACGCGGCTGTCTCCGCTCCCGCCGCCCCGGTCTGACCGGGTCCCGGTCAGACGGGCACGGCTTCCCGGCCGTCCGCCAGGCGCTGCGGTACCCGGACCGCGAGGAACACGGTTCTGCGCCGCAGCCGGAAGCCCAGCGACTCGTAGAGCCGGATGGCGTTGGTGTTCTCCGCGCCCGTGTGCAGGAACGGTGTCTCGCCGCGCGCCCGGATGCCGTGCGCCACGGCGAGGATCAGCCGGGTCGCCAGGCCCTCGCCGCGGAAGAGGGGATCGGTGCAGACCGCGCTGATCTCGGTCCAGCCGGGCGGGTGCAGCCGCTCCCCCGCCATGGCGACCAGGGCCCCGCCGCGGCGGATGCCGAGATAGGTGCCGAGTTCGACGGTGCGCGGCAGGAACGGGCCCGGCTTGGTGCGCTCGACAAGGTCGGTCATCTCGGGGACGTCGGCGGGCCCGAGGCGTACCGCCTCCGCGTCCGGGGCGGCGGCGAGTGACTCGTCGACGAACTGGACGCCCGCCATCCGGAAGGTGACCTCCCATCCTCGCGGCACCTGTCCGCCGAAGCCGGCCAGCGGCACCTCGGCGCCCGGTCCGGCGAGCGCCGCGAGGTCCGCCCAGTCGTCGGCGTCGGGATCTTCGGGCAGCGCGAGCCATGGGGACACGTCGAGCGGGTAGCGCAGCACCCGGCCGCGGCGCTCGGCGAAGCGGGCGTGCGGGCCGGTCAGCGAGGCCAGGGCCGGGTGGTCGAGGACGTGTTCGGGGCCGGCGCCGGCCGGCGGGTTCGGTTCGCTCACCGGGCGACCTCGATCACGATCTTGCCGCGGGCGTGGCCGTCCTCGACGGCGCGCAGGGCCGCCGCGGCCTGTTCCAGCGGGAAGGTCCGGGTGACGTGCGGGTCGAGCACACCGGTCAGCACGAGCTGAGCCAGCGCGTCGAGCACGGCCGCGGTGCGGGCCCGGGCGACCCGGGCGCCGCCCAGCGCGGCGGCGGTCTCGGGCGGGGCGCCCGCGGTGATCAGCCGGGTCCGGTCGGTGAGCAGGGTGGCCGCCTCGGTCAGCACCTCGCCGCCGACCAGGTCGTAGACGGCGTCGATCCCGTCGGGCGCGGCGGCCGACACCCGGCCGGCCAGGTCCGGGCCCGAGGGCACGTGCACGGCGCCCAGCGACTCCACGAAGTCCTTCTTGCCCTCGCCCGCCACGCCCACCACGCGCACCCCGAGGGACCGGGCGATCTGCACGGCCGCCGCGCCCACGCCGCCGCCCGCCCCGGTGACCAGCAGCGTCACTCCGGCGGACAGGTCGAGCTGGCGGATGCCGTCGTAGGCCGTGGCCGCCGCGACCGGCAGGGTCGCCGCGTCGGTGAAGGACAGCCCGGCGGGCTTGTGCGCGGTGACCGCGGCGGGCAGCAGCGCGTACTCGGCGTATCCACCGGCGACGGTGTTGCCGAAGACCTCGTCGCCGACGGCGAACCCGGTCACGCCGTCGCCGACCTCCGCCACGACACCGGAGACCTCGCTGCCGAACACGGCCGGGAACGTGCGTTCCCCTACGTCGCCGGGGCGGCGCAGGCCCTCGCGCAGCTTCCAGTCGACGGGGTTCACCCCGGCGGCGCGCACCGCGACCAGTACCTCCCCGGCGCCGGGCCGGGGCCGGGCGACCTCCGTGAACGCCTCGGTCTCCGGTCCCCCGTACCGTGTGAAGACGTACGCCTTGGGCATCTGTTTCCTCACTCTCCTTGCGCTGTCACCGGTGTACTGGTGCCGGCACTCAGCGCCAAGGACGGGCGTGCGGCGGCTATTCCCCATCCGGCGCGCAGTTCACGAGGCCGCAATGTTCGGGGGGCTGAGCTGGGACGGAGCCCGGCCGGCGGCGGCGTTACGGTTGCCTCATGAATGTCACCCGAGGCTTCACCGGGCGCCCGCGCGTCCTCGATCCGGGACTGCCGCCCGGCCAGTACGACGCGGGGGACGACTGGCCGGTGCTCTCCGCGGAGGTCACCCCGGACCTGGCGCCCGCCGACTGGTCGTTCCGCGTGGACGGGCTGGTGGCCGAGCCGCACACCTGGGACTGGGACGCGGCACACGCGCTGCCCGCGTCCGCATACGAGGGTGACATTCACTGTGTGACCGGCTGGTCGAAGTTCGGGGTGCGGTTCGGTGGCGTGTCACTGGACTGCTTCCTCAGTGTGGTCCGGCCCCATGGGTCCGCCACCCATGCCGTCGCGTACTCGCACACGGGCTACACCACGAACCTGCCGCTCGCCGACCTCAGCGGCGGGCGCGCCTGGATCGTCTGGGAGTACGACGGCACACCGCTGGCGCGGGAGCACGGCGGCCCGGCGCGGCTGCTGGTGCCGCACCTGTACTTCTGGAAGAGCGCCAAGTGGATCGCCGGTCTGACCCTCCTGGACCACGAGGAGTCCGGTTTCTGGGAGGGCAACGGCTACCATGCGCGCGGCAACCCCTGGGAGGAGCAGCGGTACTCCGGTGACTGAGACCTTCGCTTCCCGCACCCGGTTCGCGGTGCCCGGGCGCATCGTCGTCGGCCGTCAGGCGGCGTCGGTGTGGCAGAGGGCCACCGTCACGGAGGTGCGGCGCGAGACCCCGCGCGCCGCGACCTTCCGGCTCGCGGTGCCGCACTGGGCGGGGCATCTGCCGGGCCAGCATCTGACGCTGCGGCTCACGGCCGGCGACGGCTATGTGGCGCAGCGCCACTACTCGATCGCGTCGGCGCCGGACGACTCCGGGCACATCGAGCTGACCCTGGACCACATCGAGGGCGGCGAGGTGTCCGGCTGGTTCCACACGGTGGCGAGGCCCGGGGACACGGTGGAGGTGCGCGGCCCGCTGAGCGGCTTCTTCGCCTGGCCGGGCGACCGTCCGGCGCTGCTGATCGGTGCCGGGTCCGGGGTGGTGCCGCTGATGTCGATGGTCCGGCACCACCGGGCGCGCGGGCTCACCGTGCCGCTGCGGCTGCTGGTGTCGGCGCGCCGTCCCGAGGAGCTGATCTACGCGCGGGAGCTGGGCGCCGAGACCACCCCCGTGTTCACCCGGAGCGCACCGCGGGGTGTGCCGGTCGGACGTCTGGCGGCCGCACATGTGGCGCCACTCCTGGCCGAGCAGCCGCCTGGTGGGTGGGAGGCCTATGTGTGCGGCTCCAACGGGTTCGCCGAGCACGCCTCGCGGCTGCTCGTCGAGGCCGGCCAGCCGGTGGATCGCATCCGCATCGAGCGCTTCGGCTGAGGCCGGGATTGCGGCTCCTCGGACGGGGGCCGCTGCTCCTCGGACGGTTCGGCCCCGTCCCGGGTTGACGTTCCGGGGGTGCGCGGCCCCTCCCGAGGTCTGCTCCCGCGGCCCGGTTCGGGGGCGCGTCCGCGGGCGTCGAGCGCCGCGACGGGCTCCCTCGCCACGACCGCACCGTCCCTGATGTGCGCGAGGTGGGCGAGCTGCGCCGAACGGGGTACGAGAGCGATGTGGACGCTCGCGGGCGTGCGCGGTGCGCGGGCGGCGGCAGGGTGCCGTCGGGTGACCGGCTCCGGTGACGGCGAGGAGGTCGACATGCGGGTCCTGGTACGCGGCCGGCGCCGGCGCGGCAATCCGCTGCGGCGCCGGTCGGACGTCGTGGAGGCGTGGACGGCGCTGGGCGTCGCCGTGCTGCTGCTCGTGGGCGTGCCCCTGGCCGGGGTGTGGGCGGGCCGATGGGCGCACGACCAGGCGGCGGCGATCGCCGCGGCACAGCGGGCCGACCGGCACATGGTGCGCGCACGGGTGGTCGGGGGCACGGCTCTGCCGCTGCCCGTGACCGAGGACGGACAGGTGGGCGCCCGCCGGGCCATGGTGCGCTGGACGGAGCCCGGTGCCCGGGAGCGCACGGCCGTGGCCCGCGTCCCGGCGGGCACGCGCACCGGACAGATGGTGGACGTCTGGTTCGACTCCCGCGGACGCGGCGTCGGCGCGCCGCCCGACGACACCGCGGTCCGGCAGCACGGCGTCGTCATCGGCATGTGCACGGCGGGCGGAGCGGCGGCGGTGATCCTCCTCGCCCACGGGGTCGCGCGGCGCATCGCGCTGCGCCGCCGGCTGCTGGAGTGGGAACGGGAGTGGGCCCGCACCGGCCCGAACTGGAGCCGCGGACGGACCTGAGGCCGTCGGCCGCACCGGGCCCTTCGGGCGGTCGGCCGCCGTCCACAGCAAGCGTTTCCTGCGCCTTGACCAGCGGTTCGACGGCGGTCACGAGGCCGGCGGTACGCGCACGGATCTGGCGATCGCCGCGGCCACCGACGTACGGTGATCGCCCGCACTCACCCTTCACAAAGGCGGCTGCCGATGGCCCTGTTCGATCTGCCCCTCGATGAACTCCGTGAGTACCGCAGCGCGTCCGCGGAGCCCGAGGACTTCGACGCCTTCTGGTCCAAGACGCTTCAGGAGGCGCGCGAGCACGACCTCGACGCCCGCTTCGAACCGGCCGACACGGGTCTGTCCGCGCTGCGTGTCCATGATGTGACGTTCGCCGGGTACGGCGGCCATCCGGTCAAGGGCTGGCTGGTGCTGCCCGCCGGCGCCGCCGAACCCCTGCCGCTGGTCGTGCAGTTCGTCGGCTACGGCGGCGGTCGCGGGCTGCCGTACGAGCATCTGCTGTGGGCGTCGACGGGCCGTGCGCACTTCGTGATGGACACCCGCGGGCAGGGCAGCGGCTGGGGCGGCGGGGGCGGTACCGCCGATCCCGTGGGGGCGGGGCCCGCGTACCCGGGGTTCATGACCCGGGGCGTGGACGCGCCCGAGAACTACTACTACCGGCGGGTGTTCACGGACGCGGTGCGCGCGGTCGAGGCGGCCCGGTCGCATCCGCTGACGGACGCCTCCAGGACCGTGGCCGTCGGCGGCAGCCAGGGCGGTGGCATCACGCTCGCCGTGGGCGGACTGGTGCCCGACCTGGTGGCCGTCGCCCCGGACGTGCCGTTCCTGTGCGACTTCCCGCGGGCGACGAAGCTGACGGACCGTCACCCGTACCGCGAGATAGGCCTCTACCTCAAGACGCACCGCGGGCGCTCCGCGGACGTGCTGCGCACCCTGTCCTACTTCGACGGCGTGCACTTCGCGGCCCGTGGCCGGGCCCCCGCCCTGTTCTCGGCCGCGTTGGAGGACCAGACCTGCCCGCCGTCCACGGTGTTCGCCGCGTACAACGCCTGGGCGCACGACGACAAGTCGATCGAGGTGTACGACTTCAACGACCACGAGGGCGGCGGCCCGTTCCAGGACGCGGCGAAGGTGCGCTGGCTGCGCCCGTACGCCTGAGCGCGGGGCGCCGCGCTTCGGCGCCCGGGCCGCTCAGGGCAGCCGCCGTGCCACGACCAGGCGGGCGCGGGGGCTGCCGTCGGCGCGCCGGCCGAACTCGGGCAGGGCGTACAGCCGCGTGCCGAAGCCGGCGCGCTCCAACTCGTCGAGCACGGTGCCGAGTCGGAAGGCCCGGTAGTACATGACGAACGGCGGGCGCCACACGGCGTTGCGCACCCGCATCACCGTGTCGAAGCCCAGCAGGATCCAGAACCAGGCACTTGTGGGGCGGGGCGGGGCGAGCACCGGGAACGCGAAGCCGCCGCCCGGCCGCAGCACGGAGTGGACCTGCCGGAACAGCCCCGGCAGTTCGCGCGGCAGGAAGTGGCCGAACGCGCCGAAGCTCACGACCAGATCGAAGACGGGGGCGAACGGCAGGGCACGCGCGTCACCGCGCACCAGGTGGCGGCGCGGCCCCGCCGGGTGGGCCTGCCGGCCGGCCACGGCCAGCATGCCGGCGCTGAAGTCGACACCGGTGACGCTGCGCCGGCACACCCGCGCCAGCATCTGGGCCCCGGCGCCCGTGCCACAGCACAGATCGAGCCCGTCGTCGAACGGGCCGAGCCGGCCGAGCGCGGTGGCCACGGCCTCCAGGATGTCGTCCGGGGTGCGGAAGGGGGTGTGGTCGAACTTCGGGGCGAGCAGGTCGTAGCCGTGCTCGACCGACGACAGCGCCTGGGCGGCGAGTTCACGCAGGCTGGGACCCTCGGGGCGGAACATGCCCTCAGCCTAGGGGCAGGCGCCGGTTCGGCACCGCCCGCAGGCGTGCGCACCAGCGTGGGTGCTCCTCGCCGGCCGGCGCACCACCGCGCGCCCTCTCCAGGGGCCGAGTCCTCTCCAGGGGCGAGCGGGCCCCGTCGGGGGCGCCGTCGTCCATGGCCTGGATCTGGATCAGCGGCTGGTCGCGGAGGGCGGTGGGCCGGTGGGGCGGCTCGGCGGTGAAGGCGCGCGGCGCGGCCTCGACGCCGTCGAGGCGCTGCTCAACGAGGCCATGGGGCGGCGGCCAGCCGCAGCCGGTGCCGTACCGGCGCGCGCCGCCGCGGAGTCCATGTTCCTCCGCCCAGGGCTCGGGTGCCGGGAGTTCCCCTCGGCTCGCGGCGCGTGGTAGGGTCTCGTCAGCACTTGTGTACGCCCCGTCGTGGGCGCCGGTGCGGTTCTCCTCAGTTCACTCCGCGGTTCTCTCCGCGGTTCTCTCCGCGGTTCTCTCCTCGGTTCGCCGATGCGGCCGCCGTCTTCCGGTCGGCGCCCGGCGTCCCGCACACCTCGTCGGCAGTGGCCGTGGCCCTGCCCTCGCCGGGGTGTTGTCCGCCGCCCAGGCGCTCTCACGCGCCCTCCCCGCGGCTCTCTCCCTCCCCCTCTCCCCTCCCTTCCCTCTCCGTTCTCTCCCTTTCTCGCCCGGCCGATGCCGGGCCTCGCGTCCGCGAAAGGACCACCCACATGACCCTCACACTCGACCATCCCCCGGTGCCGTCACAGCCCACGGCCGACCGGTCCGTCACCGGTGTCCTCGACATCGACGCGCAGGGAAAGGGCCGGCTGCGGGCCGGGGACTGCCTGCCCACACCGTCCGACCCGCAGGTGCCGGCCGCGCTGATCGGCCGGCACGGCCTGCGCAAGGGCGACCTCGTCGAAGGGGTCCGCGGGCCGCAGCGCGCGCTCACCGCCGTCGGTCGTGTCAACGCCCGCGCGCCCGAAGAGCTGCGCGGTCGGCCTCACTTCCGCGACCTCACCCCCCTGCACCCGCACGAACGGCTCCGGCTCGAGCATCCCGCGTCCGGTCCGGCCGGCCGGGTCGTCGATCTGTTCACGCCCGTCGGCAAGGGCCAGCGCGGGCTCCTCGTGGCCCCGCCCAAGACCGGCAAGACCGTGCTGCTCCAGCAGCTCGCCGCCGCCGTCGCCGGCAACCACCCCGAGTGCCACCTCATGGTGGTCCTCCTCGACGAGCGCCCCGAGGAGGTCACCGAGATGCGGCGCTCGGTGCGCGGCGAGGTGTACGCCTCGACCTTCGACCGCTCACCCAAGCAGCACATCGCGCTGGCGGAACTCGTGATCGAACGGGCCAAGCGGCTCGTCGAGGACGGCGCGGACGTCGTCGTCCTGCTCGACTCGCTGACCCGGCTGTGCCGGGCCCACAACAACGCGGCGGCCGGCAGCGGCCGCACCCTCAGCGGCGGCGTCGACGCGGCGGCGCTGCTCGGCCCCAAACGGTTCTTCGGCGCCGCCCGCCAGGCCGAGGAGGGCGGCTCGCTCACCATCCTCGCCACCGCCCTGGTGGAGACCGGATCCCGCGCCGACGAGTTCTTCTTCGAGGAACTGAAGAGCACCGGCAACATGGAGCTGCGCCTGGACCGGCAGCTCGCCGCGCGCCGCGTCTTCCCGGCCGTCGACCTGCCCGCCTCCGGCACCCGCCGCGAGGAACTCCTCCTGCCCCCCGCGGAGTTGACGACCGTACGCGGCCTGCGCCGGGCCCTGCGGGGCAGGGACGGCGGGCCTGCGCATGTGGAGACCCTGCTGGAGCGGATGCGGGAGACCCCCGACAACGCGACGTTTCTGCGCCGCGTCCAGCCGACGCTGCCCTCCGGGTGAGCCGTCCGGCCCGGCGCCCCGCGGAGCGGGCCGCCGGAAGCGGAGCGCGCGGCCCGCGGCGCGGCGGCCGACGTACCGGACAAGGCGTCCCGGTCCGCACGGGGTGGCGGGTCCGAGGTGCGCCGTGTGGGGCATCCGGGTTGCTCGGGGACTCCATGCGGCCCAGACAGCGCGCACCACGGCTGCTCCGTTCCTACGTTTCTCATATGGAAATCGGACCCTCTTCCCGGTTGGCCGTGTCGGCCTGCGCCCTCTGTGTGGCGGGCATGCTGGCCCTCACGCCCACCGTGGCCGTCGCCCAGCCGAGAACCGCCGCCCCCTCGCCGTCGGGCGCGCCCAAAGCCGCGGTGCCCGAGCCCTCGGTCCTCTACGGCGACGGCACCCAGGTCAGGCCGCACAGCGACGCGCCCGAGCTGCCCGACCTCACCGCGCTGTCCTGGCTGGTCGCCGACGCCGGCACCGGCGAGGTGCTGGCCGCGCACGACGCGCACCGCAAGCTGCCGCCGGCCAGCACCCTGAAGACGCTGTTCGCCCTCACCGTGCTGCCGGTCCTGCCGGGCGGCACCCGGCACACGGTGAGCGCGAAGGAGCTGGCGGACGTCGGACCCGGCAGCAGCCTGGTCGGCGTCCAGGAGGGGGAGAGCTACCAGGTGTCCGACCTGTGGCGCGGTGTCTTCCTCAGCTCGGGCAACGACGCCGTGCATGTGCTGGCCTCGCTGGGCGGCGGCTGGGACGCCACGGTCGCCCGGATGCAGGCCAAGGCCCGCGCCCTGGGCGCCCGCGACACCCATGTCGTCTCGCCCGACGGCTACGACGCCCCCGGCCAGGTGTCCTCGGCGTTCGACCTGGCCGTCTTCGGCCGGGCCGGACTGCGCAACCCCGACTTCGCCCGCTACTGCTCCACCGTGTCGGCCGGCTTCCCCGGCCTCGGCGGCTCGTACGGGATCGAGAACACCAACCGGCTGCTGACCGGAGAGGACGGCGTGGAGCGCTACCCCGGCCTGCTCGGCATCAAGAACGGCTACACCAGCGATGCCGGCAACACGCTGGTGGCCGCCGCCCACCAGGGCGACCGCACCCTCGTGGTGACCGTGCTCAATCCCCAGGAGGACGACGGCCTCACCGTCTACGAGGAGGCGCGCGCGCTGCTGGACTGGGGTTTCGCCGCCGCCGGGCGGGTCGACCCGGTCGGCTCGCTGGACGCGCTGCGGGACAGGCCACGCCCGGCCGCGGCCCCGTCCGCCGCGCCGTCCCCGGCGGCGGTCGCCGCTTCCGTGCCCGACACCGGCTCCGGCTGGTCGGAGACCGGCGTCATCGTGGGCGTGGCCGGGCTGGGCGCGGGCGCCGTGGCCCTGGCGCTGCGGGCCAAGAACCAGCGGGCCGGGCGGGACTGACCCACCGGCAGACCGAGCAGCAGGCCGAGCGTGATCCAGGTGTAGAGGTTGCTGCCGAGGAACCCGTCGACGCCGGAGGCGTCCTCGAACCACAGCCACACCACGCTGGTGCACAGCACCGCGTACAGGGCGCCCGCGATCCGCGGGTGCCCGGTGCGCACCAGCACCGCGAAGGAGGGCAGCAGCCACACCAGATGGTGCACCCAGGTGATCGGGCTGACCAGGCAGGCCACCAGGCCGGTGAGGGCGAAGGCCGCCGTCCACTCCCCGGCCGCGACGGCCCGCCGTGCCCGCCACGCCCACACGCACAGCACCAGCAGCACCGCCGCCGCCCACAGCGGGCGGCCGCTCTCGCCGAGGCGGGCCAGCACGCCCTGCACCGACTGGTTCGAGACATAGTCGAGGCGCCCCACCCGGGTGGTGTCCCACAGCGCCTCGGTCCAGTAGAAGCGCGAGGCCCGCGGGTCCGCCCAGGCCGCGAGGGCGGTGGCCGCGAGAGCGACGGCCGTCGCGGTCGCGGCGGCCCGCCACCGGCGGGTGAGCAGCAGCAGGCCGATGAACACGGCGGGCGTCAGCTTGACGGCGGCGGCCAGGCCGATGCCCACGCCCGCCCAGCGGTCCCGGCCCGTCGCCAGCAACCGGGCGTCGCCCAGGACCAGGGCCAGCAGCAGCAGGTTCACCTGGCCGAAGCTGAAGGTGTCACGCAGCGGTTCGAACAGCGCCAGCAGGCATGCGAGCAGCGACCAGCCGAACCAGCCGTGGCGCCGCCAGTCCGGCCCGGCCAGCAGGCGCAGCACGACGGCCAGCGCGCCTAGGTTGAGCAGCAGACAGACCACGATGGCGGTGTGCAGTCCCAGCAGGGCCATCGGCAGCATGGCGAGAGCCGCGAACGGCGGGTAGGTGAAGCCGTACGGCGTACCGGGGACCCGGTAGTCGTAGAGCCCGCCGCCGTGGTGGACCCAGGTGTCGACCGCCCCCTGGTATACACGCAGGTCGAAGAAGTCGCGCAGCAGCGGCACGGTGGCCGTGAACGCGGTCACGGCGGCGGCGAGGACCAGGACCAGCAGCAGCCGGCCCCGTTCGGTGCGCGGCGGCCTCATGCGGTCCGGCCCAGCGCCGGGGCCTGCGCGGCCTGGTGGGCCTGCCACAGCACCACCACGGCGAGCACACCGCCGCAGACGGCGAGCAGCAGTTGCCCGGTGTCGGCGGGGGCACCGCTGGGCAGCACGGCCAGGGCGAGCGCGGCCGTCACCGCGGCCACCCGGTGCCGCACCTCGGTGCTGGGCGCGGCGGCCGCGATCAGGAACAGACCCCACAGCGCGTACCAGGGGCGGATCGCCGGGCCGAAGGCGGCGACCACCGCGAGGCTCAGACCGAGCGCGTACACCGGGCGCGGGCGCAGCCGCAGCCAGATGAGCAGCACGGCGACGGCGGTGGCGGCGAGCCCGAGCGCGTGCCAGAAGGGGACGGCCAGCGGCGCCAGATCGCTGCCGAGGTGGGCGAGCAGCGCGCCGGTGGCCCGGCCCAGCAGGCTGGTGAGCGCCCAGTTGTGCGAGGAGACCGGGGTGTCGAGGGCGCCTATCCAGCCGTATCCCGTACCGGCCACGGTCGTCGCGACGACGGTGGTCGCCCCGGCCGCGGCCGCCGTGGTCACAAGGGCACGCAGCGTGCCGCGGCCGGCGCGCGCCTGGAGCACCACGACGGCGAGCAGACCGAGCGCGGCGGGCGCCTTGACCAGGGCGGCCAGCGTGACCAGGACGGCCCCGAGGGCGGGCCGGCGACCGAGCGCCGCGACCAGGCCGGCACCGAGCAGACCGAGCATGATCGCGTCATTGTGGGCGCCCGCGACCAGATGCAGCAGGACCAGCGGGTTGAGGGCGCCGAGCCACAGCGCGGCGGCCGGATCGGCGCCGCTGTGCCGGGCGAGCCGGGGCAGCGCCGCCGCCATCAGCGCGACACCGAGGAGCGCGACGAGGCGCATGCCGACGAGCCCGGCGGGCAGTTCGCCGCGGGTCACCCCGGACAGGGCCGAGGCGACGGCGAGGAAGGCCGGGCCGTAGGGGGCCGCGGTGTTCTGCCACACGGGGGCGACCTCGTCGGCGAGCGGGCCGCCGAGTTGTGCGGGCCCGTACGCGTAGACGTCCATGTGGGCGTCGACCATGGCGCCCTGCGCGAGATAGCTGTACACGTCCCGGCTGAACAGCGGCGGTGCGAGCAGCAGCGGGCTCGCCCAGATCACGAGGACCAGCAGCAGGGCGCGCGGGCCGGGCGGTTCCGGGCCGCGGACGACCCGGCCGAGCAGCGCCCAGGCCGCGATCAGCAGGACGACGCCGAAGTACACCCCGACCAGGCCGAGGGCCGCCCGCGCCGACGCGGGGGCCAGGAGTTCCCGGACGGGCAGGGCTCCGGCGCTCTCACCGCCCAGCGCGAGGAAGGCGGTACCGGCCAGGCCCAGCATCTGGCAGCGGCGGAGATCGACGGGGAAAGCCATGGCCAACACTCGGCAAGCGTGTCAACGCCGGGTGGCCGCGAGGCGACGGGCCACACACCGGCGCACAACCTGCTCGTGACCGGCGTGTGACCGGGCCCGGCCCGTTCGCCGGTCAGAAGACGGACAGCCCGGTGAGCGTGGTGAAACGGTCGAGGGCCGCACACCGGCGCACAACCTGCTCGTGACCGGAGTGTGACCGGGCCAGGCCCTTTCGCCGGTCAGAAGACGGACAGCCCGGTGAGCGTGGTGAAACGGTCGAGGGCCGCCACCCCCGCCACGGAGTTGCCGCGTTCGTCGAGGCCCGGGCTCCATACGCACAGGGCGCACCGGCCCGGCACGACCGCGATGATCCCGCCGCCCACGCCGCTCTTGCCGGGCAGGCCCACCCGGTAGGCGAAGTCGCCCGCCGCGTCGTAGGTGCCGCAGGTCAGCATGATCGCGTTGATCTGTTTGGCCTGGCTGCGGGTGAGCAGCCGGGTGCCGTCGGCGCGGACGCCGTGCCGGGCCAGGAAGGTGGTGGCGAGGGCGAGGTCGGCGCAGGACGCGGCGAGGGAGCACTGGCGGAAGTACTGGTCGAGCAGGACGGGGACCGGGTTGTCGATATTGCGGTACGAGGCCATGAAGTGGGCGAGGGCCGCGTTGCGGTCGCCGTGCGCGTTTTCGGAGGCGGCGACCTCCTGGTCGAAGTCCAGGTCCGGATTGCCGCTCTCGGCGCGCAGGAAGGCCAGCAGTTCGCCGGCCGCGTCCCCGGTGCGGGTCTGGAGCCGGTCGGTGACGACGAGGGCGCCCGCGTTGATGAACGGGTTGCGCGGGATGCCGTTCTCGTACTCCAGTTGCACCAGGGAGTTGAACGGGTTGCCGGAGGGCTCGCGGCCGACGTGCTCCCACAGTGCGTCGCCCTCGCGGGACAGGTCGAGGGCGAGCGTGAACACCTTGGTGAGGGACTGCGCCGAGAACGGCCGGCGCCACTGCCCCACCCCGTACACCGTCCCGTCCGGTTCGGCGACGGCCATGCCGAAGCTGCGCGGGTCGCGGGCCGCGAGCGCCGGGATGTAGTCGGCGGGGCGCCCGCGGCCCGGGATGCGTTCGATCTCCTCGGCGATGCGCTCCAGGACCGGCAGGAAGGCGGGTGACGACGTCGTTGCCATGATCGCCATTGTGCCGCCGGAGGGGCGGGGTGCGCCGCCGCGGCTCAGGCGGTGCGTGCGCCGTCGCCCGCGACGATCTCCGGGCGCAGCAGGCCGGCCAGGGTGGCCGCGGGCAACAGGCCCTTCTCCAGGACGAGTTCTCCCACGCCGCGGCCGGTGGCCGGGGACTCCTCGGCGATCACACCGCGGCCGGTGGCCGGGACTCCTGTCGATGTCGGTGGCGGCCGTGCAGCCGATGTGCGGGTAGCGCGGTGACCGGACCGATGGAGTTCTCCACGGTCGCGCGCAGCTTCTCGGTGTGCGCGGTGACGCCGGTGACGCCGGTGACGCATCGCTTTGCGAGCGTGACGCAGGCGTTGCGCGGAGGGGACGGTGGGCGGAGGGGACGGCGGGCGGAGGGGCGTTCGCGCGGGCCGGGGTGTCAGGCGCGGGCCGGCAGGGGCAGGGGGTCCAGTGCGCGCACCGGGCGTACGCGGCCGACCGGTGCCCCGCCGCCGAGCAGGGGCTCGCCCGCGAACCGGGTGAGCAGCGCCGGGTCGACCCCCGCGCGGGCCAGGGCCGCCGCGGCGACCGGGATCCGGGCCCGGGACGCGCCGTCGGCGATCTTGACGGCGATCGCGCGGCCGTCCGGCAGCGCGGCGACCTCGACCCCCTCGAACCCGTCCTTGGCGAGCAGCCCGGGCACGGCCCGCATCAGCGCGGCCACGTCCCGCCCGGACCCGGAGGCCATCTCGGGGTGCTCGCGCATCGCGTCGGCGACGCGCGCCTCGGGCGTGCCGGGCGCGGCGGTGGTGATCCGGGCGGCGGCGCGGGCCAGTCCGTGCAGGGAGACGGCGAACAGCGGGGCGCCGCACCCGTCCACCGTGACCCGGGCGATCCGCTGCCCGGTGAGGTCCTCGACGGTCTCGGCGATCGTCTGCTGGAGCGGGTGGGCCGGGTCCAGGTAGTCGTGCGGGGACCAGCCGTTGAGGCGCGCGGTGTGGAGCATCGCCGCGTGCTTGCCGGAGCAGTTCTGGGCGAGCCGCGAGGGCGGCCGTCCCTCGCGCACCCAGGCGTCCCGTACGACGGGGTCGTACGGCATGTCCGGCACGTTGCGCAGGTCGTCCTCGGTGAGACCGGCCCGTTCGAGGATCCGCCGGGCGCCGGCAAGGTGGCGCTCCTCGCCGGAGTGGCTGGCCGCGGCCAGCGAGAGCAGGGCGCCGTCGAGCGGCAGCCCGGCCCGCACCATGGCCATGGCCTGGACGGGCTTGACGGCCGAGCGCGGATAGAACGCGGCCTCGATGTCGCCGAGTCGGAAAAGGACCTCGCCGTCGGGGCCGAGCACGACGACGGAACCGTGGTGGACGCCCTCGATGACCCCGCCGCGCAGGACGTGGGCGACGGGGACGTGGCGGGGTGCACGGACGGCGGGCGCGTTGGCGGGGGAACTGTTGTGCATCACTGCCTGACCAGGGGTGAGTCGGGACGAAGCGGCGCGAGATCCGCGCGCCGGCTGCGGTGAACGCGCGTGGTGTTCGCGCGTCGGCTGCGGTGAACGTACGCGGGCTGCGCGCGCCGGCTCCGGTGAACGTACGCGGAGATCACGCGCCGGCTCCGGTGAACGTGCGCCGGCTTCGCACATCGGCTCCGGTGGACGTACGCGGGCGTCGCACGCCGACTCTGGTGGACGCACGCGGAGATCGCGCGTCGGCTGCGGTGAACGCACGCGGGCGTCGCACGTCGGCTGCGGTGGACGTGCGCGCCGGTCGGCCGCGGAGGGCGTACCGGCCGTGCGGGGAGTACGGCGGGGCCAGATACCCCGCGCTCGCCCGGCCGCGCGGTGCCTGGGGTGTCAGCTGCCGAGCACGCCCGTGGCCAGCAGGCCGAAGAGGACTACGCCGATGACGATGCGGTAGAGCACGAAGGCGTTGAAGGAGTGCCGGGCGATGAACTTCAGCAGCCAGGCGATGGAGGCGTAGGCGACACCGAAGGAGACCACCGTGCCGATGACGAGGGGGGCGGCGCCCACACCGGCACCCAGGGCGTCCTTCAGTTCGTAGAGGCCTGCGCCGGTCAGCGCCGGAATGCCGAGGAAGAAGGACAGACGGGTGGCGGCCACCCGGTCCAGGTCGAGGATGAGTGCCGTGGACATGGTGGCACCGGAGCGGGAGAAGCCGGGGAAGAGCAGGGCGAGGATCTGCGAGCAGCCGACCAGCATCGCGTCCTTGAAGGAGGTGTCGTCCTCGCCGCGCTTGTGCCGGCCCATCTGGTCGGCGGCCCACATGACGCCGCTGCCGACGATCAGTGAACCGGCGACCACCCACAGCGAGCCGAGCGGGCCGTCGATCAGCGGCTTGGCGGCCAGACCCACGAGGACGATGGGGATGGTGGCGTAGATCACCCACCAGGCGAACTTGTAGTCGTGGTGCACACGCTCCTCGCGGTCGCGCAGACCGCGGCCCCAGGCGGAGACGATCCGCACGATGTCCTTGAAGAAGTACACGAACACGGCGGCGATGGCGCCGACCTGGATGACGGCGGAGAACCCGACGACGGACTTGTCGTCGACCGGGATGTCCATGAGCCCCTCGGCGATCTTGAGGTGGCCGGTGGAGGACACGGGAAGGAACTCGGTCACCCCCTCGACGACTCCGAGGACGACGGCCTGACCGACGGAGATGGCGCTCATGGGATCCAGTTCTGAGGAGTTGGTCGACAGTGCTGTAGACAGTCTTACTACGCCCGGGCGTACCGCAAGCACCCGCGCCCGGACGGCCGCCCGGCCGCCGACGGCCCGGGAGGGGCGGTGTGCGGTGTGCGCGGCACGGGCACACCGCAAGAGGGCCGGGTCGAGCCGCGACCCCACCGTACGGGCGACCGGACGACACGGCGCCGCACCGGCCCCGGCACCGGCAGTGCACCCCGCCGGTTCACAACGACTTCTTACCCTGCACGCCCGTATCGTCCGCTTTCGCCGAACCCGGGGCGTGGCGCCATCGCGGTGCTCGGTGCGGCGGGCGGCGCGGTTGAGCGTCGCGGAGGTGCTGCGCGGCGAATGACGGCGAAGGGGCCGGTCCGGGCCGGATGCGTCCGCACTAGTTGCACAGTCAACAATGGGGCGGATCGGTGTTACCGTGCGGGTATGGCAGTCAAGACGGCCGAGGCCCGGCTGGAGGATCGCTGGCGGGACATTCTGTCGGTCCACGCACGCACGATGTGCGAGATCGACCGGGTCCTACACCCGTACGGCCTGGGCGCGAGCGACTTCGAGGTGCTTGACATCCTGGCCGCCGAGTCGTCCCGGGAGGGCGACCAGTGCCGGGTGCAGAACCTGGTCGGGCGTGTGCATCTCAGCCAGAGCGCGCTGTCCCGGCTGATCGGGCGGCTGGAGAAGGACGGTCTGGTGGAGCGCTCGGTGTGCGCGGAGGACCGGCGCGGTGTGTGGGTCGCGCTCACCCGCAAGGGCCGTGACCTGCACACCGAGGTGCTGCCGCGGCAACGGGCGGTACTGGCCCGGATGCTGGCCGACCCGGCCGGCTAGACCCTGTCACGGCGGGCAGGGCCCCACTCGCCGGGCCGCCGGCTGCGCGTGGGCCGGTGACGCGGGGCCGAGCAGGGGGTTCGTCTCGTCGACGCGGGTGCGGGCCCTGTGGCGGCCGGGGTGACGGGACGGCCCGGCGAGGCCGCCGCGCACGCCCGCGGCCGGCAGACGCGGCCCGCCGATCGCGCTCCGGGCACCGTCCGGCACCGTCCGGCACCGTCCGGCACCGTCCGGCAGCGTCCGGCAGCGGGCAGTCGGCCTCGGCGCACAGTCCGTACGGCACGGGGCTCCGGACGCCGACGCGGAGCACGGGCACATACGGCAGGGCCCCGTCAGGGCCAGGTCCTCGACGCGGAGACCGTCACCCACGGGGCGTCCGCAGCCGCCGCCCGGACCGGTGCGTCACGCCGGGGCCCGCGCCCCCACCGAATGCGCGGCCCGGTCGGCACGAGGCCGCCGCCGGCTCACTCCGGGGGGCGTAGCGGTCGAGCCGCGCGACGCGGTCGGCCCCTGCCGTTCGGTCACGGCGTTCGGAGATCGCCGAGGGACGGGCGGGGCGGGACCGCCCGGCCTCGCCCGGATCACCCCGGGCCGGTGCCTTCGCCACGGACCCGCCGTTGAAGTGCGGAGGTCTGCCGCCGCCGCTCACCGCTTGCGCCACGGGACGGGTGCGCAGGTGCTCGCCAACCCGGACGCGGTCGGCAGCAGCCCCAAGTTCATCACCAAGGGCATCGCGATCGCCGCCGCGGCCCTTCCGACCGGTGGATGCCGTTGCGTGACGGGATGCTCCAACTGGGCCCCACGGCAACCCGGTTGGACCTCGGTCGATTTGACAGCCGTTCCGCGCCCGCAGCACGCTAAGCTCATGAATTCCATTTCCAATAGGAACGGCTAGACATGCGCGTGGCATTCGTCGGCAAGGGCGGCAGCGGCAAGACCACCCTGTCGGCCCTCTTCTCCCGCCGTCTGGCCCACTCGGGCGCGCCGGTCGTGGCCATCGACGGCGACATCAACCAGCACCTGGCCCACGCCCTGGGCCTCGCCGAGGAGGAACGCCTCACGGTGCCGCCGCTGAGCGCGCGCACCGGCGAGATCAAGGACTATCTGCGCGGCACGAATCCGCGGATCGCCTCGCGTGAGGCCATGGTCAAGACGACCCCGCCCGGCCGCGGCTCGCGGCTGCTGCGGCCGCTCGGGGACGACGAGATCCACTCCCGTCATCTCCAGGTGGTCGGCGGAGTACCGCTCATGGTCACCGGCGCGTTCGACGAGAGCGACCTCGGCGTGGCCTGCTACCACTCGAAGCTGGGCGCGGTCGAGCTGTATCTCAACCATCTCGTGGACGGCCCCGGCGAGTACATCGTGGTCGACATGACGGCGGGCGCCGACGCCTTCGCCTCGGGCCTGTTCACCCGGTTCGACCTCACCTTCGTGGTGGTCGAACCCACGCGCAAGAGCGTCTCGGTGCTCCGCCAGTACCGGGAGCACGCGGCCGAGTTCGGCATCCCGCTCGCCGTGGTCGGCAACAAGGTCACGGACGCGGCGGACCTGGACTTCCTGCGCCGGCACGTCGGTGAAGGACTGCTCGCCCACTGCGAGTCGTCACCCTTCGTGCGCGCCCAGGAGCAGGGCCGCGGCCAGGGGACGCTGGAGCGGCACAACGCCCACGCCCTGGACCGGCTGCGCGCCGCCGTGGACGCCCGGCCCAAGGACTGGACGGCCTTCCAGCGGCACGCCGTCGACTTCCATCTGCGCAACGCCGCCGCCTGGGCCGACGCCGCCACCGGCCATCGCCTGGCCGACCAGGTCGACCCGGAGTTCGAGCACGGCCCGGCGGCCCTCGGGGCCCTCGTCTGACCGGGACCGCCCGGCCCGGCCCTCCTCGCAGCACCGTCCGTACCTCAACGCAACAGAACAGGACACCCCATGTCGCTCGACGTCTCCCCGCAGCTGCTCGCCGAAGCCGAGAACGGCGAGGTTCGGGAGGAGGACTTCGTGGCAACCGTCCGCGCGTCCCTGCCGTACGCCTACGATCTCGTCGCCCGTCTGACCGCCGAACTGCAGGACGGTTCCGCGGAGTTCGCGGACAACCGGACTCCGCCGCCCTCGGAGCGGGAGCGCGGGCAGCTGCTTCGGGCCCTGTCCAGTGACGCGATCCGGGGCTGCCTGGAGCGCCACTTCGGCGTCGCCCTGGCGTTCCAGAACTGCCACCGCGTCGCGGTCTTCCGGCCCGGGGCCCGCGGCGGGGCGGTGCACAGCCGCTTCACCTCGCCGCGCGCCCAGCTCCTCAACCAGTCACCGGAGCTGCGGGACTGCTGAGACAGCACGGGACCGGGCCGTCTCCGAGGTCAGCCGTCGAGGAGTTCGGCGAGCCGCCGCACGTCGATGTTCCCGCCGGAGACGATGACGCCGACCCGGCGGGGAAGCGGGTCGATCCGGTGTGCCGGCAGCGCGGCCAGGGTGCTCGCGCCGCTCGGTTCGACCACGGTCCTCCTTCATCCGCTCGAAGGCGAACCGCATCGCCTCCCTGATCCGGTCGTCGCTCGCCGGCGCGATACCGTCAGGCAGACGCCGGTTGCCGGAGAAGGTCTCAACGCCCGGTGAGCGGCCCGGAAAGAGGAGGAAGAGGAGTCAGTTGACCACCGGCAGCTACTACGAGCGCATCGACGAGCACCGCTTCAAGCCCACCCCGCACGCGAGCGGCGCCTGGGGCCCCGACGAGCAGCACTTCAGCCCGCTCGGCGGACTCATCGTGCATGCCGTCGACGGATATCTGGCCGGGCGCCCGGACACCGGACTGGTTCCGGCCCGGATCAGCTACGACATCCTCGGGCGTCCGGCGCTCGACGAGTGCGAGATCCAGGTGGAGACCGTACGCCCCGGCCGCACGATCGAACTGCTCGAAGCCGTCGTCCTGATCGCGGGCCGCCCGGTGGTCCGGGCCCGCCTGTGGCTGCTGGCCGGCCTGGACACCACGGGTGTCGCCGGCGGCGCGGGCGACCGGCTCCCCGCGCCGGACGGGTGCGACCGGTGGGCGATGAGCGAGCTGTGGCCCGGCGGCTACATCGCCTCCCTGGACGTCCGCGCCGTCGCCCCGCCCCGGCCCGGCCGCACCACCGCCTGGGTCAGCACGGACCTCGACCTGGTCGCCGGGGAGCGGGCGAGCGCGCTCGCCCGGTACGTCACCCTCGTCGACACGGCCAACGGCATCGCCGTACGCCAGTCGCCCACGGCGTGGATGTTCCCCAACATGGACCTGACCCTCCATCTGCACCGCCGGCCCGCGGGCCGCTGGGCCGGCCTCGACACGACCGTCGTCTTCGGCCCCACCGGGCAGGGGCTGACCAGCACCGTCCTGCACGACGCCGACGGGCCGGTCGGACAGGCCCAGCAGATCCTCACCGTCCGGCCGCTGCCGGACAACGGCGCCTGACCGCCCCGGCGGCACGGACAGGGCCGTTCGGCACTGGACCGGCTCCGGGCACGCGCGGCAGCCTGGACGGGAAGGGGGCTGCCCACGGGAGGTGGACACGGTGGAAGCCAAGCAGTGGACCGTGCAGATCTACATCACCGAGGAGGGCGACGACACGCACGCGCGTGCCGTGCTGACGACCCGCGACGCGTCGGGGCTCACCGGGCGGGGCCTCGCCCGGCGCAATCCGGTCGACCGGCCGATACCGGAGGTCGGCGACGAACTGGCCGCCAGCCGGGCCCTGGAAGACCTCGCCGTACGGCTGCACGACGTGGCCGCCGACGACATCGTGCAGATGGCCGGTCCCGTGCACCGCTGACGCCGGCGGGTCGCGAGGCCACGGCGCGCACGCACGCGTATGCGCGGGTGCCGGGAGTTCGGCCGCGCCCATCGTCTGCCCCATCCGCGGGCACACGCGCGTACGCGGGTACCGGCGGGTCAGTCCGGGAGCATCAGGAGGAACGTCTCACCGGGACGGACGCCGACCGTGCGGTCGGGCAGCCGGAGGTCGACCGGCGGAAGGTCGGACGGCGGGACGGCGACCTCCAGCTTGCCGTGCTCCAGGCGCAGCCGGATGTCCCAGTGCCCCTGGTAGCGCAGCGAGAACCCGTACGACGACAGCTGCGGCAGCGGCACCGGATCGAGCCACAGCGCACCCTGCCGGGTCTCAAGACCGGTCAGTCCGCGCTGGACGAGGTCCAGGGTGCCGGCCATGGCACCCAGGTGGATGCCCTCGCCGGTGGTGCCGCCCTGGAGGTCGGCGATGTCGCCGCGGAGTGCCTCCTGGCAGAACATCCAGGCGTCCGCGCGCCTGGCCCGGGCCAGGATCCAGCCGTGCACCAGGCCGCTGAGGGTGGATCCGTGGCTGGTGCGGCGCAGATAGTACTCCACGGTGCGCCGCCAGGTCTCCTCGTCGAGCCGATGCCCCAACCGCTCGAACAGGGAGCACAGTTCGGCCGGTGAGAAGAGATAGCCGAGCATCAGCACATCGGCCTGCTTGGACGCCTTGTAGCGGTTGACGGTGTCGCCCTCGGCCTCCAGGATCCGGTCCAGACGCCGGATGTCGCCATAGCGCTTGCGGTAGTAGTCCCAGTCGAGTTCGGCGAGTTGGCCGTACCCCTCGAACTGGCTGATCACCCCGTCGTGGAACGGCACGCGGAGGGTGCGGGACACCTCCTCCCAGCGTTCGGGCTCGTCGTCTTCGAGGCCGATGCGCTCGGCGAGTTCGCGGCGCCGCGGCTCGGGCAGGGCGCGCAGCAGGTCCACGGCACGGGCCAGCACCCAGGCGGCCACCACATTGGTGTACGCGTTGTCGTCCAGGCCCGGTCGCGGCGCGTCGGGATAGGCGTCGTGGTACTCGTCGGGGCCGACCACGCCGAGGATGCGATGCCCGCCCCGGTGCGCGTCGTGGCGGGCGGAGTCCGCCCAGAAACGGGCGATCTGCAGCAGCATCTCGGCGCCCTCGGAGTGCAGGAACTCCGTGTCGCCGGTCGCCTCGCAGTACTGCCACACGTTGTACGCGATCGCCGAGCCGACGTGCCGCTGGAGATGGGAGCGGTCCGGCAGCCAGTGCCCGGAGCGCGGGTTGAGGTGCAGTCGCTGCGCCTCCTCCCGGCCGTCGCTGCCGCTCTGCCACGGGTACAGCGCGCCCCGCCGGCCGATCGCGCGGGCCGCCGCGCGGGCCTGGCCGAGGCGCCGGTGGCGGTAGCGGAGCAGGGCGCGGGAGACCTCCGGGAAGTGCAGGTTGAGGTAGGGCAGCACGAACAGTTCGTCCCAGAAGACATGGCCGCGGTACGCCTCCCCGTGCAGCCCGCGGGCGGGCACGCCCACATCCAGGTCGGCGGTGTGCGGCGAGAGCGTCTGGAGCACATGGAAGAGGTGCAGCCGCAGGATATGACCCGCCCGGCCGGGCACGTCGAGGCCGGTACGGGTCCACAGCTGCTCCCAGGCCGTACGGTGCCCGGCGAGCAGTTCGTCGAAGCCGGCCGCGGCGCCGACCCGGTCGGTGGCGGCGCGCAGCGGGTCGCTGATCGCGAGGTCGTGCGAGGTGTGCAGGGCGACGGTCTTGTCGACGCGGACGGTGCGGCCCGGGGTGAGGCTCAGGCGGAGCCGCTGCACGGCTCGCAGGTGTTCGTGCGCGACGGTCACCGGCACGTCCGCGGTCAGACGCGCGGCCAGGCCGATCCGGATGTCCGAGGTGCGGGTGCGGCAGCGCAGCCAGACCGTGTCGGGGGCCGCGGCACCGGTAAGCACATGGGTGAGATGGCGGCCGTCCAGATCGCGGTAGCGGGCCACACCCGAGTTGCCGACCCCGCCGTCGAGGGCGGCTTCGACGTCGAGTTCGCCGGCGAAGCCCTCGGCGGTGAACTCGGTGCGCAGCGCGGCCAGATGGGGGTCGGCCATGTGGACGAGGCGCAACTGCCGCACGAACAGCACCCTTCCGTCGCCGAGCCCGTAGCGGGTGTGCCGCTCCAGCAGGCCGAAGTCCAGGTGCAGGACCTTGCGGTGGCCGAGCACCGTCGCGGTGTCGGGGGTCAGCCAGTCGTGCCCCGCGGGGCGAAAACGCAGCGGCAGCCAGTTCGGCAGGTTGACCATGTCCTCGTTCTCGATCCGCTGCCCCGCCACCTTGGAGGTGAGCCGGTCGTAGCAGCCCGCCGCGTATGTGCCGGGGTAGTGCACGGCGTCCGCCACGCACTCGGGCAGCGCCCCGCGCGTGGCGAAGTAGCCGTTGCCCAGGGTGCACAGCGACTCCCTGAGGCGTTCGTCAGCGGGGTCGTAGTCGTCGTACTCCCAGGTCCAGCCGGTCACTGCGGCCCCCTTCGTCGCATCCTGCGGGCCCGTGCGGTCCTCCGTCTCCTCCCCCACTGTCCGGTCAGCGGGCGCGGTGCGCCACCGGCGCGGGCGGGCGCAGCGGGGCGGTGGCTCACCTGCGGTGCGGCACGACGGCCACGGGACAGGCCGCGTGGCGCAGCAGGGCGTGTCCCGCGTGCCCGAAGCCCGGTCCGAAGGGGCCGGTGGAGCGGCAGGCGCCGATGACCACGAGGTCGGCGGCGGCCGAGCGGCGCAGCAGCGTCCTGCGCGCCGAGCCCCGCACGGTGGCGCGCCGCACCCGGACCCGGGGGTGCTCGGCGATGGCGTCCTGGAGCAGCGCGTCCAGGGTGGCGGCGGCCTGCCGCTCCCGCGCACGGGACGGGTCCTCGGACGGCGCGGGGAACTCGGCGCTCTCGTAGACGGGACAGTGCCAGGCGCGGACCACGTCGAGGGTGCACTTGCGCGCCTCGGCCTCATGGAACGCGAAGCGCACGGCGTCGGCGGCGGTGCCCGGCTCACCGGCGCCGAGCAGGATCCGCGCGTGCGTGCCGGCCAGGCCCGCCCGGTCGCCGCGGACGACGATCACCGGGCCTTCGGCGTGGTCGGCGACCGTGCGGCCCACCGAGCCGAGCAGCAGTTCCGTGAGCGCGCCGTGACCGCGGGTGCCCGTCACCACCGCGAAGGCGTGGCCGGCCTCGCGCAGCAGGGCGTCGGCCGGTTCCTCGGGGACGACATCCGTGTCGATCTTCACGCCCGGCGCCCGGCGCGCGGCGCGTTCGGCCGCGGCCGCCACGATGTGCTCCGCCAGCCGGCGCTCGGCCTGGTGCTCGCGCTCGCCGAAGGCGCCGGCCTCGTAGTGCTCCCAGAGGGAGGCGTACACGAGCCGCAGCGGCAGACCGTGCCGGGCGGCCTCGTCCGCCGCCCAGTCGACCGCGCGCTGGCTTCCGTCCGAACCGTCGACCCCCACGACCAGGGGCCAGGTCGTCGTCGGCCGGGTCATCGTCGCCACCGCCTCTCCTCGGGCCGCCGGTGGTGCGGCGCGGGGACTTCCCCCCGTCTCACCCTCGCACCGGCGGGCGGACGGTGCGAGGGGCGGGTCGTCCGCCCACCGGGGCCGAACGACCCGGAGTGCGGTCCGTGCGGCCCGTGGCGTCCGGCCGGGCACGCGGACACGCTGGCAGAAAGAACCCCACGGCGCTGGGCGCCGCCCCGCCGCGAGCAGCGAACGAAAGGAGCCGGTGCGATGACCTCCGCCACCACCCTGAACGCGGCCCTCGCGGCCGAGCACCGCGAACGACTGATGCGGATCGCCCGTGAGGTCTCCTTCGAGGCCGGCACCCGGCTGTTCGAGGAGGGCCGACGGGCCGACCGGCTGTGGATCGTGCGCACCGGTACCGTCGCCCTCGACCTGCACGTGCCGGGCCGGCGCGCGGCCGTCGTCGAGTCGCTGGGCCCGGGCGAACTGGTCGGCTGGTCCTGGCACTTCCCGCCGTACCTGTGGCAGCTGGGGGCCGAGGCGGCCAGTCCGGTGCGGGCGTACGAGTTCGACGCGGGGACCGTGCGGTCGATGTGCGCGCAGGACGCCGAGTTCGGGCGGGCGGTCGCGGTCTGGGTGGGCCGGGTGGTCGCCCAGCGGCTGCACGCGTCGCGCGTCCGCCTCCTCGATCTGTACGCGCCGTACGGGAGCGGCGGGCGGCCCTGACGGAGATCTTTGGCGGGGGCGCCCAAGGGCTCGGGACGCTTCGGTGGTTCGGCGAGTACGGCGCCGCACCGCCGGGGGCGAGGGCGCCCAAGGGCTCGGGAGATTCGGTGGTTCGAAGAGTACGGCGCCTCTCCGCCGGGGCGCCCAAGGGCTCGGGACGCTTCGGTGGTTCGAAGAGTACGGCGCCGCACCGCCGGGGCGCCCAAGGGCTCGGGACGCTTCGGTGGTTCGGCGAGTGCGGCGCCGCACCGCCGGGGGCGAGGGCGCCCGAGGGCTCGGGAGATTCGGTTGTTCGGCGAGTGCGGGTCCGCACCGCCGGGGCGCCCAAGGGCTCGGGACGCTTCGGTGGTTCGGCGAGTACGGCGCCGCACCGCCGGGGGCGAGGGCGCCCGAGGGCTCGGGAGATTCGGTTGTTCGGCGAGTGCGGGTCCGTCGTGGTCGGTCGCGCCGTGTCGATCGCGCCGTTCCCCGCGTCACCGCCTCCGAGGGCGGGGGCGCATGAGCCTTGATCCATCGACCGGTCCGTTGTGGATGACGCCGTGAACTCCGAGCGAAGAGGCCAGTCGGCGTCTGATTGGCTCTTGCCGGCATCGGTGCGGCTTGGAAGCATTTCGTGTGGCAGCGGGAAGGCTGACCAGGCGTCACGGAGGTTGCGGAGCGCGGTCATGATGTGGTGGTCGTCCGACGTGAGGGTCACTCGCAGGTGTGCGGACGGCCGGCCGTCGCTGCGATACATGCCGCCGTATCCCACCGCGGTGCCCTGTTCGTAAGCGAAGCCCACGAACTCGGCTGTGTCTCGCAGCGGGAGACGAATCCACTGGGACGGTCCGATCCCCACACCCTCGATGCGCCAGTCGGGAAGCTCGTCCCGGACGAAGGCGGAGGAGATGAGTGTCCGGCGCTCCACTTCGGCCCGGCGGCGCGCGACGATGGCACCGTGATGCGGTAGCAGCTTGGCAGCGCCTACTGGGGCGGCCTGATCGACTGGCTCACGACCACGTTGATCGCCCAAGGCAAGGCCACCGAGGCGGACTTGACCTTCCTCCACGTGACGGACGATGCGGACGAGGCGGTGGCCCTGGTCTCGAAGGAGGCCGGCCGCTGAAGGGGTTTCCGCGCCGGCCAAGAAGTACGCCGTGTCAGCGCGCGGTCCGACGGGCCACCGGCGCACCGACCTAGGGCGGGTTTCGAAAGTCCCGTCTGGCCCGCGACGCCTGGCACGGCACTCCCCCAGCCTTCGGCCGGGAGGTGCCCCCACGCCGCGTTGTCGGGGGGGGGGGGCGCGGCGCCCGACACGGCGCCCCCACACCCCA
>NZ_JBEPAP010000048.1:0-73372 GCF_040298665.1 Streptomyces sp. NPDC001508
TCCACCAACCCCGCGGTCATCGCCTTCCTGCGCGAACACGAGGACGACCTCGTCCTGTGCGTCCACAACTTCTCCCGCTTCGCCCAGCCCACCGAACTCGACCTGCGGGCCTACGACGGACGGCATCCCGTCGAACTCGTCGGCGGAGTACGCTTTCCCGCCATCGGTGAACTCCCCTATCTCCTCACCCTCGCGGGCCACGGCTTCTACTGGTTCCGGCTCTCCCGAGTCGCATCCCGTATCGGCCGACGACGCTGAGCGCGCGGCGCCGAGGAAAGGACGCCTCACCATGCCGAAGACCGTATCGCCCAGGCCGCGCGGCGAGGCCGGCCCCGACCGGCCGATGTCCTCCCTGACCGGGCTGCTCAGCGAATGGCTGCCCAGGCAGCGCTGGTTCGCGGGCCGGGACCGGCCCGTCACGGACCTCGCCCTGCTGTCCATGACCGAGCTGTTCCCGGGCTGTCTGCATCTGCTGGTGCACACCGGGCAGGGCGGTGTCCCGGCGCCCGGCGGCCCGCCCCCGGCCGGCGCCTGCTACCAGTTGCTGCTCGGCATGCGCGCGCATCCGGCGCCGCATCTGGAACGGGCGTTCATAGGCCGGGTGCGGGAAGGCCCGCTCGCGGGCGTCGCCCTCTACGACGCGCTGCACGACCCGCGTTCGGCCGCGCTGCTCCTGGAGCGGCTGCGGCAGCCGGGCACGGCGGGCCCGCTGCGCTTCGAGGCGGATGCGGCCGTGCGGGTGCCCGGCGGGCTCGCGCCGCGTCTGCTGGACGCGGAGCAGTCCAACTCCTCGCTGGTGTACGGCGACGCGTACATCCTGAAGGTGTTCCGCCGGGTGGAGCCCGGCATCAACCCGGACCTGGAGGTGCCGGGGGCGCTGGCCGGCGAGGGCTGCACGCGGGTGCCCGCGCCGGTCGCCTGGTTCCGGACGACCGAGCCGCGGCCGGCGACGCTCGGGGTGCTCCAGCCGTTCCTGCCGGACGCCGCCGACGGCTGGACGCTGGCGCTGCGCGCGCTCGCCGCGGGGGACGATTTCACCACCGAGGCCTATGAGTTGGGGCAGGCCACGGCCGATGTGCATGTGGCGCTCGCCACCGCCTTCCCGTCCGCGGGCGGCGGCGAGAACGGTCACACGGTGGCCGCGATGACCGCCCGGCTGGAGGCGGCCGCGCACTGTGTGCCGGCCCTCGCGCCGTTCGTCCCCAGGCTGCGCACCGCGTTCGGGGCGCTGGACGGCCACGACGCCGCGCCGCCCGCCCAGCGCATCCACGGCGACCTGCATCTCGGGCAGGTGCTGCGGGCCGGGCGGAACTGGTTCGTCATCGATTTCGAGGGCGAGCCCTCGCGCCCGCTCTCCGAGCGGCGCAGCGCGCAGTCGCCGGTGCGGGACGTCGCCGGCATGCTGCGCTCCTTCGACTACGCGGCCCGGCAGCGGCGCCCCTGGCATCCCGAGTGGGCCGACCGCTGCCGGGAGGCCTACTGCGCGGGCTATGCCGCCCGGGCCGGGTGGGACCCGCGCCGAAAGCACGCGCTGCTGCGAGCCCACGAGACCGACCGGGCGGTGTACGAGGCCGTGTACGAGGCCCGGCACCGTCCCGACTGGCTGCCCGTTCCCATGGCCGCGATCGAGCGGCTCGTCGTCAGGGAAGGCTGACACCATGGCACTGCGCGACACCTCGCTCCCCGGGCCGTCGGGCCCCGCGACGACGACGGCGCTCCGGCTGGATCCGGCCGACCGCGAGCGGCTGCTCGCCGGCGCCCACCACGACCCGCACGCCCTGCTGGGGGCCCACCCGGTGCCGGGCGGCACCCTGTTCCGGGCGCTGCGTCCCTTCGCCCGCGCGGTGAGCGTGCTGGTAGACGGGATGCGCAGCGCACTGGTCCACGAGGGCGACGGGCTCTTCTCGGCCGTGCTGCCGCACGCGACGATCCCGGCGTACACGCTGCTGGTCGAATACGCCGAATACGCCGAGAACACCGAGAACACCGAAAACGGGGTCACCGTCCACGAGACGGCCGACCCCTACTGCTTTCTGCCCGCCCTCGGCGAGCTGGATCTGCATCTGATCGGCGAGGGCCGGCACGAGCGGCTGTGGCGGGCGCTGGGCGCCGAGCCCATGACGCACCAGGGCGTGGCGGGCACCCGCTTCTCGGTGTGGGCGCCGAACGCCCGGGGCGTGCGGGTCACCGGCGACTTCACCAGCTGGGACGGCACGCAGTACCCGATGCGTTCGCTCGGCTCCTCGGGTGTCTGGGAACTGTTCGTGCCGGGCGTGGGCGAGGGCGCCCGGTACAAGTTCGAGATCACCTCGCGCCGCGGCGACCGGTTCCTCAAGGCGGACCCGATGGCGCGCCGCACGGAGGTGCCGCCCGCGACGGCCTCCGTGGTGACCTCCTCGCACTACGAGTGGGGCGACGACGCGTGGCTGGCGCACCGCGCGGACATCCCGGTGCACGAGGCGCCGTTCTCCGTGTACGAGGTCCATCTGCCGTCCTGGCGACCAGGACTGACCTATCGTCAGCTTGCCGATGAACTCCCCGCGTACGTGAACGAGTTGGGCTTCACCCATGTGGAGCTGATGCCGGTCGCCGAGCACCCCTTCGGCGGCTCCTGGGGCTACCAGGTCACCGGCTTCTACGCACCGACCGCCCGCCTCGGCACCCCCGACGACTTCAAGTACCTGGTCGACGCCCTGCACCGGGCGGGCATCGGCGTCCTCATGGACTGGGTACCGGCCCACTTCCCCAAGGACGACTGGGCGCTGGGCCGGTTCGACGGTGATCCGTTGTACGAGCCCGGGGACTCCCGGCGCGCGGAGCATCCCGACTGGGGGACGTACGAGTTCGACTTCGGGCGCCGCGAGGTGCGCAACTTCCTGGTTGCCAACGCCGTGTACTGGTGCGAGGAGTTCCACATCGACGGCCTGCGCGTGGACGCCGTCGCCTCCATGCTCTACCTCGACTACTCACGCGACTCGGGCCAGTGGACACCGAATGTGTTCGGCGGACGCGAGGACCTGGACGCGGTGGCGTTCCTGCAGGAGATGAACGCCACCGTCTACCGCCGCTGCCCGGGCGTGGTCACCATCGCCGAGGAGTCGACCGCCTGGGACAGCGTCACCCGGCCCACGGACAGCGGCGGCCTCGGCTTCGGCCTGAAGTGGAACATGGGCTGGATGCACGACTCGCTCCAGTACATGCGGCACGAGCCGGTGCACCGCACGTACCACCACCACGAGATGACCTTCTCCATGGTGTACGCCTACAGCGAGAACTACATCCTGCCGATCTCCCACGACGAGGTCGTGCACGGCAAGCGCTCACTGGTCTCGAAGATGCCCGGCGACTGGTGGCGGCAACGCGCCGACCACCGCACCTACCTCGCCTTCATGTGGGCCCACCCCGGCAAACAACTCCTCTTCATGGGCCAGGAGTTCGCCCAGGGCGCCGAATGGTCCGAAACACACGGCCCCGACTGGCGGCTGCTCGACCCCGGCTACCCGGCCGAACCCGACCACCGCGGCGTCCTCGACCTCGTACGCGACCTCAACACCGTCTACCGCGCCACCCCCGCCCTGTGGCAACGCGACACCGACCCCACCGGCTTCCAGTGGATCACCGCCGACAGCGCCGACGCCGCCGACGACAACGTGTTCGCGTTCCTGAGGTACGACGCCGACGGGACACCCCTGCTGTCGGTGTCCCACTTCTCCCCCGTCGTCCGCCACGACTACCGGCTCGCCGTGCCGAAGGGCGTTGCCGCGTGGCGGGAGGCGCTCAACACCGACAGCGCGCGCTACGGGGGCAGCGACATCACCGACCGGGGTCTCATCGTGCCGCGGGACGGGCACCTGTGTCTCACCCTGCCGCCGCTCGCCACGGTGTGGCTGGTACCGGCGCCCGCGGACCGGTCCGATCAGTTCCCCGATCTTGACCCCAATCGCGCTCGCCTGGGCTAGATTCGAGCACCGTCGGCCACAAAGGTGTTCGACGGCGTCACCCTCCGTACATCCCAGGAGCAGCGCATGCGCGAACTCGCCCTCGCTCCAGACCTCGCCCCTGACCTGACCGGCGGGCTCGCCGACACCGTCTTCGACACCGCGGCCCGCGACCCCACCCTGCCGGTGCTGGCCCGCCGCACGGACGACACCCCGGCCGGATGGCGTCAGGTGACGGCCGTCGAACTGCGGGACGAGGTGGTGGACCTGGCCAAGGGCCTGGTCGCCTGCGGGATCTCACCGGGCCACCGGGTCGCCGTGATGGCCCGCACCCGTTACGAGTGGACCGTGTTCGGCCACGCCCTGTGGACGGTGGGCGCGGAGATCGTGGCGATCCATCCGCACTCCTCGCGCGAGCAGGTCGAGTGGATCCTGCGCGACGCCGACTGTGTGGCCGTGCTGGTGGAGGACGAACAGGGCGTCATGACGGTGGGCACCCTGTGCGCGCGGCTGCCCCGGCTGCGACACGTGTGGCAGCTGGACACGGACGCGCTGCCGCAGCTCGTGGAGCGGGGCGCGGTCATCCCGCTGACCACCGTGGAGTCGCTGCGCCGGATCGTGCTGCCGGACTCGACCGCGGTCGTCGCCTACACCTCCGGCACCTCGGGCCGCCCGCTGGGCTGCGCGCTGAGCCACCGCGGACTGGCGTATCCGTGCGACACGCTGCTCGCGGGCTGGGCGCACACGGCGGCGCCACCGGGCGAGCAGGCGTCCGTGCTGGCCTTCCTGCCGTTCTCGCACGTGTACGGGCTGATGATCCAGGTGCTGTGCCTGCGCGGCGGCATCCTGCTGGGCCATGAGCCCGAGACGACCGACGCGGCGCTGGCCTCGGCGCTGCGCACCTTCCGGCCCACCTACTTCTACGGGGTGCCGTCCCTGTTCGAGAAGCTGTACAAGAACTTCCTGCGCGCGGCCCAGCAGGCCGGCCGGGGCGCGCTGTTCGAGCGGGCGGCGCGGACGGCGCGGGACTTCGCCGCGGCCGAGGAGCGGCGGCGGCTGGGCACGGGGGCAGGACCCGGGTTCGACCTGCGGCTCCAGCACGCCCTGTACGAGCGGACGGTGTACCGCAGGCTGCGGGCCACGCTGGGCGGCCGGGTGGTCCGCGGCAGCTCGGGCGGCTCGTCGCTCAGCCGGGAGCTGTCCCTCTTCTACGAGGGCATCGGCGTCTATGTGAACGACGGCTACGGGCTGACCGAGTCGGGCGGCGGGATCACCATGCAGCCGCTGGGCCGGGAGAAGTCGGGCACCGTGGGCCAGGCCCTGCCGGGCACCCGGATCCAGATCGCCGAGGACGGGGAGATCCTGGTGCGCGGCCCGTCGGTGTTCCAGGGCTACGTCAACGACGAGGCGGCGACGCGGTGGGCACTGCGCGGCGGCTGGCTGGCCACCGGGGACCTCGGGCGGCTGGACTCCGAGGGCTATCTGACCATCACGGGCCGCAAGAAGGACGTCATCATCACCAGCAGCGGCAAGTGCGTGGCGCCGGCCCCGCTGGAGCAGCGGCTGCGCATGCATCCCCTCGTCCACCAGGCGGTGGTCGTGGGCGACGACCGGCCGTGCGTGGGTGCCCTGATCACCCTGGACCCGGAGTTCCTCGCGCACTGGCGCTCGACGCCGGCGTCGCAGGGCGAGGCGCCCGGCCGGGACGTGCGGGAGGAGAACGCGCTGCGGGAGGAGATCGCGCGGGCCGTGGCCGCCGCCAACAGCGCCGTGTCACGCTCGGAGTCCATCCGGGTGCACCGGGTGCTGCCCACGCCGTTCGACACGTCCAACGGGCTGCTGACGCCGTCGATGAAACTGCGCCGGGACGCCATCGCCCGGCACTACGCCGCCGAGATCGACGCGATGTACCAGGCACGCTCGGAGGCCCTGCGGCGGCCGCCGCGGGAGGAGCCGGCCGACTGGGACGACTCGGACAGCGTGTTCCGTTGATCGGGAGGCGTAGCCGGGCCGCGCGCGGGAACCCAGCCCAGGAAGGGAAAGGCCGGGACGGCAGTCCGGTACACACGGCGCTGGGGATGACAATGGCGACCGGACCACGACGGAACAACACACCCCTCTCGGAGGAGGCCTTCGACCGCTGGGTCTCCTTCCCGGGTGAGCTGCGCAATGTGACCGGTGCCCGGCTCGCCGCGCAGGACTTCCTCGGCGACCTCGCGCGCAGAACGCCGCCGTCCGCGCCCGAGTACTGGGACGACATCCTGCTGGTGGTGACGGAGCTGGCCGCAAACGCCGTGCAGTACGCGCCGGGGCCGTTCGCCCTGCGGATGCGCCGCACGTTCGACGGTGTGCACATCACGATGCACGACACCAGCACCGTGCGTCCCGAGCCGCGGCCCTTCACCCCGCGCACGGGTGGCGGCGGCGTCGGGTGGCGGCTCGTGGACACGCTGTGCGACCAGGTCAGTGTGGTGGTCACCGACGGCGGCAAGGACATCCACGCCTTCCTGCCCTGGTGAGCGGCCGGGCCGTGCACACGGCACGGCGTCATCCGGGGCGCTGCGCGACCACGCCGCACCTCGTCACCGACAGCTGGCTCCGGTGCCGGTGCCCGGCGCCGGCTCGCCGCCCTTGACAGCCGCCTCAGGGCCCGGGCACGCAGCCGCCGCACCCCGGGGTCGGCACCGCTCGTATGGAGCGCGCCGGTCGGCGACGCCACGTCGGCCGGCTCGCCGCCGTGCGCCGGCGGTGGTCCGGGCCCCCGGTGCGGCACGGCCGTCGGGGGGCATGCCGGGCGGCGTGCGGGTTACTCCGGTTCCTGGCGGGGCAGACGGTGCCCACGCGTTCGAGCTGCCGCTCCCGGTGGCGGAACCACCCGGGGCGCGGTGGGATCGGTGTGGTGCGCAGCAGCGATCCGGTGCGGGGGAGCACGTCGAACCGGACCCGCCCGCAGCCGCAGAAGGGATGGACACCGTGACACGACCCAGGATCCTGGTGGTGGGCGCAGGCTTCGCCGGTGTGGAGTGCGTTCGCCGCCTGGAGCGGAAGCTGGCCCCCGACGAGGCCGACGTCACGCTGGTGACGCCGTACTCGTACCAGCTCTATATGCCGCTGCTGCCGCAGGTCGCCTCCGGCGTGCTGACGCCCCAGTCGATCGCGCTGTCGCTGCGCCGCAGCAGGCGGTATCGCACCCGGATCATCCCGGGCGGTGCCATCGGCGTGGATCTGAGGGCCAAGGTGTGCGTGATCCAGACGATCACCGACAAGGTCGTCGACGAACCGTACGACTACCTCGTGCTCGCCCCGGGCAGTGTGACCCGCACCTTCGACATTCCCGGCCTGACCGATCACGCCTACGGCATGAAGACCCTCGCGGAGGCCGCCTATGTACGCGACCACGTCATCTCGCAGCTCGACCTCGCCGACGCCAGCGACGACCCCGCCGAACGCGCCGCGCGGCTGCAGTTCGTGGTGGTCGGCGGCGGTTACGCCGGCACCGAGACCGCGGCCTGTCTGCAACGCCTGACGCACGGCGCGCTGCGCCGCTACCCGCGGCTGGACCCGGCCCTGATCAAGTGGCACCTGATCGACATCGCGCCCCGGCTGATGCCGGAGCTGGGCGACAAGCTCGGCCGCAGCGCCCAGGAGATTCTGCGCCGGCGCGGGATCGAGATCTCCCTGGGGGTCTCGATCGCGAAGGCGGGCCCGAAGGAGGTCACCTTCACCGACGGCCGGGTGGTGCCCACCCGCACGCTGATCTGGACGGCAGGAGTCGTCGCCAGCCCGCTGATCGCGACGCTCGGCGCGGACACCGTGCGCGGGCGGCTCGCGGTCACCGCGCAGATGACGCTGCCGGGGCACCACGGGGTGTTCGCGCTGGGCGACGCCGCCGCCGTCCCGGACCAGGCCAAACCCGAGGGTGGCGCGGTCTGCCCGCCGACCGCGCAGCACGCCATCCGTCAGGGCAAGCGGGTCGCCGACAATGTCATCGCGACGCTGCGCAACCAGCCGCTGCGCCCGTACGCGCACCGTGACCTCGGGCTCGTCGTCGACCTCGGGGGCCGGGACGCCGTCTCCAAGCCGCTGGGCGTCGAACTGCGCGGTCTGCCCGCGCAGGCCGTCGCCCGCGGCTATCACTGGTCGGCGCTGCGCACCAGTGTCGCCAAGACCCGGGTCATGACCAACTGGCTGCTCAACGCCATCGGCGGCGACGATTTCGTGCGCACCGGGTTCCAGGCGCGCCGCCCCGCGAAGCTCAAGGACTTCGAGTACACCAACGCGTATCTGACGCCCGACCAGGTGCGGGCACATGTGGCGGGCCTGCCCCTGGACAGTCCTGCGGACTGAACCGCCCGCCGGCGCCCGGTTGGAGCCGGGGACCGGCCGGCGGCCCCGCCGGCATCCGGCACCCGGCCCGTACCGGGGTCCGGCGCGGATCGTGGCCATGCCATGCTGGGTCGCAGATCATGTGGCGGACCAGGACGTGACACGGGAGAGAGCGCGGCGGTGTGAGGACAGCGGAACGGTCGGTGCGGACGGAGCCGTGGGACCGGCTCGCGGCCTGGGACCCGGGGCTGCTCCGGCTCACCGCGGGGCTGCGCACGGTGACGGCCATCGCCCTGACCCTGCTCGTCCTGGCGCTGCTGCGGGCCGATGTGACCCATCTGGTGGCCGGGGCCATGGCGGCGATGGTCGCCACCTTCGCCATCCGTGAGAAGCGGCGCGACCAGCAGGCCGTGACGCTGGCGCTGGGCCTGCCGGTGGCGCTGGTCTCCCTGTCGCTCGGCGCGCTGCTGAACACGCGCGTGGTGATCGGTGACCTGTTCTTCGTGGCGCTCATCTTCTGCGCGGTCTACGGCCGCCGGTTCGGCGACCGGGGCACGGCGCTCGGTCTGATCGGCTTCCAGATCTACTTCCTTTCCCTCTTCGTGCGCGCGAGCGTGCCGTCGCTGCCCGGGCTGTACGGGGCGCTCCTGCTGGCCTTCGGATGCAGCGCGGTCGCCCGGTTCGTGCTGGTGGCGCAGACGCCCGCGGGCATCCTGGACCGGCTGCGCCGGGCCTTCAGGGCCCGGCTCGGCCAGTTGGTCGCGGCCCAGATCGACCTGCTGGACGCCGGCCCCGACGACATGGACAAGGCCCTGGAAGTGGTCCGGGTCAGGACCGCGCGGCTGCACGAGAGCGCGCTGATGATCCAGGGCCGGCTCGCGGACGGCGCCTTGGACGAGGCGGTGGCGGGGCTGCTCCAGCGGCGCATCGCGGAGGCCGAGATCGCCGCGGAACGGCTCGGTCTGTTGCTGCTGACCGCGCGCAGCGCCGAGCGCGCGACCACGCTCACCCTGCATCTGCCGGGCGCGCCGCCGCCCTCGGGCGTCGCACAACCGGTGCGGGACGAGACGATGACGGCGCTGCGCCGGGACCTTCAGGCGCTGCGCCTGCTGGTGCTGCGGCCGACCGGCGCGGACCGGGGGACGGCGCTGTCCCGGGTCCGCAACCGGCTGCTCGGCTACCGGGAGGAGGAGAACCTGCCGCACGCGTCGCCCGCCGTGCAGGACGTCTTCCGGGGTCTTGGCGAGAGCGCGCGGGCCGTCCTCGGGCTGCGTATCGCCCTGGACGGGCCGCAGGACGAGTCCGGCGACACGCCCGCGACGACCCGCTCGCGCGAGGAGCTGGACACGGAGGACGCGGCGATCGGCGGCGGCGAGGAGCGCGCGGCGGACGAGGCGGCGCCCACCGGGCTGCGACGGCCCACCACGCGCTCGGCCGCGCAGGTGGCCGCGGGTTCGGCGCTCGCCATCGTCGGCGGTGAGCTGCTGTCCAGCCAGCGCTGGTACTGGGCGGTGCTGACCTGCTGGATCGTGTTCCTCAACACCGCGTCGACGGGCGAGATCCTGGTGAAGGGCTACCGCCGGCTGCTGGGCACGGTCCTCGGTGTGGTGGCGGGCATCGGGCTCGCGGGTCTGGTCGGCCACCACACGTGGACGGCGTTCGCGCTGGTGCTGCTGTTCATCTTCGCGATGTTCTACACGGCCCCGCTGTCCTACACGCTGATGTCGTTCTTCGTCACGGCGATGCTGGGACTGCTGTACACCCTGCTCAACACCTACAGCCTGGCCGTCCTGGTGCTGCGGGTGGAGGAGACGGCGCTGGGCGCGGCCTGCGGCATCATCGCGGCGGCGGTGGTGCTGCCGGTGGCAACGGACCGCCGTACGAACGAACTGCTGGTCACCGTGCTGGACCGGCTGGCGGACATCACACGGTCCGCGGTCGACCAGCTGAGCGGGGCGCCCCCGGTGGAGCTGCTGGACCGGGCGCGGGAGCTGGACCAGGCGCTGGCGGACCTGCGTGCCTCGGCGCAGCCGCTCATCCACCCGATCACGCCGCTGCGCTCGCGCAGGGACACCGTGCGCTATGTGGTGGCGCTGCTGGAGACGTGCGCCTACCATGCCCGGTCCCTGGCGGCGACCGCCGTGCTCCTGCCGTCGCATCCGTCGATGGCGGCGGACCCGCGGCTGCGCGGCGCGGGCGGCAGGATCGTGCGCAATATCGAGGCGATCGCCGCGCAGATCAGGGACGGGCAGGCGGCGGCCGGGGTCGAGACCGGCCCGAGCATCGCGTCCCTGTTGCGGCCGGGCACACCGGCCACCCCGCGCTACGGGCAGGTCACCGACCGGGTGCTGCGCCACCTGCAACGGCTGGACGAGGCGGTGGTGGGCCTGGCCCGGCCGCTCCGGGTGCCGGTCGAGCGCGACACGAAGTGAGCAGAGGCCACGCCAGGGGCCAAGTGGGCGCGGGGCCGCGGTGGTTCAGCGGGACGTCGGGCCGCCGGTGCCGCGTCGCCGGCCGAGCGCCTCGGCACGGACGCGGGCACAACTGCGGCTGATGAGACGCGAGACATGCATCTGGGAGATGCCGAGGCGGTCGGCGATGCGGCTTTGGGTCATGTCCTCGAAGAAGCGCATATAGAGGATGGCCCGTTCCCGCTCGGGCAGCCGGCGCAGGCCCTCCTTGGCGGATTCCCGGTCGACGACGACGTCGTAGGAGGGGTCGGCCGCGCCGAGGACGTCCGCGAGCGGGTGCCCCCCGCCGTCGGGGGCCGGTTCGGCGTCCAGGGACAGGGTGCTGAAGCTCTCCAGGGCCTCCAGGCCGGTGCCGACCTCGTCCTCGGTGAGGCCGGTGTGGCGGGCGATGTCGGTGACCGAGGGTTCGCCGGCGCCGGGGTGCTGGGTGAGTTCGCGGCGGGCCAGGCGGACCCGGTTGCGCAGGTCCTGCACCCGGCGGGGCACCCGCAGGGCCCACATCCGGTCCCGGAAGTGCCGCTTGATCTCTCCGGTGATGGTGGGCACGGCATAGCTCTCGAAGGGGCCGCGGACCGGATCGTACCGGTCGACGGCCTTGACGAGGCCGAGCGCGGCCACCTGCCGCAGATCCTCGATGGACTCGCCGCGGTCGCGGAACCGGCCGGCGATCCGGTGGGCCATGGGCAGCCAGGCCGTCACCAGTTCCTCACGCACCTCGTCGCGGCGGGGTCCGTCGGCCGACTCGGCGAGCCGGGCGAACAGGGCCGCGGTGTCGGGGGCGTCGTCGTGGGGCCGCTTGCTTGTGGACAGTTGAGTGAGCATGCGGTTATCGCTCCTGGACTGTGGGTTCAGGGAGGTGGGTCGTACCGCTCCCGTGGGGCGCGCCTCGGAGCACGACACTCCGTCTGCCCTTGCCCTGGGGGAACAAACACGGACCAAGGCCACGAGCCCGAGGCCGCGGCTCGGGGGCGGCGTGCCTTCGCCGCGCCGGGCCCCGGGCCCCGGGCCGGACAGTGAAACAGGTCACGCGACCCGGTTTCCGGTGCCCGAGCGCCCCAGGGACGGTTTACCGTTCATCCATACCGGGACCGCGGTCGACCGCTCCGGTCCTGCCCGGCCCACCAGGTACCGCCCTGGCTGGTGACCCCCGCCCAGCCAGGGCTCTTTTCCGCCCGCCGGGCCGGATCCACGCGATTCCCCGCCCCCGAGGTGCCCGGGGCGGCGGCAGCGGCTGAAATGGGCGTAGGGAGAACTCCGGAATCCCCGGCCCGCGAGGAGCCCTGCGCCATGACCAAAGCGATAAAACTGCTGACCGCCCTCCCGCAACAACAGCGCGAGCGCCTCATGGAGCTGGCGCGGGAGGTGTCCTTCCCGGAGGACACCAGGATCTTCGAGGCCGGGGGCACGGCCGACCGGTTCTGGGTGATCCGGTCGGGTGCGGTCAACCTCGACCAGCAGGTGACGACCCATCAGCGGGTGACGGTGGCGAGCCTCGGCGCGGGCGACCTGCTCGGCTGGTCATGGCTCTTCCCGCCGTACACCTGGGACTTCGGCGCCGTGGCGTTCAGCTTCGTACGGGCCTACGAGTACGACGCCTCCGCGGTGCTCGCGCTCAGCGTGGAGGACCCGCTGCTCGGGCTGTCGCTGGTGCGGACCGTCGCCGAAATCCTCGCCCACCGCCTGGAGTTGACGCGGGGCAAGCTCATGGAGCAGTACACGCTGCACCGGCGCAGCAGGCTCTAGCGCCTCAGCCTCGGTAGCGGCGCAGCGCGGGCACCGCCGCGGCCAGCGCCAGCATCACCACGACCACCAGCAGGCCGCCGCCCGCGACGGCCGCGCGCGGCCCGAAGGCGGAGCCCGCCGTGCCGTGCAGCACGTCGGCCAGGCGCGGACCGCCCGCGACGACGACCGTGAACACCCCCTGCATGCGCCCGCGCATCTCGTCGGTGGCGGCGGACAGCAGGATCGCCCCGCGGAAGACCATGGAGACCATGTCGGCGACGCCCGCGGCGGCGAGGAACGCCAGCGCCATCCAGAGGTTGCGGCTCAGCCCGAAGCCCGCGACGGCCACGCCCCAGCCGACCACCGCGCCGATGACCATCAAGCCGTGCCGGCGTGCCCGGGAGAACGTGCCGGAGAACAGCCCGCCGATCACCGCGCCGACGGGGATCCCGGCGAACAGCACACCGAGCGCCAGACCTTCGCCGTAGGGGGCGTAGGTCTGCGCGGCCAGTTGCGGGAACAGGGCGCGGGGCATGCCGAACACCATGGCGACGATGTCGGCGACGAAGGACAGCAACAGCACCTTGTGCAGGGAGATGTAGCGGAAGCCGGCCGCGATCTCCCGCAGGCCGGCCCGCCGGGCCTGCGCCTTGCCGAGCGGCGGCAGCGCCGGCAGCCGCGCGACCGCCCACACCGTGACGCACAGCGCCACGGCGTCGATGAGGTACAGCTCGGGCAGGCCGACGACCGGGATCAGCGCGCCGGCCAGCAGCGGCCCGGCCACCAGGCCGGTCTGCATCACCGTCGAGCCGAGGGCGTTGGCCGCGGGCAGTTCCTCCGCGGGGACGAGCCGGGCGATGGAGGCGCTGCGCGCCGGGGAGTTGAGGCCGAAGAACGCCTGCTGCACGGCGAGCAGGACCATCAGGACGACCACCGAGTCCATACCGGCGACGGCCTGCGCCCAGAACAGCAGCGAGGTGACCGCGATGCCGATGTTGGTCACCAGCAGCAGTCTGCGGCGGTCCACCGTGTCCGCGACCGCGCCGCCCCACAGCGCGAACACCACCATGGGCAGCAGCCCGGCGAGGCTCGCGTAGCCGACCCAGGCGGAGGAGTGCGTGATGTCGTAGATCTGTTTGGGCACGGCGACGGCCGTGAGCTGGCTGCCCACCGCGGTGACGACCGTCGAGGACCACAGCCTGCGGTAGGCGGGGCGACGCAGGGGACGGGTGTCCATCGCCCAGCGGCGCCAGCCGCCCGACGGCCGTGCCGCCGGGGCGGGGGTGTCGGGCCGTGCCGCGGCGCTGTCGCCGGTGCTCTCGCTCGTGTCCACAGGCTTCCTGGTTGCTCGTTACATCTTTCGATTCGGGCTTCACTATGGCAGCAGCGGCCCCATCGGCCGCAACGCTGTGCCCGATCGTCTCAGGATCCGGTGACGAGCAGCGCGCCGAGCGTGATCATGGTCACCGCGACCAGGCCGTCCAGGACCCGCCAGGCCCGTGGCCCGGCGAGCACCCGGCCGAGCAGCCGGGCACCGAAGCCGAGCGCCGCGAACCAGCACAGGCTGGCCAGGGCCGCGCCGAGACCGAACGTCCAGCGCAGCGGGCCGCGGTCGGCGGCCAGCGAACCGAGCAGGAACACGGTGTCCAGATAGACATGCGGGTTGAGCCAGGTCAGCGCGAGACAGGTGAGCACCGCCCGCCGCCCGGAGCCCGCCGCCGTGCCCTCCGTTCGCAGACCGGCGGCGGCCGGCCGCAGGACGCGGCGGGCGGCGAGCACGCCGTAGCAGAGCAGAAAGCCGCCGCCGATCAGCGCGACCGCCCTCAGCGCCCCGGGCCGGGCGAGGACGAGCGCTCCGACGCCGCCGACGCCCAGCGCGATCAGCACCAGGTCGGACAGGGCGCAGATGCCGACGACCGCGAGGACCGCGTCCCGTCGGATGCCCTGGCGCAGGACGAACGCGTTCTGGGCTCCGATGGCGACGATGAGCGAGAGGCCGGTGCCGAATCCGGCGGCAGCGGCGGTCAGGGCGGCGGACATGCCGACGACGCTAACCGCGCGATCACCCGGCGTACAGCTAAAGATTTTTACGTAGCATCAGCGGTTCTACAGGCTGTCCGGGAGAAGCGGAGGAGGTGAGCGGCCGCCATGGTGCCGGAGCTGCCCCTGGATCAGGTGCGGACACTGCTCGCGGTGGTGGACGAGGGCACGTTCGACGCGGCGGCGGCCGCCCTGCACCTGACGCCCTCGGCGGTCAGCCAGCGGGTCAAGGCGCTGGAGCAGCGCACGGGCCGGGTGCTGCTGCGGCGGACCAAGCCGGTGCTGCCGACGGAGTCCGGCGCGGTGCTGGTGCGGTTCGCCAGGCAGCTGGCCCGGCTGGACCGGGACGCGCGCGGTGAGCTGGGGCTCAGCGGGGCCGGTGAGCCCACGCGGGTGTCGGTGGCGGTGAACGCGGACTCGCTCGCCACCTGGTTCCTGCCGGCGCTGCGACGGGTGCCCGGCGAGCAGCGGCTCTGTTTCGAACTGCGCCGCGAGGACGAGGACCACACGGCGGCGCTGTTGCGGGAGGGGCAGGTGATGGCAGCGGTGACCTCGTCGCCCGATCCGGTGCCGGGCTGTTCGGTGCGCCTGCTCGGGCGGATGCGCTACCTCCCCGTGGCGAGCCCGGAGTTCGCCGCGGAGCATCTGGCGGGGCCGCCGGCCGAGGCGCTGGCCGCGGCGCCGGTGGTCGTCTTCGACCGGCGCGACGACTTCCAGGACGACTTCATCCGTGCGCTGGACGCCGGCTTCGGCGCCGCGAGCGCGCACCGGCACTATGTGCCCACCTCGGAGGGGTTCGCCGAGGCGGTCGCCACGGGCCTCGGCTGGGGCATGGTCCCCGAGTCCCAGGCCGACCCGCTGCTGCGCACCGGCCGGCTGGTCCGCCTCGCCCCCGGCCGCTGGGCCGAGGTCCCCCTGTACTGGCAGCAGTGGAAACTCGACTCCCCCGCACTGGCGACGCTGGCCGACGCGGTGACGACGACAGCGAGGGAGAACCTGCGCCGCTGAAGGAACGCCCGCAAGGAACGCGAGGCTGTGTCGACATACGGCTTCGCCGCGATGGGGTGGCGCGGGTCGGTCTCGGTCTTGCGGCGCAGGTTCCTGATGTGCGCGTCGACGGCCCCTTCCGTGGAGCCCGGTCGAAACCATGGGGTCGTCTGCAGCAACTTCCGCCGGGAGAAGACCCGTTCCGGCTCGGCGGCCATGGCCGGCAGGATCTGGAACTCGGCCGGTGCGCACTCCACCGGCACACCGTCGCAGCGCACTTCGTGCCGTACCGGGTCGACACCGACGCCGCCGGCGCGCACGACGGGGTCCTCGTACACGCCGACGCCCCGGCCGCCGCGCCGCAGCACCGTCCGGACACGGGCCGTCAGCTCGCGCGGGCTGTAGGGGTCGGTCAGGTGGTCGTCGGCGCCCGGCGCCGGACCGAGCGGCGGATCGTCCCCGGCGGCGCGGGCGGTGCGCATGAACGCGGGGATGTCGTCGGTGTCGGGCGGACCGCCGCGCAGTGCCCGGCACACCCCCGAAGCCGTCGACCACGGGGAGCATCGGGTCCAGGACCACCGGGTCGGGTGCGCGGCGTCGGCCCGTCCAGGGCGGCGGCACCGTCGTGCATCGCCGTGGCGGTGTGACCCTCAGCCGGCAGCGAGCGGCGGATGAGTTCGGCCTGTGTCTCGTCGTCCTCGGCGACCAGCACATGTGCGCACACGCGGCGGATCCTCGGCGGTGTTTCGGCGCCGGGTCATGTGCCGGCTTCGCCGACACATGTGAGGACGCGTCGGGCAGCGCCACGCCACCACGGGCCTTACAGCGAAGCGCCCGGTTTCCCCTTGGTGTACAGCCATGTGTGGAACAGGCTCTTCAGGTCCTTCCCGGACTCCTTCTCGGCCAGCCGCACGAACTCCTCGGTGGTGCCGTGCCCGTCGCGGTGCTGGGTGGGCCAGGCACGCAGGATCCGGAAGAACGCGTGGTCGCCGACGGCCTTGCGCAGTTCGTGCAGGGTCATGGCGCCACGGTCGTACACCGGGTCCTCGAAGAGGTTGTCGCCGCTGCCCGGGTCGCCCGGCGGGATGTCCCACAGGTCGTCGTCCTCGGGGCTGGCGTACAACTCGTCGAAGATCTCCTGCGCGGTGTCGCCGCCGTGCTGTTCGTCGTAGAGCCACTCGGCGTAGCTCGCGAAGCCCTCGTTGAGCCAGATGTCCTTCCAGGAGGTGATGGCGACCGAGTCGCCGAACCACTGGTGGGCGATCTCGTGGACGAAGGTCGCCAGGTCGGGTGCCGAGTCGTAGACGGGCCGGCTCTGGCTCTCCAGGGCGTACCCGACGTGCGGGGCGTGGTCGACGATCGATCCCGCGGCCCGGTACGGGTAGGGGCCGAACAGCTTGCTCTCCCACTCCAGCACGGAGGGCAGCTTCTTCAGAACGGACGCCGACGCCTTCGCCTCCCGGGGGTCGACGGCGTTGTACACCTGGATGCCGTCGCCCGTGGTGTACCGCTCGACCTCGAACTTCCCGACCGAGGCCGTGGCCAGGTAGGCGGCCATCGGCTCGCTCTGGCGCCAGCGGAAGGTGGTGCGGCCGTCGGCGGTGTTCTGCCCGAGCAGGACGCCGTTGGCGACGGCGGTGCGCCCCTCGGGGACGGTGATCGTGAAGTCGTACGAGGACTTGTCCAGGGGGTGGTTGTTCGCCGGGAACCAGGTCATCGAGCCCTGCGGCTGGCCCGCGACGAACGCGCCGTCGTCGGTGTGGATCCAGCCGTCCTGGGAGCCGTCCTGGTCGATGAGGGGCTGGGGCGTGCCGTTGTAGTCGACCCTGACCTGGAACTCCTGGTCCTTGTCGAGGGCTCGGCGCGGGGTGACGACCAGTTCCTGGCCGCTGCGCCTGACGTCCGCGCTCTCGCGGTCGACGGTGACGCCGGTGACGGTCAGCCCCTGCAGGTCGAGGTCGAAGCTGGACAGCTCGTGCGTGGCGCGGGCGGTGAGGACGGCCGTGCCGTCGAGATGCCGGGCGTCGGTGTCGTAACGGAGCGTCAGGTCGTAGTGCTTGACGTGGTATCCGCCGTTGCCGGCGAGCGGGAAGTAGGTGTCGCCCAGGCCGGACGCTCCGGGCGCGGCGGCCACGGACGGTCCGGCGGCGCCGAGCAGCGCCGCCATGGCGACGGGGACGGTGGCGAGGACGGCCTCGCGGCGCAGCACCGTGGTGCGTCGTCCTGGGCCCTGCTGTGGGGGTGGCGTCACATGCGCTCCTTGGGAGGGATGGCCGGCATCGATCTGCCACAGACTAGAGGCGATTTCGCCTGTATTACCCACGTTCGGGGCACGTCGCGCCGCGTCGTCCACCGGTCGGCCGTTCTCGTCACCGTACGCTCGCGGCACCGTCCGCGCCCGCAGAGAGGTCCCCGATCGTGAGCGTACGTGTGCGCAGCGTCCATGAACCGCCCGAGCCCGACGACGGTCTGCGGGTGCTGGTCGACCGGCTGTGGCCGCGTGGCCTGGCCGAGGACGCCGCCGGCATCGACGAGTGGCCCAGGACCCTGACCCCGTCCGCCGAGCTGCGCCAGTGGTACCACGCGGGCAACGGCGACTACGGGGAGTTCCGCCGCCGTTACGCGGCCGAACTGGAGAAGCCGGAGGCCGCCGCGCTGCTCGACGGACTGCGCGCGTCGGCACGCACCGGACCGGTGACGCTGCTCACCGCGTCCAAGAACCCGCACCAGGGCCACGCCGCGGCCCTGGCGGCACACCTGAACAACTGACCCACCGACCGGCACCGGGCGGCTCGCTCCCGCACGCAATCCGCCCACCGACCGACGGGCGGCTGCGGCTTGCTCCCCCGCTCACCCGGTCCACTGACCCGCTGACCGGCACGGGCAACTCGCTCTGCCACTCAATCCGCCCACCGACCGGCACGGGCGGCCCCCTCCCCCACTCACCCCGCCCACCGACGGCACAGGCGGCCCATTCCCCTGCTCACCCGGTCCACCGACCCGCCGACCGGCGCCGGCGGCTCACTCCCCCACTGACCCGGTCCACTGACCCGCTGACCGGCACATGCGGCTCACTCCACTCACCCCGCCCACCGACCCGCCGACCGGCGTCGGCGGCGCGCTCCCTCGGTCACCCGGTCTGGCGGGCCGCGGCGCGGCCCGCGGCGCGGCCGGAGAACAGGCAGCCGCCGAGGAAGGTGCCCTCCAGCGCGTTGTAGCCGTGGACGCCGCCACCGCCGAACCCGGCCACCTCGCCCGCCGCGTACAGCCCGCCGACGGGCTGCCCGTCGGCGCCCAGGGCGCGGGAGTCCAGGTCGGTCTGGATGCCGCCGAGCGTCTTGCGGGTGAGGATGTGCAGCTTGACGCCGATGAGCGGGCCCGCGGCGGCGTCGAGGACACGGTGCGGGACGGCGACCCGGCCGAGGCGGTCACCGATGTAGCGGCGGGCGTTGTGGATGCCCTGCACCTGGGAGTCCTTGCTGTAGGGCTGGTCGATCTGCAGGTCACGCGCCTCGATCTGGCGGCGTACCGCGGCCGGGTCGAGCAGGGGCCGCTCGGTGAGGGCGTTCATCTTCTCGACGAGCCGTTCCAGGGTGTCGGCGGTCACGAAGTCCGCTCCGTGGCGCACGAAGTCCCGCACCGGCCCGGGGGCGCCCTTGCCGAGCAGCCGGTCGCGCAGCACCGCCTTGCGGTCCTTGGCGGTGATGTCGGGGTTCTGCTCGGAGCCGGACAGCGCGAACTCCTTCTCGATGATCTTCCGGGTGAGGACGAACCAGGAGTGGTCGTGGTCCTTGAGGTCCTCGGTGGTGCGCAGGTGCCTGAGGGTGCTCAGCGTGTCGTAGCCGGGCAGGCAGGGGTCGGGCAGCCGGCGGCCGAGCGCGTCCAGCCAGATCGGGGAGGGTCCGGACAGGATGCGGATGCCGTGCCCGGGCCAGATGGGGTCCCAGTCGCGCAGGCCCTCGGTGTAGTGCCACATGCGGTCCCGGTTGACCAGGCGCGCGCCCGCCCGTGCGCTGATGTCGAGCATCCGGCCGTCGACATGGGCGGGGACGCCGGTGACCATGTGCGCGGGGGGTGCACCGAGCCGTTCGGGCCAGAACCGGCGCACCATGTCGTGGTTGGCGCCGATGCCGCCGCTGGTGACGATCACGGCCTGGGCGGTGAGTGCGAAGTCGCCGGTCCGGTCGCGGCTGGAGGCGGCCCCGCGGGGCGCGTCGTCGGGGGCGAGGACGGTGCCGCGCACCCCGGCCGCCTCGCCCGCCTCGACGACGAGTTCGTCCACCCGGTGGCGGTGGTGGAAGGTGAGCAGTCCGTCCCGGGCGGCCCGCCGGGCATGGCGCACGAACGGTTCGAGCACGCCGCTGCCGGTGCCCCAGGCGATATGGAAGCGCGGCACGGAGTTGCCGTGCCCGTCGGCGCGCAGATCGCCGCGTTCGGCCCAGCCGACGGTGGGCAGCAGGGAGATGCCGTGCCCCTTGAGCCAGGACCGCTTCTCGCCGGCCGCGAACTCGACGTAGGCGCGGGCCCAGCGCGCCGCCCAGGAGTCCTCGTCGTCGAGCCGGTCGAACTGCGCGCTGCCCTGCCAGTCGTTCCAGGCGAGGTCGAAGGAGTCCTTGATGCCGAGGCGCCGCTGCTCCGGGGAGTCGACGAGGAAGAGCCCGCCGAAGGACCAGTGCGCCTGGCCGCCGAGGTTGGCGGCGTTCTCCTGGTCGACCAGGGCCACGCGCCTGCCCCGGCTGGTGAGTTCGTGCGTCGCGACCAGGCCGGCGAGACCCGCTCCGACGACGATGACGTCCGCGTCCATGGTGTGCGTTCCCTTCCCTCTACGACTCGTGCGGGCTGGTGCTGCCGTCGGTCAGCAGCGCGGTGAGCAGGTGGCCGAGCCAGGCGCGGGCCGCGTCCACGTCCCGGTCCAGCAGCAGTTGGGTGGTGACTCCGTCGTAGGCGGCGACCACGGCGTGCGCGGCGCCGTCGGCACCGCCGAGCACGGCGGGCAGCGCGGTGCGGCCCGCGGCCCGGGTCAGCCGGTCCGCGATCGCCCCTCTGAGGCGGGCCCGGTGGTCGAGGAGTGCCTGGGCCACGGCGGGGCGGCGGGCGGCGTGCACCAAAAAGTCCGTCTTGACCAGCAGCCAGTCCACATCCAGCAGAAGCACCTCGGTGACCCGGGCCACGGCGGCGGGTACGTCGAGGGCCGGTCCGTCAAGGGCCAGCGCGTCGGCCACCTGCTCTGCGATGAGGTCGGCCCGGTCCCGGTAGAGGGCGAAGAACAGCTCGTCCAGGCTGGCGAAGTTGGAGTAGAAGGCGCCCCTGCTGAAGCCGGCGGCCTCGCACACCTCCTCGATGGAGACGCGGCCGAACCCCTTCGCGGCGAACACCGTGAACGCGGCGTCGAGCAGCCTGGCCCGGGTCCTCACCCGGCGCCGGGTCACCCGCCCCGCCGTCTGCTGCGTCACCATCGGACCTCCGTTCGATGCGCGAATGTATCGGATACGCCGATGTATCGAAAGGGGTGGGAAGGACGGCGGGAGGAGCGCCGCACACCGGCACACGACCCGCGATCATGGGAACACATTTTCGATTCGCGGGTTACGCTGGGACTATGGCCACGCATTTCCAGGGCTCCCTGTTCGACCAGACCGACGAACTGCGGCTCACCGCCCTCGACGGCGCGCGCCGGACCGAACTGGGCGCAGGCGCCTGGATCGACGTACTGCCCGGCTGGCTGAGCGGGGCGGACGCCCTGTTCGAGCGACTGGCCCGGGGTGTGCCGTGGCACGCGGAGCGGCGCACGATGTACGACAGCGTCGTCGACGTACCGCGGCTGCTCGCCTTCTACGAGGCGGACGCCCCGCTGCCGCACCCCGTGCTGGCCGAGGCCCGCGACGCGCTCTCCCGTCATTACGCCGGCGAACTGGGCGAGCCCTTCAGCACGGCCGGCCTGTGCTACTACCGCGACGGCCGGGACAGCGTCGCCTGGCACGGCGACCGGATCGGGCGGGGCGCCCGCGAGGACACCATGGTGGCGATCCTCTCCGTGGGCACGCCCCGGGACCTGCTGCTGCGCCCGGCGGGCGGCGGCCACTCGGTCCGCCGCCCGCTCGGCCACGGCGATCTCATCGTGATGGGCGGCTCCTGCCAGCGGACCTGGGAGCACTGCGTACCGAAGACGACGCGCGCCACCGGGCCGCGCATCAGCGTCCAGTTCCGGCCGCACGGCGTACGGTGACCCCGGCATCCCGTGCACCCCGCGCACCGCGGCGGCCGGAATGTCTGGTTGGCTGTCGACCGTCAGGCAGCACGCTCAGGACTCGGGGAGATCATGCGGGCAGACGTACGCCAAGTCGCCGACGGCGCCTACCTGGTGCACGGCAGCAACACCAACTGGGTCATCCTCACGGACGGGGACACGGCGACCCTGGTGGACACCGGCTACCCCGGGGACCGGCACCTGGTCCTCGACTCCCTGGCCACCGTGGGCATCAAGCCCGAGGCGGTCGCGGCCGTGCTGATCACCCACGCGCACAACGACCACCTGGGCTCGGCCGAGTACCTGCGCAGCACCTACGGAACCCCGGTCCGGCTGCACGAGGCCGAAGTCCCGCACGCCCGCCGGGAGTTCCTTCAGCAGGTGTCCGTGGGCGCGGTACTGCGCAACGCCTGGCGGCCGGGCGTCGTGCCGTGGCTCGCGCATGTGCTGCGTGTCGGGGGCACCCAGCAGCACCCGGTCACCGCTCCCGAGGCGTTCCGCACCGTGGGCGCGCTGGACCTGCCGGGCCGGCCGGTCCCGGTGCACACCCCCGGCCACACCGACGGACACACCGTCTACCACCTGCCCCACCTCGGCATCGTCATCTCCGGCGACGCCCTGGTCAGCGGCCACCGCACCTCCCGGCTGCGCGGGCCCCAGCTGCTGCCGGTCATGTTCGACCACGCCCGGGCCCGCGCAGTGGACTCGCTGGAGCTGATCGCGCGGCTCGACGGGGACATCCTGCTGCCGGGCCACGGGCCGGTGCACCGCGGGCCCGTGCGCGAGGCCGCGGCGCAGGCACGGGACCGGGCGCGCTGAACCACACCCGCAAGGCCGTAAGGTTCATGCCATGGCCTTGCAGATCAGCGCCACCAACCCGGAGCATCCCGCGCTCCTTCTCGAACTCCCCTGGAGCCTGCCCCTTCAGGAGTGGCCCGAAGAACACCTCGTGCCACTCCCCCGCGGCATCTCCCGGCACGTGGTCCGCTACGCCCGGGCCGGCACCGAGATCATCGCCGTCAAGGAACTAGCGGAGCGGCCCGCGCTGCGCGAGTACGAGCTGCTGCGCGACCTGGACCGGCTCGGCATACCCGCCGTCGACCCGCTGGCCATGATCACCGGCCGCGCCGACAGCGCCGGGCAGCCGCTGGAGTCGGTGCTGGTCACCCGGCATCTGCGCGGCTCGATGCCGTACCGCTCGATGTTCGAGACGACGATGCGGCCGGAGACCATGCACCGGCTCATGGACGCCCTGGCCGTGCTGCTGGTGCGGCTGCATCTGGCCGGTTTCGCCTGGGGCGACTGCTCACTGTCCAACACACTCTTCCGGCGCGACGCGGGCGCGTACGCCGCCTACCTGGTGGACGCCGAGACCGGCGAACTGCACCCACGGCTCAGCCCCGGGCAGCGGGAGTACGACCTCGACCTGGCCCGTGTGAACATCAGCGGTGAACTGCTGGACCTGGAGGCGTCCGGGGGGCTGCACCCCTCCGTCGACCCCGTCGAGTTCGGCCACGAGATCCGCACCCGCTACGACGGACTGTGGCAGGAGCTGACCCGCACCTCGGTGTACCCGGCGGGCAAGTACCACTACATCGAGCGCCGCATCCGGCGCCTGAACGACCTCGGCTTCGACGTGGCCGAGATGCAGATCGAGCACTCCTCGAACGGCGACTCCGTCACCTTCGTGCCCAAGGTCGTCGACGCGGGTCACCACCAGCGCCAGCTGCTGCGTCTGACCGGCCTGGACACCGAGGAGAACCAGGCCCGCCGGCTGCTGAACGACCTGGAGAGCTGGATGGCGACCCAGGAGGACTACGCGCCCGGTGACCCCCTCGCCACCCGTCCGGAGGTGCTGGCCCACCGCTGGGTGCGGGATGTGTTCCGGCCGACCGTGGGGGCGGTGCCGCTGCAACTGCGCGGCGCGATGGATCCCGCGGAGATCTACCACGAACTGCTCGAACACCGGTGGTACCTGTCGGAGCGGGAGCAGCACGACATAGGGCTCGACAGGGTGGTCGCCGACTACATCGCGAACGTCCTGCCGAAGGCCCGGGCGACGCTGGAGCCCACGACACCCGCATGACGCTCCGCCGGATCGGCCGGCGTGTCGTTCGTCCGCGTGCGGCGCCGTTGCAGCCGGGCACGCCGTTCCCCGCACCCCCTGCGGGGCGCGGCGGAGTCAGGCGGCGCTGCGTCGGTGTGTTGATCGTCGGGAGCGGCGCGGTGGGACGGTGCGCACCGTTCTTACGGGGCGCCGCCGGGGACGTGTGTGATCGGGCCGGCGATCCGTCAGGGCTGGGGGATCACGGCCACCGGGCAGGGTGCGTGGTGCAGAACGCCGTGGGCCACCGAACCGATGCGGGCGCCCACCGGTGTGCGGTGGGCACGGCGGCCCACGACCATCAGCTGGGCCCGCGCGGCGACCGACAGCAGCACCTGGCCCGCGCTGCCCATCTCGACGTGCTCGGTGACGGGGACGTCGGGGAACCGCTCGCGCCACGGCGCGAGCGCGGCGGCCAGCGCCTCCTTCTCGTACGGCTCCAGGCCCCCGGCGTCGTCGAGGAGCTTCAACGAACCCGGGCTGTAGGCGAAGACGGGCGGCAGGGTCCAGGCCCGGACCGCGCGCAGCGCGGCCCGGCGGGCCGCGGCCGTCTCGAACGCGAACCGCAGGGCGGCGGCGCTGTCCTCCGGGCCGCCCTGCTGGCCCACGACCACCTCACGGCCGGCCGCCTCGGCGCTGGCCCGGTCGTCGGCGCGCACCAGCACGACCGGCCGCGCGGCCTCCGCGATCACCTGCTGTCCGACGGAGCCGAGCAGGAACCCGACGACCGCCGCCTGCCCGCGCGAGCCGAGCACCAGCAGCTCCGCGTCGGCCGCGGCGGCGACCAGCGGCTCGACGGCATGCCCCTCGACGACGTCGACGGACACCGTCAGCTCCGGGTGGCGCTCGGTGACCGTGCGCACCGCGTCCGCGGTCGCGCCCCGCACCCAGCCGGCCTGGGTGTCCCGGTCCGCCGCCCCGGCCGCACTGTGCGGCTGGAACCGCCACGCGTGCACCACCCGCAGCGGCCGGTCCCGGCGCACGGCCTCGCGGGCCGCCCACGCCAGCGCGGCCAGGCTCTCCTCACTGCCGTCGAACCCTGCCGTGATCGGGCGTGTCATGCGCCGGCCTCCTCGTCGTCGCGCGTCTGCGGGCTCCAGTCTTCCCCACCGGGCCCGCGCGCCGGCCCGGCGGGGGTACCCAAGCCCGGTGCGGCGAAGCCGGACGATCGAACATACGATGGGCCCAGCCGGTGCGGTGACGAGGGCGACACCGTCCCTGGACATGACCGCTCGGGGTGGGAGACACATGGCACAGGCCGCCGACGCAACACGGACCGTCATCATGACTGTGGACGACGACCCGGGTGTGTCCCGTGCCGTCGCCCGGGACCTGCGGCGCCGCTACGGCCAGTCGTACCGGATCGTGCGCGCGGAGTCCGGCGAGTCCGCGCTGGACGCGCTGCGCGAGCTGAAGCTGCGCGGCGATCTCGTCGCCGTGATCCTGGCCGACTACCGGATGCCGCAGATGAACGGCATCGAATTCCTGGAGCAGGCCCTCGACGTGTACCCGGTCGCCCGGCGGGTGCTGCTGACGGCGTACGCGGACACGAACGCGGCGATCGACGCGATCAACGTCGTGGACCTCGACCACTATCTGCTCAAGCCGTGGGACCCGCCGGAGGAGAAGCTCTACCCGGTCCTTGACGACCTGCTGGAGGCGTGGCGGGCCAGCGACCACCGGCCCGTGCCCAGCACCAAGGTCGTGGGCCACCGCTGGTCGGCCCGCTCCTCGGACGTACGGGAGTTCCTGGCCCGCAACCAGGTGCCGTACCGCTGGTACTCGGTCGACGAGCCGGAGGGCGGGCGGCTGCTGGCCGCGGCCGGGCAGGACGGTCAGCGGCTCCCGCTGGTGATCACGCCGGACGGTGCGGTGCTGGTCGAGCCGGAGGCGCCCGAGCTGGCCGCGAAGGTGGGCCTCGCGACGACGCCGACGGCCGACTTCTACGACCTGGTCGTCATCGGCGGCGGCCCCGCCGGGCTCGGCGCGGCCGTGTACGGGGCCTCGGAGGGGCTGCGGACGGTGCTGGTGGAACGGTCGGCGACCGGCGGGCAGGCCGGGCAGAGCTCCCGGATCGAGAACTACCTGGGTTTCCCGGACGGCGTCTCCGGCGCACAGCTCACCGACCGGGCCCGGCGGCAGGCCGCCAAGTTCGGTGCCGAGATCCTCACCGCGCGCGAGGTGACCGGCCTTGAGGTCAACGGGGCGGCCCGGGTGGTGCGGTTCGCGGACGGCTCCGCGGTGGCGGCGCACAGCGTGATCCTGGCGACCGGGGTGCAGTACCGGCAGCTGACCGCCGACGGCTGCGACGGCCTGACCGGCTGCGGGGTGTTCTACGGCTCCGCGCTGACCGAGGCCGCCTCCTGCCAGGGGCACGACGTGTACATCGTCGGCGGCGCCAACTCGGCGGGCCAGGCGGCGATGTATCTGGCCCGGGGCGCGAAGTCGGTGACGCTGCTGGTGCGCGGCCCGGATCTGTCGGCGTCCATGTCGTACTACCTGATCCAGCAGATCAACGAGGCGCCGAACATCTCCGTGCGCTCCCACACCGTCGTCGAGGCCGCGCACGGCACGGACCGTCTGGAGCAGCTGACGCTGCGCGACTCGGTGACCGGTGAGACCGAATGCGTCGACGCCCAGTGGATGTTCGTGTTCATCGGCGCGGCCCCGCTCACCGACTGGCTGGACGGCACGGTGCTGCGCGACGAGCGCGGGTTCATCCTGGCCGGGCCGGATCTGACGGCCGACGGCCGGCCCCCGGCGGGCTGGGAGCTGGACCGGCCGCCGTACCACCTGGAGACCAGCGTTCCCGGTGTGTTCGTGGCGGGCGACGCCCACGCCGAGTCCGCCAAGCGGGTCGCGTCGGCCGTCGGCGAGGGAGCCATGGCCGTGATGCTCGTCCACCGGTATCTGGAGCAGTCATGAGCGGTCGTGCGATGCCGTGCAGTCCCCAGGAGATCGGTTCGCTGTTCCTGTTCGAGAAGCTGGAAGAGGAACAGCTCGGCCGGTTGTGCCGCGAGGGGCGGGTGGAGCTGTTCGAGCCCGGCCCGGTGTACACCGAGGGCGAGCCCGCCACCTGTTTCTACGTCATGATCGAGGGCACCGTCGTGCTGTCCCGCCGGGTGGCCGGCGACGACATCGAGGTCACCCGGACCTCGCAGCGCGGGGTGTACGGGGGCGCCATGCAGGCCTATCTGGGCGACCGGGTGCGGCAGGTGTACAACAACTCGATGCGTGTCACCGAGCCGACGCGGTTCTTCGTGCTGCCCGCCGACACGTTCGCGAGCATCATCGGCGAGTGGTTCCCGATGGCGGTGCATCTGCTGGAGGGGCTGTTCTTCGGTTCGAAGAACACACAGGCGGCCGTCGGACAGCGTGAACGGCTGCTGGCGCTCGGCTCGTTGTCGGCGGGTCTCACCCATGAGCTGAACAACCCGGCGGCCGCCGCCGTGCGGGCCACCGCGACCCTGCGCGAGCGGGTGGCGAAGATGCGGCACAAGCTGGCCGTGATCGCCGAAGGCCCGTTCTCCCGGGAGGCGTTGGCGGACCTGGTGGAGATCCAGGAACGCACCGCCGAACGGGTCGGCAAGGCGCCCGCGCTCAGCCCGCTGGAGGCCGCCGACCGGGAGGACGCCCTCACCGACTGGCTCGACGACCACGGCATCGACAACGGCTGGCAGCTAGCGCCCACCTTCGTGCAGGCGGGGCTCGACATCGACTGGCTGGAGCAGGTCGGGGCCGCGGTCGGCGAGGAGATCCTGCCCAATGCGGTCGGCTGGCTCAACTACACCGTCGAGACCGAGCTGTTGATGAACGAGATCGAGGACTCCACCACCCGTGTCTCGCACCTGGTCGACGCGGCCAAGCAGTACTCCCAGCTGGACCGGGCGCCCTACCGGGTGGTGGACGTGCACGAACTCCTCGACAGCACACTGCTGATGCTGTCCGGCAAGATCGGCCCGCGGATCGAGGTCGTCAAGGAGTACGACCGTACGCTGCCGCCGGTGCCGGCCTATCCGGCGGAGCTGAACCAGGTGTGGACCAACCTGATCGACAACGCGGTCGGGGCCATCAACAGCGCGGGCGGCGAAGGCAGGTTGACGGTCCGCACGGCGCCGGACCACGAGCGGATGCTGGTCGAGTTCCGCGACACCGGGCCGGGTGTGGCGCCGGAGATCCGCGACCGTATCTTCGACCCGTTCTTCACCACCAAGCCGGTCGGCGAGGGTACCGGGCTCGGCCTGGACATCTCCTGGCGGATCGTCGTCAACAAGCATCACGGCACCCTCCGGGTGGAGTCGGTGCCCGGCGACACCCGCTTCCAGGTCCTGCTCCCGCTGACCGCCGAGACCCCCGCGGCCGAGACCCCCGAGGAGACAGCATGACCGACGCCGCCATCGACCCCGCCGTCCCGCCGAGCGGCAGCGGCTGTGTGGAGTGCGACGAGACCGGCGGGTGGTGGTTCCACCTCCGGCGCTGCGCGATGTGCGGGCACATCGGCTGCTGCGACGACTCGCCCTCCCGGCACGCCACCGCCCACTACGCGGCCACCGGCCACGCGGTGATCCGCAGTTTCGAGCCGGGCGAGGAATGGTTCTGGAACTACGCCACGAACGAGTTGTACGAGTCCGGCCCCGAACTGGCGCCGCCGACCGCCCATCCGGCCGACCAGCCCGTCCCAGGACCGGCCGGCCGAGTCCCCGCGGACTGGGCCGAGACCCTGCGCTGACCCGCCACACCGCGCGCCCGTACGCCGGGGGTGCCGACGTGCGGCTCCGCCGCGGGGGCGCGATCAGTACGCGGTGACCGCTGCCCCGCAGCGCGGCCCGTCGGGGAGACGGGCGCCGAACGACACGCCCGCGATTGGTCCACAGGGTGGTGTCGACGCGGGTTCCTGGGGACGTCGACGCGGTCGATGTCCGGCGCATAGCCCGAACCGATGTAGAGGGCGGGGGTGTTGGCGCCGGCTTTCGGCGTCACGGGCACACTGACGGTCTCGACGGTCGGCCAGTCGCCGGTGGAGGGGAACGTGTGCCGGCCGGCGCCGCCGGAGCCCGCGTGTATCTCCACAGAGCGGGCGACGCCGCTGACGTGGCCGATCCGCACCAGGTGGGTGCCGGGCCGGTCGACCACCACGTCGTTGAAGCGGAGCGTGCCGCCGAGGCAGAGGTTGCCGGCCTTCTTGCCGCCGAAGCAGGCGGAGCAGTCGGCGACGGAGGAGGACCGGTGAGGGTGTCGGCGGCCGACTCGGCCGCGTAGCCGGCCGTGGTGAGCGCGCCGCCGCCGGAGGTGACGGCGAACAGCCGGGAACATGGGCGGGCAGCGCCTCGGTGATCCGGTCACGGTGTGTGCCGAGGTTCTCGTGGTGCCATAGGTGACGGACGCTGCAACACCCTTGCCACCTGGGAGAACTCGGTCGACGACCGCTGGTACGACCGCGCCCTGCCGGGCCTGGCACGCGGGCCCTGGCGGCTGGAGCGAACTCGACGTCGGCGACGGCGGCGACGGCGACGGCGACGGGATGGACGGTCTGACCAGGGCCGAGCGGCAGAGCTACGCCACCCTGTGGACGATCGCCAAGTCCCCGCTGTTCACGGGCGACGATCTCACCCTCCTCGACGCCCGCGGCCCGGCCCTGCTCACCGATCGCGAGGTCATCGCCGTCGGCCAGGGCGTCACCCCGCCCACGCGCCCGGTCACCCGCTCCGACCCGCAGCAGGTGTGTGCGGCGAGTAACCCCGACGGCGGCCGCACCGCCGCCCTGTTCAACCTCGCGAACACCCCCGCCGCCGTCACCGCCGGCTGGTCCTCGTTCGGCTTCACCGGCAAGGCGGTCGGCACTCGACGCCGGTGTCGATGCGCCGACCGCGGGAGTGCTTCTGTCGGTCGGCGATGGGCCCGATGTCCAAGGGCCAGGAGAGGTCCAGGCGGACGGGGCGGCCGGTGGCGGCTGTCGCCCGCTGCCGGTCGGCGACGTCGGCGGCGTTGTCGTACGGGTCGCCGTTCCTGGTTCTCGGCCGTCCCGGCGACCGGGCAACCGGTGGGCCCGCGCGCCACCGGGTGAACGACGGCCGACCGGCTGTGTGTCAGCCGCGCGGAGGTGACGGCGCACGAGAAGGTGGCCTCGCCCGGACCCGGGCGGCCCCAACCAGGCGGCCCGAAACCGGGCGATTGAACGGACCGATACAGAGGGGAGTGGAGATCGGATGATCTCAGCAACCGTGGGCAGGGGCGCGGTACTCGGAGCGGTGGCGCTGTCGCTGCTCGGCGTGCCCGCACAGGCCGCGCCCGGCCAGGCCCGCGCCGAGTCGGCGGCCGCGCTGCCGGCCCCGGACACCGCGGCGCTGCGCGAGGTGCTGCGTTCGGCGGTGGCGCAGGGCGCCCCCGGCGCCATGGCCCGGATCGACGACAACGGAGCCATGTACACGGCGGCGCGGGGCTTCGCCGACCGGGGCGCCCAGCGGGCCATCCACGCCACCGACCGTTTCCGCATCGGCAGCGTCACCAAGACCTTCTCGGCCGTCGTACTGCTGCAACTGATGGACGAGCGCAAGCTCAGCCTCGACGCGTCCGTCAACCGCTATCTGCCCGGCCTGCTGCCCGACGACCGGATCACGGTACGGCACCTGCTGAGCCACCGCAGCGGCCTGTACGACTACACCAACGACCTGTTCGCGAAGACCGTCTCCGGCTTCGAGGCGGTGCGCGACAAGGTCTACACCTACCGCCAGTTGGTGGACCTCTCCCTGAAGAAGCCGCGCACCGACCCGCCGGGCACCGCCTACTCCTACTCGAACACCAACTTCGTGGTGGCCGGGATGCTGATCGAGAAGCTCACCGGGCGCTCGGTGCGCTCCGCGTACGAGAACCGCATCTTCAAGCCGCTCAAGCTGAACGACACCGCGTACGTGCACCCCGACGTCAAGATCCCGGGGCGTTACGCCCGCGGCTACCTCACCCCCGACAGGGCCGGGGCGCCCCTGGTCGACTCGACCGAGCAGACCGCCTCCTGGGCGCAGAGCGCGGGGGCCATCATCTCCAGCCCCCGGGACCTCAACACCTTCCTGTCGGCGCTCGCCGGCGGCAGACTGCTCTCGTCCGCCGCGCTCTCGGAGATGAAACGCTTCACGAAGGTGAACAGCACGACGGCGTACGGTCTGGGGCTGCGCCGCCGCGACCTGTCCTGCGGCGTCTCGGTCTACGGCCACACGGGCGTCGTCCAGGGCTACTACACCTACGCCTTCACCAATAAGGACGGCCGGCGCAGCGTGACCGCGCTCGCCAACACCTCGAACAACACCACGGTGCTCAACACGATGGCGGGCACACTGGAGTCGGCGTTCTGCGGAAAGCGGTCGAATCCGAAGCGGGCCAAGGCGGTCTTCGAGCGCACCGAGGACGTCGCTCCCACGGTGGTGCGTCACTGAGCGACCCCGCGGGAACCCTCGCCGGCCGCCCGGGCGTTGACCACGGGGACCCACCCACCGGGCCCGATCCTCCCCTTCTCCTGGGCGGCGCGATGAGCGAGCTGGTATCCGGGGGCAATCTGCCCCTGCCGGGCGGCATGCTGACCCTGCGCGTGCCCGGCCCTTTCGACGTGTCCGCCCTCGTCACTGGTGCGAGCGGGAAGGTCGGCGGCGACGCCGACTTCGTGTTCTACAACCAGCCGGCCGCCCCGGGCGTCCGGTTGCGCGGTGACACGCTGAGCGTGGAGCCGGACCGGCTGCGTGCCGGGGCGGTCCGGGTCACCGTGGCCGTCAGCGCCGCCGAGCCCGGCACACCCCTCGGCCGGCTGCCCGCCGCCACCCTGCGCATCAGCGATCAACAGGGCCGTCCCCTCGCCCGGTTCGAGCCGCCACGCCCCGGACCCGAGACGGTGCTGCTGCTCGCCGAGCTGTACCGCCGGGGCGCCGTCTGGAAGCTCCGGGCGATCGGGCAGGGCTATGCCGACGGACTGGCCGGGCTGGCCCGGGACTTCGGGGTGGAGGTGAGCGAGGACGCCCCGGCGCCCGCTGCCCCGGTCGCCGCGCCCCGGCCCGCTGCCGTGCCCCGGCCCGCCGTCCTCGCCGACGCCCTGCCCGCACCCGCCGTCCTCGCCGCCGCCCTGCCCGCACCCGGCGGCCTCGCCGCCGCCCCCGTATCCGGCCTCGCCGCCTCCGGCGCGCCCCGCCTCACCGTCTCCCCCGCGCCCGATCCGGAGGGCCCTCTCGCCCTCGTCAACGCCGCCCGCGCCCGGGCCGGTGCGCCACCCGTCGTCCTCGACGCCCGGCTGGCCGCCGCAGCGCGCGCCCATGCGGCCACCATGGCCGAGGCGGGCCGCCTCGGCACCGAGAGCCGGGACGGCACCTCGCTCCACCAGCGGATCACCGCGAACGGATTCGCGTACGCGACGGTCGGTGAGCACCTGGTCTCGGGACCGCGCACCCCCGCCGAGTTGCGGTGGTCGGCTGGACCGCCCGGCTGGAGACCTCGCTGCACCGGTCGCAGTCCATCGGCTCGATGCTGCGCGGCGGTTCCGGTGAGGCGGTGCAGCTGCTGCTCCAGGGCGAGGGGCATGTCGTGGTGCGGCCGAGCGAGGCGACCCCGCAGAAGGCACAGCAGCACTGACCCGCCCGGCGGCGCGAGCCGCGCGGCCCGCGCCGGCCCCCTGGTGGCCTTGATCCGTCCGGGGGGAGTTGACCTGTCCGGCGTCCCCGGGTGACGGTGCCCGTCGGCGCGGTTTCCCCCCGCCCTCCACCGCGCCGGAAAGGGTGACAGCCTTGATCGGCATTCCGGACATCGAAGCCGCGGCGCAGACCATCGCCCCGCATGTCGTACGCACCCCGACCGTGCCGAGTCCCGGGCTGTCCGCGCTGCTCGGCGCCCCGGTCACCGCGAAGCTCGAACTGCTCCAGCGCACCGGCTCGTTCAAGGCGCGCGGTGCCACGGCGAAACTGCTGTCGCTGAGCGAGGCCGAGCGTGCGGCCGGGGTGGTCGCGGTCAGCGGCGGCAATCACGGCGTCGCCCTCGCGGTGATGGCCGCCGCCCTCGATGTGAAGGCGACGGTCGTCATGCCGCGGACGGCGCCCGCCCGGTCGATCGGGATCACGCAAGAGGCCGGGGCGACGGTCCGGCTGACCGACGGCATGGACAGCGCGTTCGCGCTGGTGAGGGAGTTGCGGGACGAAGGTCTCACCCTGGTCCACCCCTTCGACGACCCACTCGTGATCGCCGCGCAGGGCACGGTCGGACTGGAGTTCGCGGACGACGCCGACGAACTGACCGACGTGATCGTCAGCATCGGTGGCGGCGGACTGATCGCCGGGGTGGCCGCGGCGCTGCGCGCCCGCCGGCCTGATGTGCGCGTGTGGGGTGTGGAGACCGAGGGCGCCCAGGCCATGTCCGAGGCGCTGGCCGCGGGCGGGCCGGTGCCGGTCGCGCTGTCCTCGGTGGTCACCACGCTGAGCGCCCCGTCCGTGTCGCGGCTGACCTACGACCATGTCGCCGCGCTGGTCGAGGAGGTCCTGGTGGTTCCCGACCGGGAGGCCGTGCGGGGCTGTCTCGACCTCGCCGAGCACGCCAAGGTGTGGGCCGAGCCGGCCGCCGGCTGTCTGCTGCCCGCGGCCCGCCGGGTGCTGGAGCGGGTGGGCGACGGCGCGCGGCTCGGTCTTGTGGTGTGCGGGGGCAACGCGACGCCCGGTGAACTCATGGGCCTGGCGGAGCGGTTCGGGCTGCGCTGACGGGCGGCCCGGCGCCGCGATCCGCCGCCTTCACCTGCGGGACGGCCCGCGGAAACCGCCCGTTCGACCGGAACGCGCGGGCCACGCCGGCTAGTTGAACAAAAGGCAGGAATCGCCCCCGAGTTGCGGCTGCGTTGAACACTGGGTGTCGCGCCCCGCGTACTTGTGGGAAAGACCGCGCAGGGGTTCAGCGAGGGATGGCCATGGCCAAGACACACGTCCGTGCGCACGAGTGGGTGGCCGGACGGTACCGGCTCCTGGAGGTCGTCCAGCGCGGGACCAACCGCGTCTGCTGGTACGCCGAGGACGTCGAGACGGGTCGGCCCCGTCTGGTGACCCGGGTGGAACTGCCGGCGGACGGGACGGAGGGGACCGGGCGGCGGACCGCCGCCCGTGTCCTGCGCACCTGCGAGATCATGGCGCGACTGCGGCCCGGCCGGGTCGCCGCGGTCGTCGACGCGGTCGAGGAGGCGGGCGCGCTGTGGACGGTCGCCGAGTGGATCGACGGCACGCCCCTGGACGAACTCCTCGCCCGGCAGGGCGCGCTCCCCTACCCGCGGGCCGCCCGGATCGGTCTCGAACTGCTCGACGTCCTGGAGGCCGCGCACGGCGAGGGCGTCACCCACGGCGAACTCAGCCCCGGCCAGGTCTTCGTCCGGGACGAGGGCCCGGTCGTGGTCACGGGGTTCGGCTGGGCGGGCACCACCCTCGCCCCTCGGGTCACCGCACCGTCGTACGCCTCCCCCGAGCAGGCCCGCGACCAGCGGATCGGCCCGGCCGCCGACCTGTGGGCGCTCGGCGCCATCCTCTACACCATGACCGAGGGCCGGCCGCCGTTCCGCGACCGGGGCGGGCCCGAGGCCACGCTCAGGGGCGTGGACCGGCTGCCGCTGCGCACGCCGCTGCGCGCGGGCCCGCTGACCTCGGCGGTGCAGGGGCTGCTGCGCAAGGAGTCATGGGAGCGGCTGCCGCGGACCCAGGCCCGCGAGGCCCTGACCCGTGTGCTCACCGAGGACGCGGGGGACGACGGGCCGGCCGGTCCCGGGTCCCGGCCGCGCACCCGCCGGGGACGGAGCGGACGGGTCCTGGCCGCGGGGACCGCGCTGGCCGTCGTCACCGTGTCCGGTGCCGCCCTGTACGCCACCCGGGGCCTGCCCGCGACCGAGCCCTCCGCCGCCGCCCCGCCGCCCAGGACGACCGCCGCGGCCACCCCCGCCGGCTCCTCCCCCGCGGCCACCCCCGCCCCGACCGCCCCGACCGCCTCCGCCACCGGGCCCGCCCGCCCGGGACCGGGCGTCCTGCCGAACGGCTACCGCGGCCACACCGCCGCGGAGGGTTTCACCGTGGCCCTGCCCGACGGCTGGAAACGGCTGCGCACCACACGCGGCAGCGACCTCTCCTACCGCGTCACCTACGGACCGGGCGGATCCGATCCGCGCACCCTGGCCGTCACCTACAGCCGGCGGCTCGGCGCGGACCCGGTCGCCGTGTGGCGCAACGACGTCCAGCCCGGCCTGGAGCGAAGCGAGGGCTTCCGGCGGATCGGCACCATCAGGGCGACCACGTACCAGGGGTACGAGGCCGCCGACATGGAATGGCTCTCGGGCAGCGGACACGACCGGGTGCGCACCTTCGGCCGTGGCTTCCTGCTCGGCGACCACCGCGGCTACTCCCTGCGCTTCACGACCGCGGCCGACGCCTGGGACGCCGCGGACAGCCGGTACGCGCTCGACACGTTTCTGCGCACCTTCCGCGTGCCGAAGGACTGAGCCGCCCACCGCCCCACCGCGCCGCGTGAACGCCCGCAACCGGAGACCGAGTTGGCCGGGGGCGCGGGGCGCGCGGGGAATTTTTGGCACACCACTGAGCAACTTGCGCTCCACAGGGGTACTGGAGGGCACTACGTCGACGTCCTGGGAGGTGCTGAGTGAAACCCCGTGTGCACAAGACCCTGGTGGTGCAACTCCGGGCGGGCGGCACGGACCGCTTCCCCGTGCTCGCCCATCTGACCTACGACGCCGGTGATCCGTTCGCCGTCACGGCGGTGTTCGCACACGACGGCCATGTGCTCGCCCGCTGGCGGCTGGACCGCGAGATGCTGGCCGAGGGCCTGCGCGGGCCGGTGGGCATGGGCGACGTACGGCTGCGCCCGGTCGCCACCGGGATGTGGCGGGAACTGCGCATCGACCTCTTCGGCGACGTCAGGCCGGGCGGCGGCCGGCATCACGCGGCGGTGTTCGCGTGGGCGCCCGCCGTCGCCGCGTTCCTGCGGGAGACCCGCGAGGCCGTGCCGCCCGGGCGTGAGGAGGTACCGGTCGACGATGTCGTGGCGGAGATCCTCGCCACGGGCTGAGCGGCGCCCCGCACGTGCGGGCTCGGGCCGCACGTGCGGGCTCAGCGCGTGGTGTGGCGGCGGCGCACCCACAGCGGCACCAGGTACCAGCACAGCACGTACCAGGCCACCACCGCGGCCACCAGCCACCCCACGGCGGGGTGGTGCTTCGTGGCCACCCGGAGGATCAGCAGCAGCGAGGCGGACATGGTGGCCAGCAGCAGGAAAAGGCCGACGAAGGTGAGCCGGGACGCCCAGTTGACAGCCTGCGGTTTCACACGCCGCCCGGAGACGATGCGGTGCAGCGAGACCGGTCCGATGAGGGCGCCGGTGGCGCAGGCGCCGAGCACGACGGTCACCGTGTAGATGACCCGGTCGGCGTGGGCCAAGTGGTCGTACTTGCCGCTGAAGACGACGGTGAGCAGGAAGCCGAACAGGATCTGCACGCCCGTCTGGGCGACGCGGACCTCCTGGATGAGGTCGCCCCACATCCGGTCGGCCCGTTCCTCCGCGCTCTCGTCGCGCCCCGTCCGGCCACCCGCCTGCGTCATGCGATGCGGGTAACCGCACCGCCGGTCGTTCAAACGGCGGACGCCCCTGCCGACGGTCCTCCACCCGGGCCTTGATCCGGTTGTCGTACCGGGCCCCGATCGCCGCGAGGGTGTGCGCGGGCAGGGGCGGCAGTTCGGCGGCGGCCGCGTTGGCACGGGCCTGTCCGGGCGTGCGGGCGTCCGGGATCACGGTGGTCACGCCGGGCTGTTCGACGATCCGGCGCAGGGCGAGCGGGGCCGGGGCGCGTCCCTCGGGGGCGAGGGCGGCACCCGCGCGATGCTGCCGGCGCCCGCCTCCCGGGCGTCGGGCAGCACCTGGCGCAACGGCTTCGTACGGAACGGGTCGAGGGCGGCCGGGGTGTCCAGGACGTCGAAGACGTCGTCCGAGGAGTACACCGGCGCGGCGGGCAGTGCAGTTGCACCAGGTCGATGCGGTCGACTTCGAGGTTGCGCCGCGAACGGCCGTTCCACGCAGGGAAGTTGTCCAGATCGTGGTTCTGCGGGTTCTGGTCGACGCGGCGGCCCGTCTTCGTGGCCACACCAGCACGCTCGGGTCCGGCCTGCCGCGCGGGAAGCCAGGTCGGGGGCCACTGGACGGCGCCGGTCCTGGACGCCGACACCGAGGCGGCCGTGCCGTGATGGTCTGCTCGCTGCGTCCGCCGCCGTAGACGTCGGCCGTGCCGAGGAAGGTCACTCCGGACTCGGCCGCCGCCTCCGGCACGGCGAGGGCGTCCTTGTCGTCCACGTCGCCCCAGCCGGCGCCCAGTTGCCCTGTGCCGAGGCCCGCCGGCCCGACCTGCCGATCACGCGTTCGTCCATGGGGTGCGGGGCCGGGGTCGCGGGCGATGCCGTCCATGCCGCCGACGGCGAGCGCGGCGAGGGCGGGTTCGCCGCCCGTGCCGCGTCGGGGCCGGTGAGCCGACCGGCCAGGCAGGCGGTCAGCTGGCGCGGACGGGGGCGCGCGGCACGTCGCCGGTGCCGCCGCGCGGGTGCGGGTGCGGCGTGCGGCCGGTCAGGCCTCGGTGGTGCGGCACTCCGGGTGGCCCCAGCCCTGGGGGTTCTTGGCGATGGGCTCGCCGGCCGCGTAGGGGCGGCCGCACACGCAGCGGCCGGCGAACTTGGCCTTGATGGTGCGGGCGGAGGAGCCGCCGCCGGACCGGCGGGGCGTCTTGCGCCGGGGGGCGGCGGACGGGGTGTCGGGCGACGGCGGCGGCTGGGGCGAGCCGAGGGCGCTGCCCGCCGGCTCCTGCGCCAGGGCCGCCTGGCTGGCCGCCCGGTCGGCGAAGTCGTTCAGCGGGTCGCCGTCGACCTGGTGGGCGGGGACGTAGCGGAACTCGACCGCGCGGCCTTCCAGCAGCTCGTCGATGCGCACCACCAGGTCCTGGTTGGCGACGGGCTTGCCTGCTGCCGTACGCCAGCCGTTGCGCTTCCAGCCGGGCAGCCAGGTGGTGACGGCCTTCATCGCGTACTGGGAGTCCATCCGGACCTCCAGCGGGACGCCGGGATCGGTAGCGGCCAGCAGGCGTTCCAGGGCGGTCAGTTCGGCGACGTTGTTGGTGGCCCTGCCGAGCGGTCCCGCCGCCCAGCGGGCCGGCGCCTCCGCCTCGTCGGACACCACCCAGGCCCAGCCGGCCGGGCCGGGGTTCCCCTTGCACGCCCCGTCGCACGCGGCCACCACACGTTCACCCATGGGCACGATCATGCCATGGCCGCGCGGGCCGTCCCTCCGGGGCCGGTCACGGACGGCCGTGACCGGGTCGAGGGGACCGCGGGGCGTCCCGGCGGCGGCCCGCGCGCCGGACCGGGCGGCCTGCCCGAGACTGGAAGCGGCGGGCGGGGCACGACGGGCTACGACGGCACGGCACGGGACGGGACGGCACGGGACGGCACGGGACGGGACGGCACGGGACGGCACGGCACGGCACGGGACGGGACGGCACGGCACGGCACGGGACGGCACGGCACGGCAAGGGACGGGCACGGCACGGGACGGGACGGCATGACGGACTCGACGGCGGCAGGCACGATGCGGGCGTGGTCGGTGACCGCTCCGGGACCGGTGGAGGGCGAACCCCTCCACCTCGCGACCCGGCCGGTGCCGGTCCCCGGGGACGACGAGCTGCTGGTGCGGGTGCGTGCCTGCGGGGTGTGCCGCACCGACCTGCACATCACCGAGGGGGACCTGCCGGTGCACCGGCCCGGGGTGACACCCGGGCACGAGGTGGTCGGGGAGGTGGCCGGGGCGGGCGCGGCCGTCGAGGGCTTCGCCGTGGGCGACCGGGTCGGTGTGGCGTGGCTGCGGCGCACCGACGGCAGCTGCGCCTACTGCCGGCGGGGCGCGGAGAACCTGTGCCCGCGGTCGGAGTACACCGGCTGGGACGCCGACGGCGGTTACGCCGAGTACACGACCGTGCCGGCCGCGTTCGCCTACCGGCTGCCCGGCGCCGTCGCGGACGTGGCGCTGGCGCCGCTGCTGTGCGCCGGGATCATCGGCTACCGCGCGCTGCGCCGGGCCGCGCTGCCGCCGGGCGGCCGGCTCGGGCTGTACGGCTTCGGGGGCAGCGCGCATCTGTGCGCGCAGGTGGCGCTCGCCCAGGGCGCCACGGTGCACGTCCTGACCCGCGGCGCGCACTCCCGGCGGCTCGCCCTGGACCTGGGCGCCGCCTCGGCACGCGACGCGTACGAGGCGCCGCCCGAGCCGCTGGACTGCGCCGTCCTGTTCGCCCCGGTGGGCGATCTGGTGCCGGTCGCCCTGCGGGCGCTGGACCGGGGCGGTGTGCTGTCCGTCGCGGGCATCCACCTCAGCGATGTGCCGGCGCTGCACTACGAGACGGACCTGTTCTACGAGAAGGAGTTGCGCAGCGTCACCTCCAACACCCGTGCGGACGGCCGGGAGTTCCTGGACCTGGCCGCGCGGCACGCAGTGCGCGCGAGGACCCACCCCTATCCGCTCTCGCGGGCACCGCAGGCGCTCAGGGACCTCAAGGCCGGCCGCTTCGACGGTGCGGCGGTCCTGCTCAACGACTTCTCCTGACCCCGGACGCCGGGCCCCGGGGCGGGCGGGTCACTCGCCGGCGTGCACCTTCTTCAGCTCGGCGATGTCGAGTTTGCCCATCGCGTACATGGCCCGGGTGGTGCGGGCCGCCTTCTCCGGGTCGGCGTCGTTGAGCATCTCGACGAGCCCGTCCGGGACCACCTGCCAGGAGACGCCGAACCGGTCCTTGAGCCAGCCGCAGGGGCCCGCCGTACCGCCGTTCTCGGTGAGCCTGGCCCAGTAGTGGTCGACCTCGTCCTGGTCCGCGCAGAGGATCTGGAAGGAGACCGACTCGTTGAAGACGAACTCCGGGCCGCCGTTCAGCGCGACGAACTTCTGGCCGTTGGCCGTGAACTCGACGGTGAGGACGGAGCCGGCCGGGCCGGGACCGGCCTCGTTGTAGCGGCCGATCCGGCCGATTCCGGAGTTCTTGAAGATCGACACGTAGTGGTGGGCGGCCTCCTCGGCCTGCCCGTCGAACCAGAGACAGGTGGTGAATCCGTCGGCGGTCATGGGTACCTCCTGGGGCGTGGAACACGGTCACCCATACAGACCGTCCCACCCTACGAAACTCATCGCCGGCCGCCCGGCATGCGGGGAACCGCGCGACCAGCCACCACGGCGCCGCGCCCCGGCCCTTCCCGAGGAGCGTCAGGCGGCCAGGCACAGTCCCCGGGTGGGCGCGGCGGACGGGCGCCGGGCCGCGGCGGTCTGCCGGGCCAGCTCGCCGTGGGCCCGGGACAGCAGGTCGCCGAGGCCCAGCCCGAGGGCCCGGGCCGCCGCCGCGAGGACCTCGGAGGACGCCTCCTTGCGGCCCCGTTCGACCTCGGAGAGGTACGGCACGGAGATCCGGGCCGTGTCGGCGACGTCCTTGAGCGTGCGCTGCTGCGCCTGGCGCTCGCCGCGCAGCACATCCCCGACCAGGTCGCGCCACAAGGGGTCGCCGGGCGCGGGGGCCGGGGTGTCGGGGCGGCCGGCCCTGGGACGCAGGGGGACGACTCGGGCATCGTTCGGCGTGTGGCTGCTCATTCGGACAGCCTAGAGTTCCCGGGCGCGGAAGGGCCCGGTGTTGCGCCCTGGGTGGAATCGTGCACGGAGAGGGATCCGGGAACCGTGCTGCGAGACACGTTCGGCGAGGCCGCCGAGCTGTACGAGCGGGCGCGGCTCCGTTGTCCGCGGTCGCTGGTGGCGGCCCTCGGCCGGCCGGCGGGCATCGGGGCGGGCAGCCGGATACCGGAGATCGGCCCGGGGACGGGCAAGCTCACCGTCGAACTGGCCGGGTGGGCCGCCGGAGCATGGCCGTGGAGCTGGGCCCGGCGCGCGCCGCCGTCGCCCGGCGACGGCCGCGGGCCCACCCGACGGCAGAAGTCGTGGTGGCCGATTTCGAGCGGTCGGAGCTGTCGGCCGAGCCGTTCGACACGGTGGTGCGGGCGACCGCGTTCCACTGGATCGAGCCGGCGCCGCGCGTGGTGAAGACGGCCCGGGCGCTGTGCCCCTGCGGGTGTCCCGCCCTGGTCACGACCCACCATGTGGCGGGCGGCACAGCGGAGTTCTTCGAAGGGGCGCCGCGGTGCCACGGCGCTGGGCCCCGGCCGCCCCGCCGGGTCTGCGGCTCGTCCCGGAGTCCGAAACGGCCACGGACAACCGTGAGTTGACCGAGTCACCGGACTTCGGCGACGTCACGGTGACCGGGCATCCGCAGGAGATCACATAGACGACCGACGCGTATGTCGACCTCCTGCTCACCTGCTTGGACCACCGGGCGACGGACCCGGCCGGCGTGGACTGCTGTCCTGCATCCGCGAGTTGATCGACCCACGGTACGGCGGCAGCACCAGCTGATCACGATCCGGCGCCGGACGGACTGAATCCCGCGGCACCATTTTGCGCCACGCCGTCACCCGGGGCGCATGCCCCGACGGGCCTCGGGTAGGCGAAGCGCGAACGAGGAATGGCGCGCTGGTTCACGGGTACCGGAGCCGGCACGACAGGGCACTTGGACCGCGGTCGCGGCACCCGCGCCGCGGATCCGGACAACACACGTGACTTCGTGGGGAGAGGGCAATGGACACCGCCGGGATCCGGTCGGAAGCAGTCGTCGTCGAGAAGACCGCCGAGGACGGAACGGGCGAGCGTCCTCTGCCGGGGATCGAGGATCCGAAGTCGGTCGCGCCGCGTGACGCGCGGGAACTGTCGCGCCAGTTCTTCCAGCGGCTGACGGAGCTGGAGGAGGGTACGCCGGAGTACCAGTACGCGCGCAACACGCTCATCGAGATGAACATGTCGCTGGTGCGGTTCGCGGCCGGCCGGTTCCGGGGCCGCGGTGACGACATGGAGGACATCGTCCAGACCGGGATGATCGGTCTGATCAAGGCGATCGACCGGTTCGAACTCTCCCGTGAGGTGGAGTTCACCTCGTTCGCGGTCCCCTACATCGTCGGAGAGATCAAGCGGTTCTTCCGCGACACCACGTGGGCGGTGCACGTGCCGCGGCGGCTCCAGGAGTTGCGTGTCGAACTCGCCAAGGCCCGTGAGGAGTTGTCCAGCCGGCTGGACCGGGAGCCGACGACCGCGGAGCTGGCCGCGCTGATGGACATCCCCGAGAACGAGGTGGTCGAGGGCCAGCTGGCCGCCAACGGGTACAACTCCGCGTCCCTGGACGCCGCGCTCACCGGTGACGGCCCGGAGGACGGCGAGGCGGTCCTCGCCGACTTCATCGGCATCGAGGAGGAGGGACTGCGGCTGGTCGAGGACTTCCAGTCCCTGGCCCCGCTGATCGAGGACCTCGGCGAGCGCGACCGGCAGATCCTGCATCTGCGGTTCGTGGAGGAGGCCACCCAGGCGGAGATCGGCGAACGGCTCGGTTGCTCGCAGATGCATGTCTCGCGCCTGATCAAGCGGGTCATCGCCCGGCTGCGCCGGGGCATGCTGGGCGAACTCGGCTACGCCTGAGCCCGGCGCCGGGCCCGGCTCGGTGGCCCGGTGGCCTCAGCGGGCCAGGGTGAGCAGGGCGCGTACCCGTTTGCCGACGGGTACGCGCTCGGCGGTCACCTCGGCGGCCAGGGCGTGCACGATCTCCAGACCGTGCCGTCCGACGCGTTCGGGATCGCGCGGATAGCGCCGGGGCAGTGCCACGCTGCTGTCGTAGACGCAGACCGTGACCGCCGCGTCGGTGCCCTCCAGCTCCAGGATGTACGGGCCGTTGCTGTGCCGGTCCGCGTTGGTGACCAACTCGCTGACCACCAGGAGCAGTTCCTCGTCGGTACGGTCGTCGATGGTGGCCCGCCAGGCGGTCCTGAGCTGTTGGAGGAAGAGCGCGGCGAAGGACCGTGCCGCTGCGATGCATCCCGGCTCGCCGGTGTAGTGCGCCGCCCGCCGAAGCGGTTCCACGGGCACGTCGAAACCAGTCGGTATCACTGCCCCGTCCAGGTGCTCGAACATCTGTGTCTCTCTCGGAGGCCGATCTGGCCGATCACTGCTGCTCCAGTGCTCGTACCCCGAGCGGGACCCCGCAGTCCCCGTCACCGTTCGCCCACCGCGCACAGCGGAGATCATGACGACACCCCGGGGACACCTGGAGGGTATCCGGTCCGGGACGGACCGACCGAGCCCACCGGGAAACCCCGGCGCGGTCCCGTGCGGCGGGGCCGCCGACGGGGCCGGGCGGGCGGTGGCCCCCGACCGCGGCCCGGCCGGCGCACCCCGCGGACGGACCACCGGGCGGGCGGGCGGCCCCGGCGCTGCTTAGCGTGGCAGCGTGCGCCCCACAACCGTCGCCGACCGGGCCGTGAGCCGCCACGGCTGGGTCCAGGCCGTGGCCGCGGTGCTGGCCGGGCTTGCCGCCATGCTGGCGGTGGCGGCGCTGGGCCTGTGGGCGGCCGGGGCCACGCGGCTTCCGGACGGCGCGTTCGCCCGGGTCGTGGTGGCGACCGTGGTGACGGCGGTCGGCGGCAGCGTCGAGCTGTCCGGGAACGCCGGGGTGTTCGCGCAGACCCGGGCGGGGCTCGCGGTGCTCCCGCTGTCGGTCACCCTGACCGGGGCGCTCGTGATCGGCTGGGCGTTCCTGCGTCCGCTGCGGCACCGGCCGGTCGGCGGCGCCGGGCCATCGGCCGGGTGGGCCGCCCGGATCGCGGTGCCGTGGCTGCTCGCGCTGATCGGCCTGGCCCTCGCCGCCCGTCACACCTTCGCCGTCGACGTCCGGGGCGGCACGCTCAGCGATCTCACCGGCCTGTTCGGCGTGACGCCGACGCTCGGGTTCACCACGAACGTACCGCTGACGGTGCTGTTCGGACTGCTGTGGCTGGCCGGTGTGCTGCTGCTGGCGCTGCTGGTGTCGCGCGCACCGCCGCTGCCCGGCCGGCCGGCGCGGTTCTGGGAAGCGGCGCGCCCCGCCGCGTCCGCCGCCGTCACGCTGCTGCTCGCGTACGTCGTGCTGGGTGCGGTGGCCGGGTTGGTGACGGCGGCCACGCGCGGGCACGCCGCGCAGACCTTCGCGGTGCTCCTGCTGGGCCTGCCCAACCTGGCGTGGCTCGCGCTGACCCTCGGTCTGGGTGCCACCTGGCACGGCCGGGTGGACGGCCCGTTCGGGCTGCCCCTGCCGCACATTCTGGACGAGGTGCTGCGCACCCCCGACGTCTCGACGCTGAACCTGCGCACGCTCACCGAGCACGACGGCAGGGCGTGGTGGCTGCTGGTCGCGGCCGTGGTGCTGGTGCCGGCCGCCGCGTTCGTGACGGCGGTGCGGTCACCGGCCCGCGTGCCGCCGCGGCGGCACGCGCTGTCCTTCGCCGTGGCGCTCGCCGCCGCGGCGGCGATGATCGGTCTCGTCGGCCGGATCTCGGCGCACTACGGCCTGTCGGTCCTGGGCATCGGCGATCTGGGCGGCGGGCTGTCCGGAGAGCTGCTGCTGTGGCCCGAACTGGGTCCTGCGGTGGGCATCGCGGCGCTGTGGGGACTTGTCGCCGGATTCCTCGGCTCGCTGCTGGCGCTCCCGGTACGACGCCGGACCGGGACCGGGCGTGAACACGGGACGCGAACACGCTGACCCGGCCGGCCGAGCGCAGGCTCGCGCCCGGCCCGGGGTCTCTCACGAGTCACCGTCCGCTCCCACGGCACCGGACGGGCCGTGGCCGGCCGACGGGTGGTCCGGGTGCTCTTGGTCGGTGGCGTAGGTGCTCAGCCGCCTGCCGTCGCCGTACACCCATCGGCCCTCGCCTGCGTCGTACAGCCACATCGACTCCCCGTCGATCACCACCCCGATCCGCAGGCCGCGGGTGCGCTCACGGAAGGTCTCGCCGTCCAGGGCGTCGTCGGCGAGGTCCGCGACGGCCGCCCGGTAGTCGGCGAGGGCCTGTTCGGCGCGGGCGAGCAGCGGGCGCGGATCGGCCGTGTCGCGGGGCGGGCCGCCCTCGTCGGGCGGATCCTGCGGCAGGGCGAGGAGATGGCGGCCGTCGACCCAGGCGATCCAGTCGTCGGCGCACCGGATGTGCGCCCAGTCGCCGCGCCGTTCGACGAGCTGGACCGGCAGCATCGGGTCGAGGAGCACCGTGGGCCGGGTGGGGTCGGGCGTCTCCCAGGCGGGGAGCCCGGACCGGGGGACGACATGGGTGGGCCTGAAGCCGGAGCCGGTCATCGCGCACCGCCCGCTGCCGTGCCACGGCGGGCCCGGGCGGCGTCCACGGCCGGACCACGGGCGCCCTCGCGCTCACCGGCCGGCCGGGCAGCCGTCGCCCGGGGGCGGAACCGGGGGCCCGCCCGGCGCCGGCTCGGCCCGCGTACGCGCGCACACCTCGGCAGGGGGCCCGGGTCGGTCTCCGGGACCGGTCCGGGCGCCGAAGGGGCGACCAGCCGCTCCACCATGCCCGGAATTCTACCGATTCACCCCTCTGGGTGCCCGCCCGGTCGGGACGCGGACGGCCGGCGCCGAACGGCCGTCGCGGCAGGTCAGGCGACGGGCAGGACGAGCCCCGGGACGGTGCGCTGCATCCGCAGGGCGTCGACGGACTCGGCGAGCAGTTCGTACTCCGTGGTGTCGTCGCTCGCGGCGATCCGCACCAGCCGCCCGCCCGCCAACTCGTCAGCGGCCAGATCCTGTCGGACGTCGTCGGCACACCAGGCGCGGAGCAGTCCCGGCACGTCGGGCACGCTGTCCGCCACCGGGACGAGCGCGCCGGGCGGCACATTGGGGTTCTCGGGGCGCGGATCGAGGCGTTCGGCGATCCAGGAGGCCCGGTCGCGCAGCCACCACAGGGCGAGGGCCAGGGTGGGCGCACGGTAGGTGCCCAGCGGTACGCCGATGCGCTGTCCGTCGCACATCCCGTACGCCGTGACATGGCACAGGAATTCGTCGTGCACGCTCACTCCCCCGTCGCCTCGCTGGTCCGTGCCGGCTGGTCCTCGCCTTCCGCGCGGCCCGAATGCGGTGAAGTGCCCCTGACATTCGAGTATCTTCACTACTGAAACGCTGTCACCATGGCTTTCCGGCCACTCTCCTGGCATATTCGCGCTCTCGCATGGCCGGAATACGATCCCTGACGCGGTGCCGTCGTCATGCCGAGAGGTGATCGACTGGGCCCGCGGCGACGGGCAGCGTGGTCACACCGGATCGGCACACCGGCGATCCGCCTCCCGACCAGCAGGGACGACCTCGATGGAGGCTGATTCGCCATGTCCGTGAACACCGAACGTCACCACGGCGCCGCCGCTCGCTGCTTCGAGGCATGGAACGCCACCGCGCCAGGGCCCGCACGAAGGCGGTCGCCGCGGCCTGGTCCGTGGCGGGCGGCTACACCGACCCTTTCGCCGAGTCCGGGAGCACGAGCGGATCCCGGCCGTGATGGCGGCGGCGCGGGAGCGGTTCCCCGGCGGAGGGCCGGACCATCCGGGTCCCGGGGCTTCCTCGACCGGGTGCCCGCCGCGGCCTGTCGGCCCGCCCGCGGGACGGACCCGCACGACGAACCCCTAACGGGCCCGTACGACAGACCCGTACGGCGAACCCGCAATAGCGACGGACCGTAAGACGGACCCGACGGCTCCACGCGACGGCTTGCCGCGCGCGCCGGAGCCGTCGACCCGGCCGGCGCCGGGCGGGGCCAGGCGCCGGCTTCGGGTGTCCCTACGCGGTGACGATCGCGTCGATCCGGGCCAGTTCGTCCGCGTCGAAGTCCAGGTTGCGGACGGTCGCGACGCTGTCCTCGATCTGCTGCGGGCTGCTCGCGCCGACGAGCGCGGAGGTCACCCGGCCGCCGCGCAGCACCCAGGCGAGGGCGAGCTGGGCCAGGGTCTGGCCGCGGCCCTTGGCGATCTCGTCCAGGGCGCGCAGCTTGCCGACCAGTTCCCCGGTCACCGCTTCAGCCGTCAGGAAGGGGCTGTCGCCGGCCGCCCGCGAGCCCTCCGGGATGCCGTCGAGATAACGGGCGGTGAGCAGGCCCTGCTCCAGCGGGGAGTAGGCGATCGAACCGACCTCCAGCTCGTCCAGGGCGTCCAGCAGTCTCTCGTCCTCGGGGCGGCGGTCGAGCATCGAGTACCGCGGCTGGTGGATGAGCAGCGGGGTGCCCAGCTCGCCCAGGATGCGGGCGGCCTCACGGGTCTGCTCGGCCGAGTAGTTGGAGACGCCGACGTACAGGGCCTTGCCCTGCTGGACCGCGGAGTGCAGCGCGCCCATCGTCTCTTCCAGGGGGGTCTCCGGGTCGAAGCGGTGCGAGTAGAAGATGTCGACGTACTCCAGGCCCATCCGCGCGAGGCTCTGGTCGAGCGAGGACAACAGGTACTTGCGCGAGCCCCACTCGCCGTACGGGCCGGGCCACATCAGATACCCGGCCTTGGTGGAGATGACGAGTTCGTCGCGGTACGCCCCGAAATCCGCCGCCAGCGCCTCCCCGAGGGCCGACTCGGCGGCGCCGGGCGGCGGGCCGTAGTTGTTCGCCAGGTCGAAGTGGGTGACGCCGAGGTCGAAGGCGCGGCGCAGGATGGCGCGCTGGGCCTGCACCGTACGGTCGGGGCCGAAGTTGTGCCACAGGCCGAGGGACAGGGCGGGGAGCTTCAGGCCGCTGCGTCCGGTGCGCCGGTAGGGCAGGTCGGCGTAGCGGTCGGGGTGTGCGGTGTACAACGCGACTCCAGAGGGGTTGGCACACGGTCGGTCCCACTCTTGCCCGGCCCGCGGGCAGCGGTCCAACAGGCGAATCCGATGGGATTCAACGACTACGCTTCTCAATCATGGAACTGCGTCATCTCCGGCACTTCGTCGCGGTCGCCGAGGACCAGCACTTCACCCGGGCCGCGGAGCGGCTGATGGTCTCCCAGTCGGGCCTTTCGGCGTCGGTCCGGGCGCTGGAGCGCGAGCTGCGGGCGCCGCTGTTCGTGCGCACCACCCGCCGGGTGACCCTGACCGAGGCGGGGCGCGCGCTGCTGGCCGAGGCGGAACGGATCCTGGCCCGGGTACGGGCCGCGCACGAGGCGGTCGCCGCCGTGCAGGGCGTGCTGCGCGGGACGCTGGCGGTGGGCACCGAGCAGTGCATCGCCGGGGTGGACGTGGCGGCGCTGCTGGCCGCGTTCCGGCGGCGCCACCCGGACGTGGAGATCCTGCTGCGGCAGGCGGGCTCCGGCACGCTGGCCGAGGACGTCGCGGCCGGCCGGCTCGACCTGGCCTTCGCCTACCGCACCCAGGACGACACGGACCAGTTGCGCTCGGTGGCGCTGACCAGCGAGCCGATGACCGTGCTGTGCCATCCCAGCCACCGGCTTGCCACGGCCGGGGCGGCGCTGGTCCCGGCCGACGTCGGCGGGGAGGTCTTCGTCGACTTCCACCCGGACTGGGGGCCGCGGCGCACCACCGACGGGGCGTTCGCCGCGGCCGGGGTCCGCCGTACGGTGTCGCTGGAGGTCAACGACGTACACAGCCTGCTCGACCTGGTCGACGAGAACCTGGGGATCGCCGCCGTGCCCCGTCACTTCCGCCACAAGCGTCCCTCGCTCACGGCGCTGCCGCTGAAGGGCACCGGCGAGGCGGAGTACGAGACGGTCGCGCTGCTCCCGGCCGAGCGGGCCACCAGCCCGGCGGCCCGTGCACTGATGACCCTGCTGGGGACGGGGGACCCGGCACCGCCCCAGGGCGAGCCCCGCCCCTGCTGACCGTGCCATCCCCCGGCGCGGCCGGCTGTCCGCCGCGTACCACCGCCACGGCCGGGACCGCGGACGACGACAGAACTCACCCGCCGGAACGCACTGTCCGGCACGGCCAGGATCGCAGCGGCAGGCCCGCTCGCCCGGGCAGCGGGCCCTCCGCCGGTGCGGAGGCTGCCACGGCGATTCGACAGCCGACCGGTCCCGCTCGGCGAGGGCGGCGAACCGCACGATCGCCGCCGCACCGGTACGGTACGCAGCCGGCGCGGTCCCGTCCGCCGCGTACCACCGCCACGGCCGGGACCGCGGACGACGACAGAACTCACCCGCCGGAACGCACTGTCCGGCCCGCCGACGCGACCTGCCCGGCACCCGGGCCACGGCCGCCGCGCCGGCCTCGACCAGCGCCATGCCCACGACGTTCCACGGACGCGGTCCGACAGCAGCACCCGTCATGGCGACCGCCGCGAGGGCGACGGCAAGCCGGGTTCCGGACGCAGGGCGGCGGGCGATGCGCGATGGTGGACGTATGCATGCCAGGGACATCCTCATCGACGGCTACGGCCGTATCCAAGAAGAAGTCCACGCCGCCCTCGACGGCCTCGGCCCGGACGAGCTGAACGCCCGCCCGGTCCCCGACGCCAACTCGGTCGCCTGGCTGGTCTGGCACCTCACCCGGGTCCAGGACGACCATGTCGCCGACGCCTTCGACCTCGACCAGGTGTGGCTGGCCCAGGGCTGGGAGAAGCGTTTCGGCCTGGGCCTGCCGCGCCATGACACGGGCTACGGCCACAGCGCGGCGAAGGTCGCCAAGGTACGGGTCGACACCGGCGGACTGCTGACCGGGTACTACGACGCCGTGCACGAGCAGACCCTCGGGCTGCTGCGCGAACTGCCCGCCAAGGACCTCGAACGAATCGTGGACGAGCGCTGGGACCCGCCGGTCACCCTGGGCGTCCGGCTGGTCAGCGTCCTGTCCGACGACCTCCAGCACATCGGGCAGGCCGCCTATGTGCGGGGGCTGCTGGGCAGCGCCGCGGCGTGACCCCGCAGGACGACGCCGCGGTCAGGCCCGCGAGTCCTCAGGCAGACGGTGCGGTACCGGCGGGCTGGAGCAGGTCCCAGCGGTTGCCGTACCGGTCCTGGAAGACGGCGACGGTGCCGTACGGCTCCTCGCGCGGCTCCTCCAGGAAGGTCACGCCACCGGCGCGCATCCGGGCATGGTCGCGGGCGAAGTCGTCGGTGTGCAGGAAGAAGCCGACCCGGCCACCGGTCTGGTCCCCGACCCGGGCGCGCTGCTGCTCGTCCTTCGCCCGGGCCAGCAGCAGGCCGGTGCCGTGCCGCTCCGGGCCCGGCGCGACGACGACCCAGCGCGAGCCGTCGGGCCGGGGGGTGTCCTCGACGAGCCGGAAGCCGAGGGCCCGGGTGTAGAAGCCGATCGCCTCGTCGTAGTCGTCGACGACAAGGGTGACCAGGGAGATATGTCTCATCGGGGCCTCTCGGTGGGGTGGACGGTGGCCGAGGTTATACGTAAAACGCGAGGGGTGCCAATCATCCCCGGCCTCCGCTCGGACAGGGAGGCCGGCCCGGTCCGGGCCGGGGTCGGGTCAGCGGTTCTCCTCGCCCTGGGCGACCTCCACCCGATGGTGGAAGTCGATCATTCCGGTCCCCACGGCGACGCTGGAGAGGGCGGCGCAGGCGGCCAGCAGGACGGCGATCCAGGGGACGGCACGGCGCGCCGCGTGCGGCGCGGACAGAAGGGCCTGGACGCGCCGGGGCACGGGTCCGGTCGTCGCGGCGGGCGCGAAGTCCGGGCGGGCGGAGCGGACGTTCTGGCCGGCGAGTGCGGCCCGGGCGATGGCGCGGGCGGTCAGCCGCCGGTCGCCGACGGCTCCGGCCGCGACCTCGTCGGCGGCCCGTTCGGCCGCGAGCCGGACGCTCTCGCGGACCGGGCGCAGCGCGGGGTGGCAGTGCGCGGCGAGTTCGGCGGCGGCGAGGAAGAAATGGTGGCCGGCCGCGTTGTGTGCCCGTTCGTGGGCGAACAGCGCCTCGCGTTCGGCGGCGTCCAGGCTGCGCAGCATGGCGGTGGTGACGACGATGCGGTGCGGTCTGCCGGGCAGCGCGTAGGCGTCCGGCCGTGGCGAGTCGACCACACACAGGTCGCCCGCGGCGGGCCCGTGCGCGGCCTCGGTGCGGGCGCTGCGGAAGGCGCGCAGTTGGCGCAGCACGGAGCGCGCCAGCGTGCACGCGCACACGGCGAGCACGCCGACCGAGGTCGCGGCGAGCGGCACGACGAGGAGGTCGGAGGCGGTGCGCAGGGGGTGGACCAGCTCGCCGAGCGCGGCGAAGAGGGGCAGTTTGAGCAGTCCGGTCAGGACGAACGCGCCGAGCGCGGCCAGGGAACAGCCCGCGACGACGAGGGTCGAGGCCGTGATCACCCAGAGCGCCGCGGCGGGCGCGAGCCGGTCTAGAGCGCGACGGGCCAGCGCCGGCACGGCGAACGGCAGCAGCAGCGGAAGCAGCAGCGCCGCGGTCATCGCTCACCGGGTTCGAGCAGGTCGCGCAGGACGCGCTCGTCGTCCGGGCTGAGCTGGGCGACGAAGCGGGCCAGCACCGTCTCCCGGTCGCTGTCGCGGTCGAGTTCGGTGTGCATACGGCGGGCGGTCAGGCCCTGCGCGTCCTGGACCGGGACGTACGCGTAGCCGCGGCCCTGGCGGTGCCGGTCCACGACGCCCTTCTCGTGCAGCCGGGACAGGATCGTCGTGACGGTGGTGCGGGCGAGGTCCGCGCCGAGGCTCCGCTGCACCTGACCGGGCGTCTGCGGCCCCTCGGCGGCCCACAGGGCGGCCATGACGCTCGCTTCCAGCTCGCCGGCCGGCCGGCGTTCGTCTTTCGAGTCGCCCATGGGAACGCCCCTCACCTCCGTCTTCGTCCACCGTGCACCGTCCACCAGAACGTCTACACGATTGTGGTAAGCGGGCCTCCATGGTACGGCCGCGCCCGCACGCCCATGAGGAAAGGGGGCCGCGACCGAGACGACAAGGAACGTCCGCCCCGGCCGTCTGCGGTGCCCGCGTGCGGGCCGGTTCCGCGCACGGCCACTTGGGCATGGCCGCTTGGGCATGGCCGCTTGGGCATGGCCGCTTGGGCATGGCCGCGCCCGGTCCGTCGGCCGGCCGCGCGGACCACGGCGAGCCGCGCCGGCTCCCCGTCGGTCAGCCGCAGCGCGCCCGCGGCGATGGTCTCGACGAGATGGACCGCATCGCCGGTGCCGGGAACGGCGAGCAGGTGCGGGCCCCGGTGCGGCGTCCAGGCGATGCGCATCTGCGCCGGGCTCGCGCCGTACGCCCGGCCTCCTGGGGTGTCCCCACGGCGCCGCGCTCACCTCCCGCTCCGGCCACGGTGTGGAAGGGGACGAACGCGATGCCCCGTTCACCGCAGGTCCGCAGCAGTTCGTCGGCGGTGGTGTCGGGCCGGTCGAGCGCGTACCGGTTCTGGACGCGGAGCACGGGCGCGATCTCCAGCGCCCCGGCGAGAGGGCGGGGTTCGACGGGGAGAGACCGAGGTGCCGGATCAGACCCGCCTCCGGCGGCCCGGCGAGGGCGCCGAAGTGCTCGGCGATCGAGTCCTGCCGCATCCGGCGCTGATCGACCACGTCGAGCTGGTCGCGGCCGAGCCGACGCAGATTCTCCAGGAAGTGGCCGCGCAGCCGGGCCGACGGGGCCCACGCGCGCGCTGGTCGCGGTGCGGGCCGATGTTGGCCACGATGACGAGGCCGGCCTGGCTGGGGCCGAATGCGCTGTTGATCAGTTCGTAGGAGGAGCGCGGCGGGGAGAAGGAGAAGGCGGCCGTGCCGATGTGGTTCACACCGAGTTCGACCACCCTGTGCAGGACGGCGATCGAGCGTGCGGGGTCGCTCGGCACGCCGAGGTGGAGGGCCGCGCTGCCCGTCAGCCGCATCGCGCCGAAGCCGACGCGGCGAACGGGCAGGTCGCCGAGTGTCCGGACGCCCACGGCGGCCGCGGTGAGCCGAGTGTCCGGATGCCCGCGGCGGCCACCACGTTACGCAGACATGCCGCCCGTGCAGCGGCCCGGCATTGCACCAGGCCAGGCGGTCGTCAGGCCCCTCATCAGCGGTCAAGCGGTGCCCCGAAGCCCGGCGGCAACACCCCCCCGGGGCATCACCTCGACAGGGGGCACACAGCCATACCGGACCCGGGGGCCAGGCGCCCCATTGCGGGGCCACGGAAAAGGTAACGGGGCGGACGCGGGCCTGTCGCCTTGGCGGGGTGCGGGAACGCATGCCCCGCGGTCCGGTGTCAGCAGTAGAGGTTGGCGCCGGGTGTGACCCCGAGGATCTGGGTGAAGCGCTGGTAGGCGTCGACGCGGCTTTGGACCTGGGCGGGGTTGCGGCCGTCGCATTCGAGGGAGCCGTTGATGGAGCGGATGGTCTGGCCGAAGCCGGCGCCGCCCACCATGGCGTTGTGCGGGGTCATGGTGCCGGGGCCGGACTGGGTGTTCCAGTACCACAGGCCGGTCTTCCAGGCGACGGAGGCGTTGTTCTCGACCTGCCAGGGGTTGTTCAGCAGGTCGATGCCGAGGGCGTCGCCCGCGGCCTTGTAGTTGAAGTTCCAGCTGAGCTGGATCGGGCCGCGGCCGTAGTAGGCGGCCTGGCCTGCGGGGCAGCCGTAGGACTGGTTCCAGTCGCAGTAGTGGGGGTAGTTGGCGGTGTTCTGCTCGACGATGTGGACGAGGCCGCCGGTCTCGTGGTTGACGTTGGCGAGGAAGGCCGCGGCCTCCTGCTTCTTGACGGTGTCGCTGCCGGTGGTGGCGAAGCCGGGGTAGGCACCGAGCGCGGCGGTCAGCCCGCTGTAGGTGTAGAACGGGTTCCGGCTCGGGAACATCTGGTTGAACTGCGCCTCGCTGACCACGAATCCGGCGGCGGAGGCGGTGGGGGCCGACTGGAACACCAGCGCGGCGCCTCCGAGGGCGAGTGAGGCCAGCAGTGCGGCGATACGGCGCCTGAGCATGCGTCAACTCCTTTGCGGAGCACGGCCCTACCGGTGCGGCGCGGCCGTGGTGGGGGTTGGGCACACTCAACCGCGTTGGTCTGTACCAGTCAAGGGTGTAGACCAGTCAAGCGTGAACGAGCGCGGTCCGCGCCGCGTCCGCCGACCGGTCGGCCCACGGCGGGACAGGCGGTGCCTCATGACGTCCCGCCGGACGCCGAAGGGCGAGACGGGCCCGGGCCGCATCGCGCCGTCATCTCCTACACGAACGGCAGACCCCCGGTACGACACCTCGCTCCCCCGGACCGGGAGAATCGCCGTATGACCATCGCAGCGCATCCGCTCGTCGCCCGCGCCCGCCGTATCGCGGACCAGTTGCTCACCCCGGCGGCGGAACGCGTCGACCAGGAGGGCGTGCCCGCGGGCCATATCGAGGCGATCAAGGACTCGGGCCTGCTCGGGGTGGGCGCGCCGGTGGCGTACGGCGGTTCGGCGGCTCCCGCGGCCGTCGTCCGGCGGACCGCGGAGATCCTGGCCGGTGCGTGCTGTTCGACGTGGTTCGTGCAGACCCAGCACCACACGCCCGTGCTCACCCTGGCGAAGAGCGAACACCCGGTGCGTGAGCGGCTGTTGGGTCCGCTCTCCCGCGGTGAGCTGTTGTCCGGGGTGGCCTACGCCCATCTGCGGGCCCATCCGCGCATCCCGGTACGGGTGACACGGGAGCGGGGCGGCCTGCGGTTCACGGGCACGGTCCCCTGGTACACCGGGTGGGGGCTCAACGACGTCATGCTGCTGGCCGGGGTGACCGACGCCGACGAGGTGCTGTTCGCCTTCGCCGAGGCACGGGAGCAGGCGGGGCTGCGGGCCTCACCGCCGATGCGTCTTGCGGCGCTCACCGCGTCCCGCACGGTCTCGCTGGAGCTGACGGGTCTGTGGCTGCCGGAGGAGGCGGTGGCGCTGCGGATGCCGTACCCGCGGTGGGCGGCGACCGACCGGCCGAAGACGCTGAACACCTCTCCGGCGGTGTTCGGCATCGCGGAGGCGGCGCTCGCCCTGCTGGACGAGGGCACCGCGGGGCCGCTGCGGGCCCGGCTGTCCGAGGTCCGCGGCCGGGCCTACGCCCTCGCCGACCGGCCCGTCGCGCACGGGGATCCGAGGGAGCGGCTGGCGGTGCGCGCCGAGGCGTACGAACTGCTGCGTACGGCCACCACCGCGGCGGTCGTGGCCGGCGGCGGACGTGCCATGTCGCTCGCCTCGCCCGCCCAACGGCTCGCCCGCGAGGCCCTGTTCCTCCTGGTCCAGGGCCAGACGGCGGAATCCCGCCGAGCCCACCTGGACGCCCTCACCGCAGCAGCGTCCTGACCGGGCCACGCCACCGTCGGCCTCCGGGCCGGCGCGGCTCCCGGGGGCGGAGCGCGGCGCCTTGGGTTCCGGGGCGGTCGCGGGTTCGGCGGAGCGCTGACGGCCAGGGCCACCGCCAAGCGGGCCCGGCGGGGCGCCAGGGCCAGGGCCGCTGCCAAGCGCGCCCGGCGGGGCGCCAAGGCCAGGGCCGCTGCCAAGCGCGCCCGGCGGGGCGCCAAGGCCACGGCCGCTGCCAAGCAGGCCCCGCGGGGCGCCAAGGCCACGGCCGCTGCAAAGCAGGCCCCGCGGGGCGCCAAGGCCACGGCCGCTGCAAAGCAGGCCCCGCGGGGCGTCAAGGCCGGCGCTTCGGCCCCGTGCTCGCCCCGGCGCCGGTCGGCCGACCGCGAGACCCCCGACCCCCGCACCTGGCCCCTCTCCCGGGCACACGGCCGGTGCGACGGCTCCCCCGCGGGGGTCAGCTCCCGAACGGGACCTGGAGGGGCGGGCCGGCGGGATGGTGCGACGGGTGCTGCCACAGGCCGCGGGCGGCCAGGCGGGGCAGAACGCCCTCTCCGAACCAGTACGCCTCCTCCAGGGCGGATAGCCGGACAGCACGAACTCGTCGACGCCGAGGGCGTGGTACTCCTCGATCCGGTCGGCGACCTCCTCGTGGCTGCCGACCAGGGCTGTGCCCGCCCCGCCGCGTACCAGCCCGATCCCGGCCCACAGGTTGGGGTGGCTCTCCAGTCCGCCGCGGTCGCCGCCGTGCAGCGCGAGCATGCGCCGCTGGCCCTCCGACTCGCGCCGGGCGAGACCGGCCTGCACGGACCGCACGGTCTGCGGATCGAAACCGGCGAGCAGCCGGTCCGCCTCGGCCCATGCCTGCGCGGAGGCGCCCCGGGTGATCACGTGTAGCCGGATGCCGAAGCGGAGTGTGCGGCCCTCGGCGGCCGCAAGACACCGGATCCAGTCGGTTTTCTCGGCGACCTGCCCGGGCGGCTCGCCCCAGGTCAGCGAAGAGGGCGCCCGCCATCTCCGCGGCCGCGTCGGCCGCCTGCACCTTGGCCGCCGCGACCGCGCTGGACGCCTCGGCCGCCGAGTCGTCGGTGAGTTCGGCGCGGGCCGCGTCCACGGCACGGGGGGCCTTACGCAGCAGCGCCTCTGCCGCCCGTACCCGCAGGGCGAGTTCACCGAAGCGCTGGATCGGCAGGGGTCCTCGGCGGCGGTCTCGTAGCCGCTCTCGAACCAGGGGCGGCTCTTCGTCCGGACCAAGCCGACGGCCTCCTCCAGCGCTGCCCGGGCGATCCCCGCGTCGATGGGGGCGTGCAGCAACTGGGCCAGGGCGCCGTGGAGTTGGGGGCCATCGAAGGTCAGGTGGTGGGGCAGCACCCGGTCGGCGGGCACCGGGACGCCGTCGAGACGGACGGTGCCGTCGGCGGTGGTGTGCCGGCCCGTCCCGTCCCAGTCGTCGACCACCGTCACCTCGGGCGCGTCCCGCGGGACGTGGACGTACGCCACGTGCGGACGGTCGTGCCCGGCGCGGGCCGGCATCGGGATCCGGTGGGCGAGCAGCGCGCCGGTGCAGTAGTGCTTGACGCCGTCGGGTACGTACGAGCCGTCCGGCGGGGGCCCCAGCCAGGTGCGGATGCCCTGGACGTGCCGGGTGCCCGCCTCGGACTGGACGTTGCCGAAGCGGCGAGCGGCGAGCAGTACGGCGAAGAAGAACCTCAGCTGGTCCGTGGTTCCCTGACGGCGGATCATCTGCACGTAGGCGAAGTGGCCCTGCGGGATCTGGGCGAGGCCGGCGTCGGCCGAGCCGAGCAGCCGGAAGACCCTCCGCGAGGATTTCGGCGCTGACGTCGGCGCCGCCGTGCTCGGCGGGCACGGTCACGGCGAGCAGGCCGAAGGCGGAGAGCGGTCCACCTCCCGCCACGGCAACCGGCGTTCGGCCTCACGGGCGGCGGCAACACGCCCGAACCCCCCGGCCGGCGATGCATGCGGCGGCCACGACGACCCCCGCATCATCGGCGACCACACGGACAGCCACCGCACTCAGCCCGCCGCCGCCAGCAGCGGAGCATGACCGAGCGCCGCCGAGAACCGGTCGACCGCCTGCCCCAGCGCCTCGGCGGCGGCCGACGCAACGGTCAGCGAACCGTCCTCGTGCACGGTGATGTCCTTGTCGAGGGTGAACCAGCCCTGGACTATATGGTCGGCGCCCATGGAGGTCAGGACGGGGCGGAGCGCGTAGTCGATGGCCAGGACGTGGGCGGTGGTGCCGCCGGTGGCGAGCGGCAGCACGGTCTTGCCGGCCAGCGCGTACTGCGGCAGCAGGTCCAGGAACGCCTTGAGTACGCCGGAGTACGCGGCCTTGTAGACGGGCGTGCCGACGACGACCCCGTCGACGCGGGCGAACAGACCGGTGGCCGCGACCAGGGCCGGGTGGCGGGGGTCGGCGCCGAGCAGGGCCTCGGCGGGGATGGTGCGGACGTCGAGCGGGATCACCTCGTGGCCGTGGGCGATCAGCCGCTGGTCAAGATGGCGCAGCAGCCGGCCGGTGCGGGAGGAGGCGGACGGGCTGCCGGAGACGGACAGGACGGTGGCCATGGGGTCTCTCTTTCTGGGGCCAAGGCGCCCGCGCGGGACGGGACCTGCGGGCGGGCGCGGTCAGGGGTACCAGGTGGTTCCGGCAGTTCGCCTTCCGGGACCCGGCGGCCGGCCTTGCGCAGGGGTGTCGGGGACGCCGGTCCGGCGGGCGGGAGACACGGGAGTTCAGGCGTGCGGTGCGGGCACGGCGCGGCGCCGCCGAGGGGTGGATGCGGTGCGGGAGACGTGCGGCGGATCGGTACGGGGATCAGGCCGCGGCGCGACAGCAGGCGCTGGAGACGCGCGCCAGGTCGACATGGCGTCGTCGCGTGAGGTCCAGTCGCTTGTGCATGCCGTCGATCGTGACAGCCGCCCGCGAGAGCAGTCAAGGAATAGCCGACCGGTCTCGCATCGCGGACCAGGGCTTTCGCACTGTGGGCTCGTCCCGTTCGCTCCGGCGCGGATCTGACGCACAGTCCTATGGACCGCAGAGGACCGAACACTACACATAAAGGTAAAATAAGAGCAGAATGCACATAGGCGGCTCTTACCGCCATACCGCAAAGGACGCGGTCCAGCCTGCAAGTCAAGAAGGAGACGAGTCATGGCCGATGTCTCGCGCACCAGAGGTGACATGACGAGCCACCCTGATGTCTCCGAAATGCGGGAACGCTACGCCCGCATGCTCGGCGGTCGCGATGTGGCACTCGTGGACGGACCGGTGTTCCTGCTCGGTCTGTACTGTGCGGCGTCCCCGTGGATCCTGCACTACACAGCCAGCCAGCCCGCACTCATGGTGCACAACCTGATCATGGGCATCGCGATAGGGCTGCTGGCCCTGGGGTTCACCAGGGCACCGGAGCGGATGTACGGGCTCAGCTGGGCCATGTGCGCCCTGGGTATCTGGATGATCATCGCGCCGTGGATCGTCGGCACGAACCCCGACGCCGGCGTCGTGGCCAGCAACGTCGTCATCGGCGCACTGGCCTTGGTTCTCGGGCTGATCTGCGCCGGTACGGTGGCCAGGAGCAAGCCCAAGCGGTAACGGCACCGAAGCTCTCTTCGGAAGGAAGGACGCGGTGCCGGTCCGGGGCGGCCGGACCGGCACCGCGGGGCCGGCTCAGCGGCCCGGCACAAGCCGGGGCTCCTGCGGCAGCGGACTGCCGGTCTCGATCAGGGACTTGAGGCCGGACAGTACCGCGGGCCGGCGGACACGTTCCTCAGCTCACCCTCGTCACCGGGTCCTCGTGGACGACGGTGAGCTTGACGATGTCTGCGTGCGACTGGACGTCGAGGCGACCCGGAAACGCCCATCTGGCCGAGCGGCTGGCGGAGGGCAATCTCGGCGAGCTGGGTGTGCGGGCCCCTGCTCAGCGACCTGGTCATCGCGGACAACGGTCCGCCCGATCAGTGCCGCTCCAGCCGGCTCTCGTATCGCGGAGCGGCCCAGGCGGTCACGAGATCCGCGGCGAGGCCCTGGTGCTGACCGGCACGGTGGGAACCGCCCGGTGCCGCGAGGACATCCTGCGCATCGCCCACGAGACCTTGCCGGACCTGCCACGAGCCGCGTCGGGCGCCCGCTCTCCACCACGGCGTCGACCGTTGGTGCGCACATGCGCCCAGCGCGACCCGGGCCGCCCGTCGGAGACGTTGCGGTGCCCCCGGTACCCGGCGGCGAGGCGGGGCGACGGACACGGCCCGTGCGGTGATTGACACTCCCGGCGACGGACCCTAACTTGTCCGAATTGTAAGGTTTCCTGACTTTGCGAGGCTGGAGACGCCGTGTTCCCTCTCCCCGCCGCCCGGCACCGCCTCGCCGCCTCCGCCGTGGCCCTCGGCCTGCTCTGCCCGCTCGCCTCCGGCGCCTGGGCCGGGCCCCACGATCCGTCCCCGGCGGCGCGGCACCCCCCGCCGGTGACCCGCGTCCCGGCGGCGGCGGGCACGGACACCCCGCTGGCCGGCTACGCGATCCAGTCGACCGCGAAGGTGGCCGACTCCCCGGCGGCCGTGTCCTCCCCCGGCTATCACGCGGCCGGCTGGTATCCCGCGGGCCCCCGCTCGACCGTGCTCGCCGCACTGCTCGCCGCCGGCGTGTACGCCGACCCGTTCTTCTCCACCAACCAGCAAAAGATCCCCACGGCGGACTTCCGCGTCCCGTGGTGGTACCGCACGGACTTCACGGTCACCGACACCTCCCGGCGCACCTACCTCGACTTCAGCGGTGTGATCTCGGCGGCGGACGTCTATGTGAACGGCCGCCGGGTGGCGGCGGCGAAGGATGTCACCGGCGCCTACACCCGCCACGAGCTGGACCTCACCGCACTGGTGCGCACCGGCACCAACACGGTCGCCTTCCGTGTCCTGCCCAACGACCCGACCCGGCAGCTCACCATGGGCTGGCTGGACTGGCTCCAGCCGCCGCCGGACGCCAACATGGGCATCGTCCGCGATGTCCGCCTGCGCCGCGGCGGCCCGGTCGCGCTGCGCGACGCCCACGTGCTGACCCGGCTGGACGTGCCCTCGCTGGCCACCGCCGACCTCACCGTCGAAGCGCAGGCCCGCAACGACTCCGACACGCCCGTCACCGCCGAGGTCACCGGCAGCGTCGCGGGGATCACCCTGCGCAGGACCGTGCCGCTCGCCGCGCACGAGACGACGACGGTCGCCTTCACCCCCGCGGACGTCCCCGGACTGCGACTGATCTCGCCCCGGGTGTGGTGGCCGGCCGGCCTCGGCGGTCAGCCCCTGTACGACCTCGATCTGACCGTGTCCGTCTCCGGCACCGCCTCGGACACCGCGCACGAGACCTTCGGGATCCGAGATGTCCGGGCCCCCCTGAACGCCGACGGCGCCCGCGCGTACCGGATCAACGGGCGCAGGCTGCTCATCAAGGGCGGCGGCTGGTCGCCGGACGAGTTCCTGCGCTGGGACCGCACCTACGCCGAGGACCGCCTGAAGTACGCCCTCGACCTGGGACTGAACACCATCCGTCTGGAAGGCCACATCGAGCCCGACGAGTTCTTCGACCTCGCCGACCGGCACGGTGTCCTCACCCTGCCGGGCTGGGAGTGCTGCGACAAGTGGGAGGGGCAGGTCAACGGCAGTGAGCTGGGCGAGCGGTGGACCGCCGCCGACCATCCGGTCGCCAAGGCGTCGATGGCCGCCGAGGCCGCCCGGCTGCGCAACCACCCGAGCGTGCTCTCCTTCCTCATCGGCAGCGACTTCGCGCCCGACGCCACGATCGAGCGGAACTACCTGGACGCCCTCGCGGCCGCCGACTGGCCGACCCCGGTGGTGCCCGCCGCCTCCGACAAGTCCTCCCCGCGGCTGGGCCGTTCGGGCATGAAGATGACCGGGCCCTACGACTGGGTGCCGCCGGCGTACTGGTACGCCAAGCGCGAGGGCGGCGCCACCGGCTTCAACTCCGAGACCAGCGCGGGCCCGGACATCCCCACCCTCGACACCCTGCGCCGGATGCTGACCCCCGCCGAACTGGACACCCTCTGGAAGGACCCCGGAGCCCGGCAGTACCACCGCTCCCCCTCGGCGACATTCGGCACCCTCGGCATCCACAACGCCGCGCTCGCCGGCCGCTACGGCGCCCCGAGGAACCTCGCCGACTACGTGCGCAAGGCCCAACTCGTGCAGTACGAGAACGTGCGGGCCCAGTTCGAGGCGTACGGGCGGGCCGCCACGGACGCCTCGAAGCCCGCGACCGGGCTGGTCTACTGGATGTTCAACAGCGGCTGGACGTCCCTGCACTGGCAGCTGACGGACCGTTGCCTCGACCAGGGCGGCGCCTACTTCGGGGCGAAGAAGGCGAACGAGCCGCTGCACGTCCAGTACTCGTACGACGACCGCTCGGTGGTCGTCGTCAACAACCGCCGCTCCACGGCCGGTCCGCTCACCGCGCGGGCCACGCTGTTCACCACCGACGGCACCCCGAGGTACGACCGCACCGTGTCCGGGGTGCGCGTACCCGGCGGCGGGGCGCACTCCTCGGTGCTCACCCTGCCCGCGTCGGTCAACAGGCTGACGCCGACGTATCTGGCCCGGCTGATCCTGTCCGACGCGACGGGCCGGGAGGTGAGCCGCAATGTGTACTGGCTCTCCACCCGGCCCGACACCCTCGACTGGGCCCGCACCGACTGGTACCACACGCCGACCACGAGCCACGCCGATCTGACGGGGCTCGGCCGGATGGCCCGGGTCCCGGTGGCGGCGACGGCGGCCACGGTGTCGGCGAACGGCACGTCGACGACGACGGTGACGCTGCGCAACGAGGGGCGCGGGCGGACGCCGTCGCTGCTGACGGACGTCCATCTCGTCGACGCCGCGGACGTGCCGGTGCTGCCGGTGCGCTGGTCGGACAACCAGGTCACGCTGTGGCCGGGCGAGACGGCGACGCTGACCGCCGTCTACCGGACGGCCGATCTGCGCGGCTCGGCGCCACGGGTGCGGGTCTCGGGCTGGAACACGCCCGCACGGACCGTGCCCGCGCACTGATCGCGCAGGCGGACCCGGCGTCGCCCGGGGGAAGGCGCGGGCGCGTCCTGCGGGTGAACACAGGGCACGGGCCTCGGCAAGGCGGACTGTCTCCGGATCCAGCGGGCACATGGCACAGCAGCGGGGGAACGCGACGAAGAGGGGTGGAGATGGAGATCTCAGGCATCATCAGTGCCATCGTCATCGGTGTCGTCATCGGCGTGCTGGGACGGCTGGTCGTCCCGGGCCGGCAGCGCATCGGCGTCGTGCTGACGATCGTCGTCGGCATCGTGGCCGCGCTGCTGGGCTCGGCGATCGCCGCGGGATTCGGGGTCGCCGACACCAAGGGACCCGACTGGATCGAGTGGTTGATCCAGATCGGCCTCGCGGCGGTCGGCGTGGCGGCCCTGGACCGGACGCGGGCGCGCCGCTGAACCACCGGCGCCGGCGCCCGCGTTCGGCCGTGACCGGCCCGGCGGGCCGCCGGCGGGACTACCCGCCGTACAGGTAGGGCGTCGTGGTGGTCAGCGCCTGGAAGCCGAGGCGTTCGAGGACACGACGGCTCATCGGCGTGGCGTCGACCTGGAGACAGCGGTGGCCGCGGGCCGCGGCGGCCCGGGCGCGGTGGGCGACCAGGGTGCGGTAGAGGCCGCGGCCCCGCCAGTGTGCGAGGGTGCCGCCGCCCCACAGCCCGGCGAACCCCGTTCCGGGCACGGGCTCCAGCCGGGCGGCGCTCACCGGTTCGTCCCCGGCGAGGGCGACGACCGCGACGAGCGAGCCGGGGTCGGCGGCGAGCCGGGCCAGCAGCCGGCGGCGCAGCCCGCCGCCGTCCGAGCCGAACACCTTCTCGTGCACCTCGACCATGTGCTCAACGCCGGCCGCGTCGTCGGCCCGTAGGACGCGGACGCCCTCGGGCGGCGCGGCGCCGGCGGTCAGCGCCACCACCTCGGCGGTCTGAGCGACCATCACCGTCTCCTCGGGTTCGGGCGTGAACCCGGCGGCCAGAAGCCGGGATCCGAGGTCGGCGGGGAGGTCGTGGCCGTAGAGCTTCCACTCGAACGGGCGGCCCAGCGCGCCGTAGTACGCGATCTGCGCGGCGATCGTCGCGTCGGCGTCCGTCGCGTCGGTGCCGTCCAGGCCGGACCACAGGACGCCGTTCCAGCCGTGGGCCGGGGCGATCTGCCGGACCACCGCCGCGGTGCGCTCGATCCGGGCGCCCGGCCCGTCGGGCCGTGCCTCCCTGCGCATGTCCCGGTCGTATCGGGCGAGTACAGCTGCATGGTCCATGCACCCACTTCAGCATCAAGGGCCCGGCACGGCAACGGAATTGATTGCGGTCAGCGCCCGGCGCATGTCTCCGTCTGCGGTCGGACCGCCGCGAGATAGGCGCTCAGCCGGTCGCGGTTGCGGGCCAGACAGTCGATGCGGGCCTGGATGCGGTCGATGTGGGCGCGCAGCAGCGCGGCCGTCTCCGCGCTGACGCACTCGGCCGGCGGATGGATCTCGTCGGCACCGCCGAGGTAGGGCAGGACCGCGCGGATCATCTCGGTGGTCAGGCCCGAGTCGAGCAGTCCGCGGATCTGCTGGACGTCCCGGACCGCGCTCTCGCCGTAGGTCCGGTAGCCGTTGGCGGCCCGTTCGGGGTGGAGCAGGTCCTGTTCCTCGTAGTAGCGCAGCAGCCGGGCCGGCACCCCGGTGCGGCGGGACAGTTCGCCGATCCTCATGGTCTGCCTCCGGGCCGTCCCGGCCTTCGCCTTGACCTTCACACTGATGTGAGGCTCCGAGCATGGTCCCATGTCCACCGCTTCCCGGGGCGAGGGCCCCGCCCTGCCCGTGCGGCTGCCGTGGCCGGGCCTGCTGGTCCTGTCCGCCGCGGCCTTCACCGCCGTCATGACCGAACTGCTGCCCGCCGGTCTGCTGCCCGCCATCGCCCCGGACCTGGGCGTCTCGGAGTCCCGGGTCGGCTATCTGGTCACCGGCTACGCCGCCGCCTCGTTCGGGGCGGCCGTCCCCCTGACCGCCGCGCTGCGCGGGCTGCCGCGGCGGCCGGTACTCATGGGCGCGCTGCTCGGTTTCGCCTGCGCCGACGCGCTGGTCGCGGTGTCGTCCTCGTACGCCCTCACCTTCGCCGCCCGGCTGCTGGCCGGGGCCATGGGCGGCACGCTGTGGGCGATGCTCGCCGGGTACGCGGCGCGGATGGTGCCGGCCGAGCGGCGCGGCCGGGCGATCGCGGTCGTGCTGGCCGGGATCACCCTCGCGCTGGCGCTGGGCGTACCCACGGGTTCCGCGTTGGCCGGGGCGGTCGGCTGGCGCGCCGCCTTCGCGGTGCTCGCCGTCCTCGCCCTGCTGCTGGTGGCCCTGGTGCGGTGGCGGGTGCCGGGCTTCCCCGGTGAGGCGCGGCATGCGCGCGTGCCGCTGCTGCGGGTCGCCGCACGGCCGGGGATCCGTCCGGTGCTGTCCGTGACGCTGTTCCTGCTGCTGGGTCACCAGGCGATGTACACGTACGTCGCCCCGTTCGCGGCGCACGCCGGTTTCGCGCGTACGGGGCTGCTGCTCGCGGTGTTCGGGAGCGCGACGGTGGCGGGCATCTGGCTGACGGGGGTGCTGATCGACCGTCGGCTGCGCGGCACCCTGCTCGCCGCGCTGGGCCTGTTCACGGCGGTGCTGCCGGTGTTCGCCCTGGCCGCCGGCCGGCCGGCGCTGCTTCTGGGGGCGGTGGTGCTGTGGGGTGTGGCGTTCGGCGGCGCACCGACGCTGATCCAGACGGCGCTGGTCGACGTGTCGGGGCCGGCCGACGCCGATGTGGCCACCTCCTTGCAGACCACCGTCTACAACGCGGGGATCGCCGTCGGTTCCCTGGCCGGCGGGCTGGCCCTGGACGGCGGCGGGCCCGCGGCCCTGCCCTGGGCGGCGCTGCCGCCGGTCGCGGTCGCGCTCACCACGGTCGCCCTGGCGCACCGGCACGCCTTCCCGGCGGTGCGCCACGGCGCGCCGAGCGCCGCTTCGCGTGGCCCCGGCGGGTCCGACGGCCGTGGCGTACGCCCGGAACCGTACCCGGAGCAGGGGCGTGCGCGATGGTGAACTTGGTGGAAGGGGACGAACTGCCGTACCTGTGGCGGTGGAGGGAGCCGGCCGGCGAGGTGTCGAGGGCGGGGCGGTCCGCGGCGGCGACGGCGAGCCGTGCGCAGCCGCGCTGCGCCGAACCTGCGACGAGCCGTTCGGGTCGGCCCTGGTGCCGCGGACGGCACCGTGCTCCCTGACCGATGCGCGCGGCACGCATGCCCGGGTCGGGCTCGGCCTGATCGTCCATGCGGAGTGGTACGGGCGACTGGTCGGCCGGCTCCTGAGATTCCACCGGGCCGGGGCCCGACCGGCGCGTCTGCCGTGGGCGGGCCGACCGGCTCGGGCGGGGTCGTCGGGCCGTGCCGGAAGGGCCGTGGGCCGCGTCATGTTCCCCGGGATCCTGTTCCCCGGGGTCCCGTCCTCCGAGGACCCGTTCTTCGGGATCCCGTCCTGTGGGGTCCCGTCCTCCGCAGTCGTGGCCGGGGCCTCCGCCGGTCGGCGTCCGGCGGAGGCGGCTGCCCCGGGGTGGGTCAGCGCCCTGCTCCCGGGCGGTAGCGGCGGTACAGGGCGGCGCCGGAGAGCAGCAGCGCCCCGCTCGCCGCGAGCGCGGGGACGGTCAGGTCCGCGCCCGTGTGGGCGAGGGCGACCTCGGCCGTCTGGGCGGCGGCGCGGGGCTCTGGTGCGACGGAGTGGTGCGCCCGGGGCGGTGCCGTCGTGGGCGGCTCGGCGGGCGGCCGCGGGGTGGGCTTCGCCGGGTGCCCGTTCACGGACTCGTTGCCGACGGCAGGGTTGCCGACGCCGACCACGTTCACGGTGTTGCCGCTGACGTTGACCGGGACATGCACCGGGAGCTGGACGGTGTTGCCGGACAGCAGGCCCGGCGAGTCCGTTCCCCCGCCCTGGGCGCTCGCCCCGCCCGAGGAGGCCGCCTTGTCCGAGGACGCCGTCTGGCCGGACGAGCCCGCCGCGCCCGATCGGGTCGCCCCGCCGCGCCCGGCGCCGGTGCCGCCCTCGTTGGCGCACGTGTTGCCCGCGGCCGGGTTGAGCAGCCCCGCCACGTTCACGGTGTTCCCGCACACGTTCGCCGGGACATGCACCGGGATCTGGACGGTGTTGCCGGAGATCACGCCGGGCGAGCCGACCGCGGCACCGTCCGCCGCGGAGTCCGCGTGCGCCGGCATCGTCACGGCCATCGCGCCGGAGGCGGCGGCGACGGCGATCACACCGTTTCGGGTAAGCCGTTTCATCGGCTCCCTGCCTTCCTGACATGGTCACGGGCGCTCGCCCGCACCGGATTAAACGCGGCTGAGCCATCCGAGTTATGGCTTGTCGGGCTCTCACCCCATCGAGCGACACGGTGGTCGAACCTTTCGTGAAGCCCCTCGCAGATGCCGCCCACCGCGTCCGGAGGCGAGCATTCCGCGGGCCGCCTATGGTGATCGGGAGCGCTGCCCCGGTCCGCAGCGGGGCTCCCTTGGAGGCATCGATGCTGGCCAAGCTGTCCACGCGGCCCGCCGTCCGGAGCTGTGCGAGCGCCGGAGTCGTCACGCTGGCGCTGCTCGGCGCGGGGCTGCCCACGGGGACCACCGCCCCGTCCCAGCCCGATCTGACCCGGTTCTACCGTCAGAAGGTCACCTGGTCGGCCTGCGGGGGCACCGCGGCCGCCAAGAAGCTGCAGTGCGCGAAGGTGACGGTCCCGCTCGACTATGCGCGGCCCGGCGCGGGCACCCTCGACCTGGCGCTGGCCCGCCGCCCGGCGACCGGGAGGTCGCAGGGCTCCCTGGTGCTGAACTTCGGCGGCCCGGGCGGCGCGGGCATCAGCACGCTCGCCGCCTCCGGCAAGGACTACCTGGCCCTGACCGACGGCTACGACGTGGTCACCTTCGACCCGCGCGGCGTCGGCCGGTCCTCGCCCGTCAGCTGCGGCGAGGGCACCGGCGAGGCCTCGTCCGTGACGGGGAACGGCGCCGGCCGGCGCGATCCCCAGGCGCTGCTCGCGCTGCTGCGCAAGGCCGCGGCCGAGTGCGTCCGTTACTCCGGCCCCGTCCTGCCCCACATAGGCACCATCAACGTCTCCCGGGACCTGGACGTCATCCGCCAGGCCCTCGGCGACGACCGACTCAACTACCTCGGCTTCTCCTACGGCACCCGGATCGGCGCGGTCTACGCCGCCCAGTTCCCGGGCAAGGTGGGCCGGATGGCGCTGGACGGCGTGGACACCCTCACCGAGCCCCTGTCCGAGCAGGGACTGGCGGGCGCCGAGGGGCAGCAGACCGCGCTGGACGACTTCCTGGACTGGTGCGTGAAGGACCGCGGCTGCCCCTTCGGCCGGGACCGGCGCAAGGCCGGGGAGCAGGTCGTGAAGCTGGTGCGCTCGCTCGACGCGCGTCCGGTGCCGACCGGCCTGGGCGGCGGGTTCTCCGGCCAGGATCTGGTGGGCGCCATGGGGCAGGGCCTGTACGGCAAGGAGCTGTGGCCCACGCTCGAACGCGCCCTGCTCTCCCTGGTCGACAACGGCGACACGCGTGGGGTGCAGACCTTCGCGGCCGGCGGTGCGGCGCCTGTGCACCGTTTCGACGGCAGACTCGTGGACGAGGCGGACGTCCCCGTGGACAACCTGTCCGCGGCGCTGATGGCCGTCAACTGCGCGGACGACCCGGACCGCCCCGGCGCCGGGCAGATCACCCAGGACATCGCGCGGCTGCGCGCCGACTACGAGAAGGCGTCACCGGTCTTCGGCCGGTACCGGCTGGCGGAACTGCTGATGTGCTATGGGCGTCCCCGGGGCACGGATTTCATCCGCGACCGGGTCAAGGACGTCGACACGCCGAAGATGCTCCTGGTGGGTACCCGGGGCGACCCCGCCACGCCGTACCGCTGGACTGTGGAGACCGCCCATAGGCTCGGCGCGTCGGCAGTGGTGCTCGACAACAAGGGCGAGGGCCACACCGGTTACTCGTCCTCCAAGTGTGTCCGCCACAAGGTCGACGACTTCCTGCTGTACGGCTCCCTGCCCGCCGACGGGAGTTCCTGCCCGGCGGACCGGGCCGAGTGACACCGCGCCCGACGCCGGCCCGTAGTGACCCGGGCGGGTGACGGGCGCCGGGTCCACCACAACCTCCGGGCCCTCCCGGCCGTCGCACCCAGTGGGCGGGCGTGACCCGCCGTTGTGGCACCGACCGACCCAGGGGAGATCCATGATGCGTATCCGTACCGCCGCGGCCGTGCCGGCCGTCGCCCTCGCCGCGGCGTCCCTGCTGCTCGTCGCGCCGCACGGCGCGGCGGCCGCCCGCGACACCGTCTGCCCGGAGCGGGCGCTGACCGTGCGGGCGGCGGTGGCGCCCGCCGATCCGACCGTGGTGCGGATCGATGTCACCAACCGCTCCGGTCGTGCCTGCACCGTCGGCCGCTACCCCACGGTCACCTTCGGCGACCTGGACGGCGCGGCCCTGCCGGTGCCCGACGGCGCGGAGGGCAGGTATCGCGTCGAGGCCGGCCGGACCGCGTACGCCGCCGTGCGGACCATCGCCGACCCCGCGGACTCGCAGGCCCGCCGGGTGGACGCGATCGCCGTGGCCGCGGACCCGGCCCATCGGGGGCGCGCGTTCACGGCGGCAGAGATCGGCGCGGGCGAGGCCGTGCGGGTGTGGGAGCCGGTGACGACCTGGTGGCAGCCGTCGGCGGCGGCCGCGGACCGGGCGATCGGGCTCAGCTGAGCGTCAGCTCGGGCGCGTACATGTCCAGCCAGAGCGCCAGGTCGAGGGTGCGTTCCAGGCTGTACCGGCCCGCCTGGGAGCCCGCGGGCAGCTCCCGGTGGGCGGCCCGGTCGGTCTTGTCCCGGTCGACGAGTTCGAAGACCGGGTGGTCGGGCCGGGCCACCAGGTCCTTGACCTGTTCCTGGAGGGCGAGGCCGTACCGGGGATCCTGGGTGGACGGGTAGGGGCTCTTGACCCGCTCGTACACGGACCGCGGGATGACGTCGGCGCTCGCCTCGCGCAGCAGGCTCTTCTCGCGGCCGTCGAAGGACTTCAGGGACCAGGGGGTGTTGTAGACGTACTCGACGAGACGGTGGTCGCAGAAGGGCACCCGGACCTCCAGGCCGACGGCCATGCTCATCCGGTCCTTCCGGTCGAGCAGGGCGCGTACGAAGCGGGTCAGGTGCAGATGGCAGATGCGGCGCATCCGGTACTCGAAGTCGCTCTCGCCGTCGAGGCGGCCGATGCCGGCGACGGCGGTGCGGTAGGCGTCGGCGATGTAGGTGTCCAGGTCCAGGTTCCCGGCCAGGTCCGGGCGCAGTACGTCGGTGTCCTTGCCGAAGTGCCGGTTCGACACGGCCAGCCAGGGGAAGGTGTCGGCGTTGCGTGCCTCCTCGTCGAAGAACTGCTGGTAGCCGCCGAAGACCTCGTCGGCGGACTCGCCCGACAGGGCGACCGTGGACCGGTCGCGGACGGCCTGGAAGAGCAGGTAGAGCGAGGAGTCCATGTCGCCGAAGCCCGCGGGCAGGTCACGGGCGCGCAGCACCTTCGCCCGTACGGCGGGGTCGGCGAGGGCCTCGGCGTCGAGGACGATGTCGTGGTGGTCGGTGCCGGCGAGGCGGGCCACGTCGTGCACGAACGGGGTGTCCGGGGTGGCGCGCAGTCCGTCGGGCACGAAGTGGTCGGTCTGGCCGACGAAGTCGACGGCGAAGCTGCGCACCTTCTCGCCCTGTTCGGCGAGTCGGCGGGCGGCCAGCGCGGTCATGGCGGAGGAGTCGAGGCCGCCCGAGAGCAGGGTGCAGCGCGGCACGTCGGCCACCAGCTGGCGGCACACGATGTCGTCGAGGAGGTCGCGGACATGGGCCACGGTGGCGGCCCGGTCGTCGGTGTGCGGCCGGGTCTCCAGCCGCCAGTAGGCGCGGGTGTGCAGGCCGGTGCGGTCGACGGTGACGACGGTGCCGGGTTCCACCTCGCGCATGCCCTCCCACACGGCGTGTCCGGGCGTTCTGACCATGGTGAACAGCTCGCGCAGCCCGTCCAGGCCGACCCGGGGTCTGACCAGCGGGTTGGCGAGGATCGCCTTGGGTTCGGAGCCGAACAGGACGCCGTCGGGCGTCGGGTGGCAGTAGAAGGGCTTGATGCCCATGCGGTCGCGGATCATGACGAGCTTGTCGTGGCGGCCGTCCCAGAGGGCGAAGGCGAACATGCCGTTGAGTCGTTCGGCGAGTCCGTCGCCCCATTCGAGGTAGCCGCGCAGGACGACCTCGGTGTCGGAGTCGGTGCTGAAGCGGTGCCCGCGCGCGGCCAGTTGCTGCCGGAGTTCGGTGAAGTTGTAGGCCTCGCCCGAGTACACCAGCGCCACGGTTCCCTCGGGCGTGGTGACCGTCATGGGCTGACGTCCGCCGGGCAGATCGATGATGGCGAGCCTGCGGTGGCCCAGGGCGGCGGGACCGTCGATCCAGGTGCCGCGGTCGTCCGGGCCGCGGCAGGCCATCGTCTCGGTCATCGCGTCCAAAGTCGCGGCCTCGGTATGCAGGTCGCGGTCGAAGGAAACCCAGCCGGTGATGCCGCACATGCCTTTCCTCCTGCCTCCGGACCGGCGTCGGCACCTGGCTCACCTGCGTTTTCGTAGGCGGGTTCCGTCGACCACCGAACCAGTTGTATCCAGCATCTGTGGTACGAGCGTGGGTCCGCGGCGCCGGGTCGGTCAACGCGGCCGCGACGTGCGCCGGCTCGTCGGGGCCGCGCTTTCGGACGCGGTCCAGCCGGGCGGGGCCCGCGTTCCGGCGCCCTGCCGGGCAGGGCCCGCCGTGGACCGGCCACGGGCAAAAACTTCCCCAAGCCGCCCGGTGCCCCCGTCCGGTGCCCCGTTGTTCGCCGATTCCGGTGACGGAGGGTTTGCTTCGGGGTGCGCCCGGTCTCACGGATCACGAGGCGGGTGCAGGGAGCACGGAGGGCCACAGGCCGGCACGACGGCCGGGGCCGCACGCGCTCGCGCACGCGCCAGGCCGCCGATCGCGGCGTCCAGGGCCGGGCCGCGGCCGAAGCGGCCGATCGCCACGTCGCCGCCGGTGGACAGTCGGACGCCGGGGCGCGTCGGGCCGTCGGGGCCGTCGCGGACCGCCGAGGCGGCGGGGCCGGTAAGTCGGCCGACAGCCCGGCCGGCGCGGACGACCAGGTCGCGGACAGCCCGGCCGGCGGACGGCCAGGTCGTCGTATCCGGCAGGGCGACCGGGGCGTTCTTCTCCCGCCGGGTGTACGACGGCCTCGCGCACGCGCAGGGCGACCTGATCACGGCCCTCAGGGTGAGGCTCCGCGCCCGCGCGGAAGCGGTCGGGCAGCCGCCGGCCGAAGCGCGGAGGCCGCGCAGCGCGCGCCACCAGTCCGGGTTCGGCCGTCGCGTCGCGCACCGCCGCCGGGATCCGGGCCGCCCGCGCACGCCCCGGGCCGGCAGCCGCTCCGGTCCGCTGAGGCGGACGACCGGGCCCCGACCGTCGACGGCCGGCCGAGCCATCCACGATCACTTCCCGACCCGCTCCCGCCGGCCGCGCCGAACCGGCGAGAGCCCGCTCGGACAGGCAGGAACCCACAGGGCATGCCCATGAATACCCCAAATGCCCGAACCGTGAATCCGCCCTATCGTGCTCTTATGGAGCACGCACTCAGCCCCGCGATCCTCGCCGAACTGCGGCGCCCACGCCCGTATCCCGCGGTGTCCGTGCTGACCCCGACGCACCGCCGCGAACCCGACAACACCCAGGATCCGGTCCGGCTGCGCAATGTGCTGGCCGAGGCCAAGAAGCAGCTGGAGTCCGACCCGGCGGTGACCCGGGAGCGACGTGCCGATGTCGTCGACCAGCTCGACCGGGCCCTCACCGAGGTGGACCTGGCGCACTCCGAGGACGGCCTGGTGATCTTCGCCGCGCCGGGCGAGCACCAGGTGTGGTCGCTGGCCCGTGCCGTCCCGGAGCGGGTGGTGCTCTCGGACACCTTCCTGACCCGCAACCTCGTCTCGGCGCGCGCGGCCGAGCGGCCGTTCTGGGTGCTGTCGGTCTCCGCCGATCACGTCACCCTGTGGAACGGCGCAGGCGACCGGGTCGTCGAGGCCCGGGCCGGCGGTTTTCCGCTGTTGCGCAACCGGGAGAACTTCGACGCCGAACGCCAGGAGCGGATCGGCGACTTCCCGAGCACCTTCCGCGACGAGGACACCCGCCGCTTCCTGCGGGAGGCCGACATCGCGATGACCGCGGTGCTGCGCGAGCTCCCGCGGCCGCTGTACCTCACCGGCGAGCAGGCCGCACTGTCCCTGCTGGACGAGGTCGGCGGCGTCGCCCGGGAGGCCGTGCACATCCCGCACGGCGGGCTGGCGAACAACACCCCCGAAGCCGTGTGGCAGGCGATCCGGCCGGTGGTCGACGCCGAGGCCGCGAAGGCCGCCGACCGCGTGGCCCGGGAGCTGGACGCGGCCCGTGGCCGCAAGGAGTTCGCGGCCGGTGTCGACGAGGTCTGGCAGAACGCGCGCGAGGGCCGGGTCCGGCTGCTCGCCGTCGAGGAGAACTACCGGGTGACCGTCCGCGACGACGGCGACCATCTGATCCCCGCCGAGAGCGGCGACCTCGACGCCCGCGAGGACGTCGTGGACGAGATCGTCGAGCAGTGCCTGGAGACCGGCGCCGACGTGCGCTTCGTGCCGGACGGCACGCTGGACGACGCGCGTGGCATCGCGGGGGTACTGCGGTACTGACGGCATGCCGCGCGACCCTGACGGCCGGCTCCCCGGCGCGTACGCCACGGCGTGGTCGTCGGCCGGGAGAGAGGACGCGCACGGATGCAGGGGGCGGACCGTCACCTCGGGCCCACGGGGCCTCGCGCCGCGGGTCACGCGTACAGGTCACGGCCAGGGGCGGGGGCGGGCGACATCTCAGGCCTCGGCGCGCTGGACGCGGACCTCGGGGCGCAGGCCACAGGCATGCGCGCGTACGGCCCCACCACCCCACGGGTCCCGGGTCACGGCCAGGGGCGGGCGACATCTCAGGGCTCGGGGCGCCGGCCGCGGACCCCGGGGCGCAGGCCGCAGATACGCGCGCATACGGCCCCGCGCCACAGATCACGGCCAGGGGCGGGCGACATCTCAGGCCTCGGGGCGCCGGCCGCGGACCCCGGGGCGCGGGCCACAGGCATGCGCGCATACGGCCCCGCCCCACAGATCACGGGTCGCGGTCAGGGAGCGGGCCGTCGTCTCGGGCCCTCGGGGCGCGGGCCTCGGGGCGTGGGGCGGGGCGTCGTCATACGCCGCCGAACAGCGTGCCGAGCCCGCGTTCG
>NZ_JBEPAP010000049.1:0-70517 GCF_040298665.1 Streptomyces sp. NPDC001508
GCGCTGCGAGGCAGCGGAGCACGGCGGCGCGGCAAGGCGGCGGTGAGGCGGGCGGCGGTGCGGCAGCGGGGTGGCGAGGCAGCGGCCTGGTGGGACAGCGGGGCGGAGAGGCGGGCGGCGGCGCGGCGAGGCGGCAGGGCAGCGGAGCGGCGCTGCGAGGCAGGGCGACGGCGCGGCGAGGCGGCACGACAGCGGGGCGGAGAGGCAGCGGTGGGACGGCGGTGGGACCGCGAGGCGGGCGGCGGTGCGGCAAAGTAGCGGAGAGGCGGCGAGGCAAGGCAGCGGCGAGGTAGCGGCAGGGCAGCAAAGCGGCGCTGCGAGGCAGCGGTGCACGGCGGCGAGGCAAGGTGACGGCAGGGCGGGCGGCGGCGCGGCTGGGGCGCTCTTCCGGATGCAGGGCGGGCCGTGGCGGTGAATCGTGAGAGTGTGCCACGGTCTCGCGGCACGGGTACCGATGCGGCCACACGGACCCGAGGAGGAGACATCATGTCGACGTCAGAACCCGAAACATCCCGGTCGCCCGACGACCGCTGCACCCCGGACGCCCTGCTCCACTCCGCCCCCGGCTCCGGTCTCGGCCCGGAGGACCTGGTCCTCGCCACCGGCAGGGACATCACCCCGGCCACCCTCGAATGGGCCCGTCGAAAACTGGCCGCGGAGGGCCCGGCCGCCATCGAAAAACTGCTGCCGTAGCCCACGGCCACCTCCGGCACCGGCGACCAGGCGACGGTGATCTGACCGGCCACACACCCGCCGAACAACGCGCCCCCAGCCGACCGAAACCCCCGGCCCACGGCCGGCCGGGCGACCGCGTCCGCCGTACTGCGCAACCCGCGGTCGGCCGTCAACCTCCGCCCACGGCCGGCCCCAGGGCCCACGCGCCATGAAAAAACATGCCGTAACGGCACACAACCACAACCGCCGTACGACGCGACCCACCCAGAGGCCGGAACAACCCACGCCCGTACGACACCCACGGCCCACGGCCGACCTCACAAGACCGCGCCACCACAACCGCCGCACGACGCGACCCACCCAGAGGCCCGACCAACCCACGCCCGTCCGACACCCACGGCCCACGGCCGACCTCACAAGACCGCGCCACCACAACCGCCGCACGACGCGACCCACCCAGAGGCCCGACCAACCCACCCCCGTCGCACAACCACAGCCCACGGCCGACCTCACAAGACCGCGCGACCACAACCCGTACGACGCGACCCACCCAGAGGCCCGACCAACCCACCCCCGTCCCACAACCACAGCCCACGGCCAGCGTCACGGGGCCGCGCGACCGCAAGCCGTGTGGCGCGACAGATGCGGGCCCGGTGGTCGGACGGCCGTCATCGCCGCGGCCACGCTCGGCCGCCGGGTCGCCGCCCTCGATGCCATCGACAAGCTGCGGCAGATCGACCGGCCGGCCGACTGACCGGCCGCGAAGGGCGTTTGCGCTGGCGGGAGTTGGAGTGCCAGGCGATCCGTGAGATTACCCGCTGGTCAATCCTGAAGGGATGAGGGGCACCGCTATCATCACACCCACACTCGGTGTAACCGCACGCCGACGCAGGGCTGAACGGTGCCCACCGCCTCCTTTCCTCCCCATGGCGCGCCGCCGACCCCGAGGCCACCCCTCTCCGGGTCCGTGACGGGTCCGCACCCCCCACTTCGTACGCCGTCGGGCCGGGCCGCCCGGGCGCCGTGCACGACCGGAAAGCAGCGCAACCATGAGCAACAGCAGGGGCAGAGGGCTGCAGGCCAATGCCCTCGGCACGTTCGACACCGTCGTCATGGCCGTCGCGGGCAGCGCTCCGGCCTACTCGCTGGCCGCCACCACCGCCGTGCTGGTCGGCGCGGTGGGCCTGGCCAGCCCGGCGGTGCTGCTGTACTGCGCGGTCCCGATGCTGGGCATCGCGCTGGCGTTCGCGCAGCTCGGCCGGATCGATGTGAACGCGGGCGCCGGCTACTCGTGGGTGGGACGCACGCTGCATCCGTGCCTCGGCTTCGTCAGCGGCTGGGCGCTGGTGGTCTCGGCGACCATCTTCATGGTGGCCGGGTCGCTGCCCGCCGGTTCGATGACGCTCGCGCTGTTCGACGAGCGGCTGGCCAAGGACACCGCCCTGGCCACGGTGGTGGGCGCCGGCTGGTTCCTGCTCATGCTCGGCGTCGTGCTGGGCGGTGCCCGGCTCGCCGTACGGGCGCAACTGCTGGTGTCCGGCGTGGAGTTGGCCCTGCTGGCGCTGTTCGCGGTACTGGCCGTCCTGCACACCGGCAACGCCCGCCCGTTCGACTGGTCCTGGCTGGGCTTCGGCCAGTTCGACGGGATGTCCGGGTTCGCCTCGGGCGCGCTGATCGCCGTCTTCTACTACTGGGGCTGGGACGTCGCGAGCAATCTGAGCGAGGAGACCCGCAACAGCCGTCGTACGACCGGACTCGCGGGCCTGGTCGGACTGGGGGTGGTGTTCCTGGTGTTCGAGGCGTTCACGATCGCCGTGAACGTCATCCTCTCCTCGGGGCAGATCGCCCGGAACTCGGCCAATGTGCTGGCCGTGCTCGGCGAGGAGATCTGGCCCGGCTGGGGCGGCAAACTGCTGGTCGTCTCGGTGATGCTGTCCACCGTCGCCACCCTGGAGACGACGCTCATCCAGGTGACGCGGTCGCTGTTCGCGATGGGCCGGGACCGCACGATGCCGTCCGCGCTGGGCCGGGTGCACCGCACCTGGAACACACCGTGGGTGGCGATCACCCTGGTCGGCGTGGTGGCGCTGGCGATGCTCGTCGCCGCCAACGTCCTCGGCTCGGTCGGTGAGGTCCTCTCCGACGCGATCTCGGCGATCGGCCTGCAGATCGCCGTGTACTACGGTCTCGCGGGGCTCGCGGCGGTCGTCGCCTACCGCAAGCTGCTGTTCACCTCGCCGGCCCGGTTCGTCCTCGGCGGTCTGTGGCCGTTGTTCGGCTCGCTGTTCATGTTCTGGGTCTTCGTCGAGTCACTGGGCGAACTCAGCGGTGCCGCCGTGGCGATCGGCATCGGCGGCCTGGCCGTCGGACTGGTGCCGATGCTCTGGTACTGGCACCGGGGCAGCGACTACTACCGGCCGGCCAGGCTGGACGCCACGCGCACCGTCGATGCCGGGTACGTCCTCGACGATCGCACGGTCGCGCGCTCCCACGTCCATGAGGGCCTCCCCACCGACTTCTGAGGGGACGAGTCCCATGGCGCGGGAACGTTTCACCCCCGACTTCGACCCCGACTGCGGGGACGCGCTGCTCACCTCCGCCCGCCACGACATCGTGATCGGCCGCTGGCAGGGGCTCCGTGACCTGCTGCGGGTCACCGGCGCCGACTGGCTCTCGCGGGGGCACCGGGTGCGGCTGCTGGCCCAGGCGTGCGCGGGCAGTACGACGGTGGAGTCCTGGCTGGCCGCCGAGCCGCACAGCGCCGACGCGCTGGTGCTGCGCGCGGCGACGGAGACGGTACGGGCCTTCACACTGGCCATCGCGGCGGGCCGGGGTGTGCCGATCGACCGGGAACGGATCGACACCGCCGTGCTTGCCTGTCTGCGGGCCACCGAGGCATGGCCGCAGGACCCGACGCCGTGGGTCTCGCTGATCTCGGTGGCCCGGCTGTATCCGACGGGGGTACGACGACGGGAACTGGCCCGCTGGTGGGACGAGTTGCACCGGCGCGACCGCTACAGCGTGGAGGGCCATCTCCAGGTGCTGCACTACTACTCGGCGCGCTGGCACGGCAGCCATGGCCTGATGTACGACTTCGCCCGGGACGCGGCGGGGGTCGCGCCGCCCGGCTGCGCGCTGCCGGTGCTGGTGCAGTACGCCCGGGTCGAGGAGTTCCGCTACGCCCTGGACAGCGCGCAGGGGCAGCACACGGCGGTCGGCCTGGGCCAGCACTGGAGCCACGACGGCGCGGTCAGCGATGTGCGCCGCACCTGGCACCGGTGGCTCGCGGGCCGGGACGACGCCGCCGTCGCCCCGGCCGAGTTGCGCGACCTGAACCATCTCGCCCATGCGGCCTGCCACGCGGGCACCAGGGACATCGCCGCGGCCGTGCTGCGCAGGATGGGCCGCCGCGCCACCCGCGTCCCGTGGTCCTACACGGGCGACCCGGAGAACCAACTCATACGCCGGCGCGGCGACCTGGGGCTATGACGGCGTGTCCCGGCCCTCGGCGGCCTGGGCCGGGAACGCGGAACGCCCGTCGATCGTCTACAGTTCCGTAGACCGTCTACGTCCATGTAGTCGAATGAAGGGGCGCGCGACGATGATCACTGCTGCACACCTGTCGTCGCAGCTCGCTGTCAACGTGCTGGATGCCCACTCGCTGCTGGCCGCCTTCGGCGTGCTGGGCGTCGGCGTGGTGCTCTTCGCCGAGACGGGGCTGCTGATCGGTTTCTTCCTGCCCGGCGACTCGCTGCTGTTCACGGCTGGCCTGCTGTGCACCGGCACCGCCGACCAGGGGCTGCGGCTGTCCCTGGGCCCGCTGCTGGTCGCCGCGGCGGTGGGGGCGCTGGCCGGCTCGCAGTGCGGATATCTGCTCGGCCGCAACGCGGGCCGCACGCTGCTCGCGCGCAGCCGCTCGGCGCGGCTGCACGAGGGCGCGCGGCGCGCCGAGGAACTGCTCGACCGCTACGGGCACGCGAAGGCGATCGTCCTCGCCCGGTTCGTACCGGTGGTGCGCACGGTGCTCAATCCGATGGCCGGGGCACTCGGCGTGCCCGCCGGTACGTTCACGGTGTGGCAGGTGATCGGCGGACTGGTGTGGAGCGTCGGCCTGACCCTGGCCGGGTATGCGCTGGGCTCCTCCGTTCCGAACATCGACAGATATCTGCTGCCGGTGATCGCGGTGATCGTGGCGGTGTCCCTGATCCCGCTCGTCGCCGAGGTGCTGCGTTCCCGCAGGGCGACGAAGGAGGCCCGGTGATCCACGCGTTCTCGCCCATGGCGCTCGACGGGGAGTCCTACGCGGACGTCGTGGGGCTGGCGCACCGCTCACCCAGCTGGCTCGACGACGCGGTGACGGCCTGGTCGGCCTACGGCCTGGCCCTCTTCGCGGTGCTGATGACCATCGGCTGGTGGCGTGCGCGCCGCGCGGGGGCGGGGGCCGCCCTGACGGCACTGGCCGTTCCGGTGGCCGTGCTCGCGGCGTTCGGCGTGGACAGCGGGCTCAAGACGCTGGTGCGGGAGAGCCGGCCGTGCCGGAGCCTGCGGGTCAGCACCCTGGAGGCGTGTCCGGCGCCGGGCGACTGGTCGTTCCCGAGCAATCACGCGGCGATCGCGGCCGCCGCGGCGGTGGCCCTCTGCTTCGTCTCCCGCCGGCTGGGCGCCGTCGCCGCCGTGGCCGCGGGCGCCATGGCGGTCTCCCGGGTGTGGATCGGCGTCCACTATCCGCATGACGTCCTCGCGGGCGTCGTGCTCGGCGCTCTCGTCGCGTTCGTGTCGATGACGGTGCTGCGGCGATGGCCGGGCGGGCTCGCCCGACGGCTGTCGGCGACCCGGCTGCGCCCGCTCCTGGTGTCATGAACCGCAAGGCCATCGCCGCACTCGCGGGCGGCATCGGGCTCGTCGCCTGGACCGCCTTCGGGGTGCTGGCCGCGGTCGTGGCCGGCGCCCACGGCGCTCCGCTGTTCCCGGACGAGGCCCTGCTGCACTGGTCCCTCGGCCACCGCCCGGCCGTGGCGCTCGCCGCGGCCCGCGGGCTGACCGCCACCGGCACGGGTGTGCTGCCGTACGCCCTGGTGGTGGTGGCCGCGCTGGTCGCGGGCCGCACCGCGTGGCAGCGGCTGCTCGCCGTGCTGCTGGGCGCGGCCTGCCTCGGCGCGGGACAGGCCGCGCGCCACGGCGTCATGGAGCTGGTCGCACGGGCCCGCCCGCCCCTGCCCGACTGGCGGACGCACGCCTCGGGCTGGGCCTTCCCCTCGGGCCACAGCACCACGGCGGCCCTCACCGCCGGGCTGGTGATCCTGGCGATCTGGGTGCGTGCCCCGCGCGGCAGAACGCCCCTGTGCCTGGCCGTCGGCTGCTGGGGCGTGCTGGTCGGGCTGACCCGGGTCCATCTCGGGGTGCACTGGTTCACCGACGTGCTCGGCGGCTGGCTGTTCGCGGCCGGCTGGCTCGGTGTCTGCCTGTACGCGGCGGCCCGGTGGCTGCCCGCCCGGCTCGTCACCGGCCCGGTGAGCACGCCGGACTCGAAGCACGCAAGGAACGCGACGAACCCGACGAACCCGACGGACTCGACACACCGGTCAGGCGAAGGCCCGCCTTCTCGTTGAGCGGGTCGGCCGCCCTCTCGCCGACGGTGGTGCACAGCGCCTGATCACCCAGAAGTAGACGGTGACTTCGGGCACCTTGTCCCAGCGCGGCCGGGGGCCACGGTTGCGGCCACGGGGGTCCGGGAGGTCTGTGATGTCATGAGGCCCGACGCTGCCCTCGGAAACCTGAACGCGTCCTGACCGCCCGCCGCTCCTCCGCGGGGCCCGCTCTACGCTGGTGGTCATGCGCACACCCGCGGCAGCACCGGACCCCCGCCCCTTCCGCGTGCTCCTCGTCGAGGACGACGACACGATCGGCCACCGGCTGGAGAGCGGACTGCGCGGGGGCGGCTATGCGCCGACCTGGAGCCGCACCGGGGCCGATGCACTGGCCGAGACCGAACGGGCGCCGTACCACGCGCTGTTGCTGGACCTGGGGCTGCCGGACATGGACGGCCTCGACGTCGCCCGCAGGGTGCGGGACCGGTTCCCCCATCTGCGGATCGTGGTGTTCACCTCCCGCGAGGACGGCGCCGACGTGGTCGCCGGGAGGGAGGCGGGCGCCGACGACCATCTGGCGAAACCGTTCGGCCTCGACGCGCTCCTGAGCCGGCTGCGGGTGCATCTGCGCCCCCGGTACTCGGCGGCCCCGCTGAGCGATCCGGTCCGCCTCGGCGACCTCGTGATCGACGCGGCGGCCCGGCGCTGCACCCTGGGCGACGCCGAAGTGCCGCTGGCACCCGAGGAGTTTGCCGTGCTCGTCGTGCTCGCCCGGTACTCGGACACGGCCGTGACCCGGCAGGCGCTGGCGGCCCGGGTGCGGGAGGAGGACCCCGCAGGAGCGGCGGCGGCTCTCGACGTCACCGTGGCGAGCCTGCGCCACCGCCTGGCCGGCGCGGCCCGGACCGCGCCGCGTCCGGTGCTGCTGCCCCGGATCTCCACCCTGCGCGGACACGGCTACCGACTGGAGACGGACCTTTCCTAGGGCCTCGTCGCCGACCGCCCGTTCACCGCGGACCGGACAACCTGGCCGAGGTTCTACCGGATCAGGTCCGCCGACCGGGTCGCCTCGGCATTGAGGGCCATGGGGATGCCCTCCGTCTTCTCGAAGTGCGCCAACTCGACCTGATGGGGCCTCACCATGTCCAGATGTCCGGCGCCGACCCGACCGTGCCGCGAAGGCGACCGCCGCGTGGTGGTCCGCGGGGTGCACCTTCTCCAGGTCGCGCTGGGCGATCAGGTCGCCCATGGTGGCCCGGCGGTCGCCGGCGATCAGCACGCCGTCGCGGTAGGCGAGGGCGAGCACCGTGGTGCCGTGCGGGAACCCGTCGTCCGCGGCCCGTACCCCGTCCGGGAACGGGGCCCGTACCCCGTCCGGGGACGGTGGGCGCGTCGGCAGCAGTTCGGGCCGGTGCGTGGCGAGGAACTCGGCGTTGGACGCGCTGCCGGGTGTGAAGACTCCTCCCCCAGCCGCCCGCCGGTGTCGTCTCCCACCACGGCATTCCCCCCCTCGTCCGGCGTCGTTCGTCTCGTCCGTCGCCGTCCGGCGCTGTCGTTGTGCGGCGTCGTTCGGCGTTGTCGTTGTACGGCGTTGTCGTTGTCCGGCGTCGTTCGGCGTTGTCGTTGTACGGCGCTGTCGTTGTGCGGCGTCGTCCGGTTCGGGCTTCGCCGGCATGCGGCTCTGCCTGACGCGGGCCCGAAAGATCTGCCTGACGCAGGCCTGAAAGCAACGCCGTGCCGTTCACAGCGCGTTGCGCCGCATCAGTACTCCGAGCACCAGCAGGCCCGGAACCAGGGGCAGCCACACGGTCAGCAGACGGTAGCCGAGCACGGCGGAGGCCGCCGCGGCGCCCGGGGCCCCGTTGACGGTGAGTGCGAAGGCGAGCGCGGCGTCCAGGGAGCCGATGCCGCCCGGGGTGGGCAGCAGGGCGGCGGCGCTGCTGGCGGCGAGGTACAGCAGCGCTACCCGGAGCGGGGACAGCGGCAGTTCGACGGCCTGGGTGACGGCGATCAGCACCAAGCAGTGCAGCGCGGCGAAGGCCAGCGAGCCGCCCCACAGGGCGGCGGCGCGGGGCGGTCTCGCGTGCACGGCGCGGACATCGGCGAGCACCGCCCCGACGGCCCGCCGGCAGCGGGGCCACAGCCGGGTGCGCGGCACAACCGCCAGGAGGGCGACGGCGGCGAGGGCGGCGCCGAACGCGACCGGGGGGATGCGCGGCAGGCGCAGCAGACCGGGGCAGGCCGCGGCGAGCGCCGCGATCAGCGCGCCCCGGGCGGCGGCGCCCGCGGTGGCCTTGACCGCGAGGGCGCTGGCCGCACGGCCCGCCGGGAGCCCGCAGCGCATCAGGAAGCGGAGGTTGACGGCACCCGCGCCGAGCCCGGCGGGCAGCACATGGTTGGCGGCGGAGGCGGCGAACTGCGCGGCCACCAGCCGGCCGCCGGGCAGCCGGCGCGGCACCGCGCCCTGCTGGGCGAGTGCCGCGGACGCCCAGGTGGCGACCGCCGCGGTGGCACCCACCAGCAGCCAGCCCTGGTCGGCGAAGGCCAGCCGCACGGCGCCCGTCTCGACGGTGGGCCAGTGCCGCCGGGCCAGCCAGGCGGCGACGACGAGCACGGCGAGGCAGCAGCCGGTGTGCCAGTAGGCGCGCCGCCGGCCGGCGGCGGTGGCGAGGTCCGCGGGGGCCGGCATCAGCCGGCCGCCGGTGTGACGTGGTAGAGGCGCAGTCCGCCGAAGGCGGTGGACGGCCAGGAGCGCGCGTACGCGGGTGGTCGGCCGCCCGCCGGCACGAGCGTGGCCACGGGGGTGCGGAGCGCGGCCTGTTCGATGCCCGCCCGGGTGGTGTTGGCGTTGTGGCCCGAGGTCGCGGCCGAGGAGCAGCCGGCGTAGAAGGCGATCGGGATGGCGTCCTGCCCGGTGAGCAGGCAGGGCGGCCGGACGCCCAGGCGGTGCAGTTCGGCCGCGGTGCGCGCCCAGTCGCGGTGGGCGGCCGTGGTGCGGGCGACGGTGTGCTCCAGCACGGCGATCTGCACCGCCAGGTGTGCGACGAGTCCGGCCGCGACCAGGCCGACGACCGCCGTCCGCCGGACCCGGCCGGTCGCGGTCACGGTCGCGGTCGCGAGGTGGACGAGCGCGCCGGCCACCGGGATGGCGAGCAGGGCGTAGGCGGGCAGCAGGAAGCGGGGCGCCGCGTATCCGATCATGAACAGGTAGGGGAAGGCGGCGGTGGCCGCGCAGAGCGAGGGCAGCAGGGTGCCGGCGGTGCGCCGGGCCCGTACGGCGACGGCCAGGCCGTACAGGGCGAGCACGGGCAGCACGAACCACCACACCGTGACCAGCGGATGGGGCATCTCCCCGGTGCACGGCCGGCACAGGGCACGGCCGCCGAGGCTGCGCAGTTGGTCGGCGACGGCGAGGTGCCGGCCGAGGCCGCCCTGGATGGCCGAGGCGTCGGACAGCCGCTGTGCGAGGCCGCCGTAGCTCACGTACGCCTCGATGACCCACTGGACGGCGCCGGCCGCGAGACCGGCCAGGAGGGCGGCGAGCGGGCGCCAGTGGCGGCGGTACAGGGCGACGGCGAGCAGCGGCAGGGTGGTCCAGACCGCGTCGGTGGGCCGCATCCAGGCCATCAGCGCCGCGCTCGCGGCCAGGCCCCACAGCGCGGCGCGGTCGGCCCGGTCGGCGCGGGCGCGCAGGAAGCAGGCCACGGCGGCGAGCGCGCCGACCGCGACCCAGTAGTTGGGCATGGCCTGCGGGCCGTAGAAGAGGGTCACCCACAGGGAGGCGAACAGGCCGCCCGCCAGGGCCAGGACGCGCACCGGGAACAGGCCCCGCCAGGCGCGCAGTGCCAGGAACAGGGCGAGTCCGGAGAGCACGGCGAGATAGCCGCGCAGCAGCGGTGTGGACGAGGACCAACTGGTCACCGGCGCGACGAGCAGGGAGATGCCGCGGGCGCGGGGCGCGCTGAAGAAGGCGGCGGGGGCGTGCCCGCTGACCTGGCTGACATACACGGTCTCGTCCCAGCCGAGGCCCATGCCGGGCCGTACGAGGGCGAGTTGGGCGAGGGTGAAGGCGGCGGCCACGGCGGCCGGCGGGCGGTTCCCGCGGAACATGCGGCTGACGCCGGATCGGGGGCGCCGTCCGTCGCGGCGCGTCCCGGTGAGTGTGACATTCGCGCTGCCGGCCATCATCCACCCCTCCAGCCCTACAACGTGTAGGGTTTCCGACACCCTACCGGCCGTAGCGCCGGGGGTGGGAGCCGAGGACAAACACGAGCAAAATAACCCTCCTCGACGGGCCGTGCGGTGCATCTGCGGCCATCAGTAGGACGGCCCTACGCGCTGTAAGGTTGGGGGCATGGCTGGCACGGATTCCCGCGGCAGGGCGGAACGGCGCAGCGCCGGGGAGTTGGAGAGCGAGGTGCTGGCCGCGCTCTGGGCGACCGAACGGCCGCTGACCCCCGCCGAGGTCCAGGCGGACATCGACGGCGCGCTCGCCTACAACACCGTACACACCATCCTCAAACGGCTGTACGACAAGGGACTTGTGCTGCGGGACGCCGACGGTCGGCGCGGCGCGTACCGGCCGGCGAAGAACGCGGCTGAGCTGACCGCCGAGGCCATGCACGAGGCCCTGGACCGCGGCCCGGACCCGATCGCCGCACTCCAGCAGTTCGTGACCGGGCTGAGCGTCGAGGAGGAGCGGGCCCTGCGCGACCTGCTGGGCGGGGGCGGCGTATGAGGGTGGACGTCTACACACCGCTGCTGCTGTCGCTGCTGCTGCCCGCCGTCAGCCCGGTGATCGGCCGCCGGATGGCCCCGGCGCTGGCCGCCCGCGTGCTCACCGCCGCGGCCGTGCTCACCGCGGCGGCCACCACCTGGTCCCTGGTGCTGCTGGCCACCGCGCTGGTCGGCAGCGCGCCCTCGGTGGTCGCCGAGGCCCACGAGGACGGGCACCGGCTGGTCGACCCGGTGCCCGAGGGGATCGGCATCGCGGCGTGCGCGGCGCTGGCCGTCGTCGCTTGGCGGGTGCACCGCGCGGTGCGGGCCGAACGCGCCACCCGGCGGGCCCTGCGGCGCCTTGCCCAGGGGCATCCCGCGGACACCGAACTGATCGTCGCCGCCTCCCCCGTGCCGCAGGCGTTCGCCATCCCGGGCCGTCCGGGACGGATCCTGGTGACCTCCGCCATGCTGGGCGCGCTCGAGCCGGCCGAGCGGCGGGTGCTGCTCGCCCATGAGCGGGCCCATCTCGCCCATCGCCACGGGGCGTTGGTGACGGCGGTCGCGCTGGCCGCCGCGGCCGATCCGCTGCTCGCCCCGACCCGTCGGGCCGTGGCGTTCCTGGTGGAACGCTGGGCCGACGAGCAGGCCGCGGAAGCGGTCGGGGACCGCGGGGCGACCGCGCGCGCCCTGGCCCGGGCCGCACTCACCGCCGGCCGCGCCCGGGCGGCATGCGCTCTCCGCTTCGCCGACCGGGCCGTCACCCGGCGGATCGCCGCCCTGCAGACGGCACCACCCCCACACCTGTGGACCGCCGCACTCGCCGTCCTCGCCCTCGGCGCCCTGTCCACCCTCTGCGCCGCCGACGCCACAAACGACCTCCTGACCCCCCTGACCAGCCTCCTCCTCTGAACACCCGACCCGGACACGGGCGTACGGGAGCGCCCAGCCGACCCGCTGCCCGGCGCCGGTGTCGCTCCGTCAGGCGTGCTGCGGGCGGCGGTGTTCGGGCTGGTCGGGGGCCGGGCGTGCCGTAAGCGGTGGCACGGCGCGGATCACCGGTTCGTCGGTGCGCACCGTCAGCGGTTCCCCGTGGTGGTGGAGCGCGAGCGGCGGGCCGTCCAGCAGCGTGTAGGTCGCCTTGTCCGCGTGGATCTCCACGCGCAGGCGGCGGCCGAACAGACACAGGCTGAAGGCGAGCCGGCTGATCCGCTCGGGCAGCCGCGGCGCGAACCGCACGCCGTCGCCGTGCGGGCGCAGCCCGCCGAAGCCCGCCACCAGGGCCATCCAGGTACCGGCCAGCGACGCGATGTGCAGCCCGTCGCGCGTGTTGTGCTCCAGGTCCGCCAGATCCATCAGCGCGGCCTCGGCCGTGTAGTCATGGGCGAGCCCGAGATGGCCCGCCTGGGCGGCGATGACGGCCTGGCAGCACGCCGACAGGGAGGAGTCCCGCACGGTGAGCGCCTCGTAGTAGGCGAAGTTGCGCGCGACGTGCTCCTCGTCGAAGAACGCGCCGCATGTGTACATGGCCAGCACCAGGTCGGCCTGCTTGACCACCTGTTTGCGGTAGAGGTCGAAGTACGGGAAGTGCAGCAGCAGCGGGTACTGGTCGGGCCGGGTGCGGGCGAAGTCCCAGCGCTGGTGGCGGGTGAAGCCGGCGTGCTGTTCGTGCACGCCGAGTTCGTCGTCGTACGGGATGTGCATGGCCTCGGCCGCGTCCCGCCAGGCGGCGCTCTCCTCCGCGTCGACGCCGAGCAGGTCCGCCTGCCCCGGGTGGCGTTCGACGGCATCGGCGGCGGCCAGCAGGTTCGCGCGGGCCATGAGGTTGGTGTACGTGTTGTCGTCGACGACCGCGCTGTACTCGTCCGGGCCGGTCACGCCGTCGATGTGGAAGGCGCCGTGCTGGTCGTGGTGGCCGAGGGAGCGCCACAACCGGGCGGTCTCCACCAGCAGTTCCACCCCCGCCTCGCGTTCGAAGCGCCGGTCCCCCGTGACGGTCACGTAGCGCACCACGGCGTCGGCTATGCCCGCGTTCACATGGAAGGCGGCGGTGCCGGCCGGCCAGTACGCCGACCCTTCCGAGCCCGCGATGGTGCGCCAGGGGAACGCGGCGCCCGCCAGCCCGAGTTGGGCCGCCCGTTCGCGGGCGGCGGGCAGCGTGTCGTGCCGCCAGCGCAGCACCTCGGCGACCGCCTCGGGCGCCGTGTAGGTGAGGACGGGCAGCACGAACATCTCCGTGTCCCAGAACGCGTGCCCGTCGTAGCCGGACCCGGTCAGCCCCTTGGCCGGAATCGCCCGCCGTTCGGCGCGGACACCGGCCTGCAGCACATGGAACAGCGCGAACCTGACGGCCTGTTGGATCTCCTCGTCGCCGTCCACCTCGACGTCCGCGCGCTCCCAGAAGTCGTCCAGAAAGGCGCGCTGTTCGCTGAGGAGGCCCGGCCAGCCGCCGTGCGCCGCGGCGGCGAGGGCGGCGTCGACCTGGTCGCTCATCGCGGGCAGGGAGCGGGTCCCGGACCAGCCGTGCGCGACCAGCTTCTGCACCCGCAGCCGCGCGCCCGGCTCCAGCACGGAGGTGACCGTCAGCCGGGCCACGTCCGGGGTGCTCTCACTGCGTGTGGTGGTCCCCTCGGGCCCGGCGAGCGTGTGGTCGGCGGCCACGGCGACCCGCAGACCGCTGCGCCGGGTACGGTGCACCAGTCGCAGCCGGTGGCCGGAGGCGAAGTCCTCCTCCGGCTCCAGCGGTGACTGGAGCGCCCTCGCCGCCCGCGGATCGGCGTCGGACTCGGGCAGTTGCTCGTTGGCGACCAGCTCCGACTGGATCACCACGCGGGTGCGACGTCCGACGGCCTCCACCTCGTAGTCCACGGCGGCCACCGCCCGCTGGGTGAGCGAGACCAGCCGCGTGGCGCGGACCCGTACGGTCGAACCGGCCGGCGAGGTCCACTCGCAGGTCCGCTCCAGGACGCCGCGGCGCAGATCCAGCGTCCGCTCGTGGCGGACGAGCCGGCCGTAGCGCAGATCGAACGGCTCGTCGTCGACCAGCAGCCGCAGGATCTTGCCGTTGGTGACGTCGATGACGGTCTGGCCGGACTCCGGGTAGCCGTAGCCGGCCTCGGCGTACGGCAGCGGATGCAGTTCGTGCACACCGTTGAGGTAGCTGCCGGGCAGCCCGTGCGGTTCGCCCTCGTCGAGGTTGCCGCGCCAGCCGACGTGCCCGTTGGACAGGGCGAACACGGACTCGCTCTGCGCCAGGACGTCGAGGCCAAGGTCCGTCTCGCGCACGGCCCACGGTTCGACGGCGTACGCCCGTTGGGTGATCACTGTTTGCCCCCCAGCTCGGCCAGGTCCGTGACGACCACGTCGGCGCCGTGCGCGTACAGGGCGTCGGACCGGCCGACCCGGTCGACGCCGACGACATACCCGAAGCGCCCGCTACGGCCCGCGTCCATCCCGGCCAGGGCGTCCTCGAACACGGCGGCCCGCGCCGCCGGCACGCCCAGATCGCGGGCGGCGGCGAGGAAGGTGTCGGGGTGCGGCTTGCCCGGCAGCCCGCGCTCGGCGGCGACCACACCGTCGATACGGACGTCGAAAAGGTGCTCGGCGTCGATCGAGCGCAGCACGTCCACGGTGTTGGCGCTGGAGGAGACGATCGCGGTGCGCAGCCCGTCGGCCCGGACGGCCTCGATGTAGCGCAGGGTGCCCTCGTACGGTTCGACGCCCTCGGTGCGGATCTTCGTCAGGAGCAGCCGGTTCTTGCGGTTGCCGAGGCCGTGCACGGTGGCGGCGTCGGGCGGGTCGTCGGGATGCCCCTCGGGCAGTTCGATGCCGCGGGCGGCCAGGAAGGTGCGTACGCCGTCGGCCCGGGGGCGGCCGTCGACGTACTCGGCGTAGTCGGCGGTGGCGTCGAAGGGGCGGAAGTGCGCGCCGTCCCGCTCGCGCAGAAAGGCGTCGAACGTCTCCTTCCAGGCGGCGGCGTGCACGACGGCCGTCTTGGTGACGACGCCGTCCAGGTCGAAGAGGCACGCGAGGATGTCGTCGGGCAGACCGAGCTGTGTCATACCAGCACTGTTCCCCACAACAAGCCCGGCACTAAGTGGCGCGTGCCACATCGGGCGTCCTTCTCGGCGAACTCATACCCGGCCGCGGCATCCCGGAGCGGTGCGCCGGTCAGCCGTGCGGGAACGAGTGGTGTTCGTGGGCGATCAGCCAGCGGCCGTCCTCCTTGCGCGCTCCGATGGTCAGGCGCAGCCGCCGGGTGGGGTGTTCGGCGAGTTCGGCCGGGGTGCCGCAGCGCAACAGGGCGTGTGCGAAGGCGACATCGGTGCCGGCGGTCACCTCAAGGGAGTCGATCTCGAAACAGGCGCCCTGCGCCTGCCAGGTGAAGAAGGGCGGCCAGACCTTGCGGTAGGCGGCGATTCCGCGTACCCCGTCGTGCGGCGGCGGCACGTCGAACAGCACGACGTCCTCGGTGTGCGCGGCGGCCACGCCGTCGAGGTCGCCGCGGTGGACGGCCTCGGCCCAGCGGGTGATCAGGCCGCGGATCTGTGTCTCGTCGTCGGACACGCTCCGGTGCTCCCTCCCGCCCCGCCCGGCGGCGGGGGCGTCCAGGTGAGGACTCCGCGCCGCGCGGGAACTCATCGGCGCACCGCGGACCCGCGTCCGTGGGCGGTTGGGCCGCACCGGGCTGAACCGGGGCCGGTCGCGGGCCGTACCGGTGGATACGGCAGAGGGTCTGCCGGTACGACTCGTGCAGCGGTGACATGCCCGGCGGCGGGAGCGGGGCGGCGACGGGGCCGGGACGCGGCCCCGGATCGCTCCGGCCGCCGTCGGACTCGGCGCCGCGGGGCGGAAGATGGCACGCGAACAGCGCTCGGTCCGCACACCCGAGATCCCCGAGATCCCCGAGGGAGCCGAGGCACCCGAGGCACCCGAGGCACCCGAGGCACCCGAAACAGCCAAGACCTTTGCGGTGCCCGGCGGCGGCGCGACCCCGCCGCTCCCGGCACGCACGAAGGCCGCGTTCGGGTCGCGGCTGCGCACGGCGCTGCGCCGCCCCCGCCGCTGGCCGGTGCCGCTGCTCGTGGTGCTGCTGCTCGGGCAGTCGGCCGTGGCGATGGTGACCGCGGCCGTGCAGCAGACGCCGACCATCGACGAGCCGGTGTACGTGGCCGCCGCCGCCGACTACCTGCACGAGCACCGGCTGCGGCTCAATCCCGAACATCCGCCGCTCGGCAAGCTCGTCGTCATGGCAGGGGTGGCGGTGGCCGATCCGCACTACGACTCCTCGTACACCGGTACTCAGGGCCAGGTGGGGCGGCATCTGCTGTACGAGTCCGGCAACGATCCGTGGCGGCTGATGCTGTGGGCCCGTCTGCCGGTGATCACGCTGACGCTGCTGTTCGGGCTGGTCGTCCTGGCCTTCGCGCGGGAGGTCGCCGGGCCGGTGGGCGGGCTGGTCGCGCTCGCCCTGTACACCTTCTCCCCGGATGTCATCGCCCATGGCTCGCTGGCCACGCTCGACGTTCCGGCGGCCGGGTTCGTGCTGACGTCGGTCTGGCTGGTGTGGCGGGCGCGACGGCGGCCCTGGCGGTATCTGCCGCTCGCCGGGACGGCGCTCGGCGCCGCCGTGGCGACCAAAATGAGCGCGCTGCCCGCCGTTGTGGTGCTGATGCCGCTGGCCGCGGTGTCGGTGTGGCAGGCCCGGGGCGCCGCGGGGCGGACCGGCCGGCGCGCGACGCCGGCGGCGTGCGCGGCCGGGGCGGCGGTCGTGGCGGTGACCGCGGTCGCCGTGGTGTGGGTCGTCTATCTGACGGTCGATCCGCGGTTGCGTCTCGCTCCCGCCGAGTCGGTGCCCGCCCTGCACGGGCTGCGCGGGCGCCTGGTCGGGCTGCTGCCGTTCCCGGAGGCGTACCGGGTGGGGGTGCGGATGCAGTTCGGCCTGGAGGAGCACCCGTGGCAGGGCTTCCTGTTCGGTCGCCTGTACACGGGCTCCCTGTGGTACTACCTTCCGGCCGCCCTGCTGGTGAAGACGCCCCTCGGGCTGCTCGCGCTGGGGGCGGCCGGGTCCGCGGCGGTCGTGGCGGTGCGCCGGCTGCGGCCCGCGGCGCCGTATCTGCTGCTGCCGCCCGCGGTGCTGCTGGCCACGGCGATGACCGGGGCACGGGACTTCGGCACCCGCTACGCCGTGTTCGTACCGATGTTCCTGGCGGTCGCGGCGGGCTGTGTGCTCGCGGCGCGCCGGCGGTGGGCGCCGGTGGTGACGGGGGCGCTGGTGCTGTTCGTCGCCGTCAGTTCGCTGCGCACCTACCCCGCCTATCTGCCGTACTCCAACGAGGCGTTCGGCGGGCCCGGGGACACCCGGCTGCGGCTGCACGACTCCAATGTGGACTGGGGTCAGGACCTGGGCCGGCTCGCGGACCGGCTCGCCGAGCGGTACCGGGGCGAACGGATCTGGCTCGTCTACAAGGGCAGTGGGGTACCCGCCTACTACGGCATCCACGCGGCCGATCCACGCCGGGTGCCGCCGTCCGAAGTGCGCGGCGTGCTGGTCGTGTCCGACTCGTCGGTCGCCAAGGCCCGCGGAAGGCTGGCCGAACTGATCGACAGCAGCCGCCCCGTGGACCAGGTCGGTCATTCGATCATGATCTACCAGCGTTGAGCTGGGCCCCGGGTCGCCACGGTCCGTGAGCTATGTTGAGTCCTCGTGGGAGACAAAGGAGGCGCCCCGGTGCCATCGCCGCAGCAGGCACGCGCGCAGGCATCCGCGATCACCTCGGGCAAGACCGTGCCGGAGGCGGAAGCCGCACCGGCCTCCCAGCTCAGAGAGCTTTTCGACGGCCACGGACTGTCCCCGGGCCAGCGGCAGATCGCCCAGTACCTGATCGAGCACATCACCGAGGCCGCGTTCTTGTCGATCACCGATCTCGCCGAGCGGGTGGGCGTGAGCCAGCCCTCGGTGACCCGGTTCGCCTCGGCCGTGGGCTTCAGCGGTTACCCCGCGTTGCGGGAGCGGCTCCAGTCGATCGCGCTGGCCACCCTGCCCGGCGGCGCTCCGGGGTCGGCCGAGGAGATGCGCAGCAACGAACTCCAGGCGGCCGTCGACGCCGAGATCGCGAACCTGGAGAATCTGCGGCGGGACTTCGCCGACCCGGACCGGGTGATCCGGGTGGGCCGCGAACTGTCCCGGTCGACCCCGCTCACCGTGCTCGGGCTGCGCATCTCCGTGTCGCTCGCCGAGTACTTCGCCTACGCCGCCCGCCGTATCCATCCCGATGTGCGGCTGGTGACCCGCGGCGGGAGCGTGGCGTACGACGCGCTGCTGCAGTCGCGTGAGGCGGGCGGCACCTGGATCCTGGCGTTCGGCATGCCGCGGCACGCGCAGGAGACCCTTACCGCGATCCGGGTCGCGCGCGGCGCCGGGCTGCGGGTCGCCCTGGTGACCGATCTGGCGCTCGGGGCGCTGGCCGACGAGGCGGACGTCACCTTCGCCACCGGTACCGGCTCGCGGCTGGTCTTCGATTCGTACGCCGCGCCCGGTGTGCTGTCCGCGGCGCTGCTGCAGGCCATGACGGACGCCGATCCCGAGCGCACCCGGGCGCGTCTGGAGGAGTACGAACAGGTCGCCGAGCAGCACCAGTTCTTCCTGAGGGACTGAAGTCCGCGCAGCTCCGCGGCGGCCCGACACCGGGACGGTTCGGGATCATTCACCACAGATCCGTCATGAATGTTTTCATGCGTCTTGCCAAGACGACGGCATATATAAATACTCTCAACAGATCGCACCCGGCTTCCCTCCGGGCGCCTTCCGCACCCCAGGACGCACCTGTTCGCACCGCCCCGAGAAAGCCGGACCGCCCATGCGCACGCCGCCGCACCGCTCACCGCGTCGGCTCCGGCCCCCGGGGCCCCGCAACGAGCACCCCGAGCCGTCGTTCCCTACCCACGTCGGCACCTGGGGTGTTCGGTGGGGCATCGCCTGCGCGATTCGCCCGTGGCGGCCCCGGTCATCCCCTAGGCCAGGGCCGCCCGAACCCGTCGCACCACCCCGCACGACGCAGCACACCCGGAAGCGATGACCATGCCCCTGACGACCACGCGCATCAGTCCGGACTGGCCCTGCCAGGTCAAGCAGCCCGGCAGCTACGACTGGGAGCGCTCGGCGGCCAAGTGGCTGCGCGAGCTGGTACCGGCCCGCTACGCCGGCTATCCGGCGCTGATCCGGCACCCGGTGCTGCTCGCCCGGCATGCGCAGATCCAGGTCCACCACGAGATGCGGGTGGCCCGTACGGCGTTGCAGACCGCCCGGTCCGAACTGCCCGCGCTGGGCATGCCCGAGTCGGTCATCGAGCACACGATCAAGTTGTACGCGGCCGAGATCCGGCAACTCCAGCACATCGCCCGCAGCGTGCGCGCGGTCACCGAGGCCCTGGTCGCGCACACCGCCGACCGCTGAGCCCCGTCCCGGCGCCCGCTGAGCCGCGTCACAGCGGGCGTGCCCCGTCCCGGCGGGCGTGCCCCCGCCGTCCGACGAGGCCCCACTCCTTCTTACGTGCCCCGCTTCTTTCGTGCCCCGCTTCTTTCGTGTCCCGCTTCTTTCGTGTCCCCGCTTCTTTCGTGCCCCGCTTCTTTCGTGCCCCGCTTCTTTCGTGCCCCGCTTCTTCCGTGTCCCGCTTCTTCCGTGTCCCGCTTCTTCCGTGTCCCGCCCGGTCGTTCGGGTGCGGTCAGCCGTCGCCCGGGTTCGTGCGGGACTCCAGGTCGCGGCGGGTGTCGTCTCCGTAGACGCCGGTCTCGTCCCCCCTGATGCCGTACCAGAGCTGGAAGCGGGCCACGGCGGCGGTGAGCACGGCGTCGTAGCGGCCGTCGGTGGGGCCGTCGCGGTAGACGTCCGGGATGCGCAGCAGGCGTTGCTGGAGCGCGAGGACCTCCGGTCCGCTGTCGCCCTCGCGCAGGGTGCCGGGGCCGTCGGGGTCGGCGGCGGAAGCGCTCGCCGCCGGTGGCGCGCCCGAGGCGGAGCGGGACGGCCCGGCGCTCGGCGCGGCGTCACCGCGGCCGGGCAGCAGCAGGGCGCCGCCGAAGCCGACGAGGGCGGCGGCGCCGACGACGGCCACGACGGCGGCCCGGCGCAGTCCGATACCGGTGCGGGCGCGGGCGCCGGGTGTGCGCACCGTGGGCAGTTCCTGCGTCTCCTCCTCCACCCGGTCCGTGCGCGGGTCCGGGGTGACGGCCTCGTAGCCCTCGGCGTCCTGGCGTATCTCCCGCATCAGTTCGGCGAGTGCGTCGAAGCGCCGGGGCCGCAGCACCCGGACGGGTTCCAGCACCGGGCCGCGCTGCGGCTCCTCGGCATCCGGCGGTGTCGGCACGCCGCTCTCCTTCCGCGATCCCCGGCCAGCGATCCCCGGCCAGTGATACGGCTGCGACGGCCCTCCGGTTCAGCCGGGCCCGGGGCGGACGCGGGCCGCCCGGAAGCACTCAGTACCCCGATGGCCGTGCACCGAGTGCCGTTGCGGCCCGCGCGGGTGCTACGTTCGCGTCCATGAGCTCCAGCAGCGCGGCCCCCGCCGCGAAGCCGCCGATGCGGGACGCCCTGGTCGCGGCGGCCTTCCGGCTGTTCCTGGAACGCGGCTACGAACGGACCACCGTCGACGACATCGTGGCGCTCGCGGGGGTCGGACGGCGGTCGTTCTTCCGCTACTTCCCCTCCAAGGAGGATGTGGTCTTCCCCGACCACGAGCGCTGCCTGGCCGAGATGACCGCCTTCCTGGCCGAGGGCGGCGAGCAGCACGAGCCGGTGCGGCGGGTGTGCGACGCGGCCCGGCTGGTGCTGGGGATGTACGCGGAGAACCCGGCGTTCTCCGTGCAGCGTTACCGGCTCACCCGGCAGGTGCCGGGGCTGCGCGCGTACGAACTGTCCGTGGTGTGGCGCTACGAGCGCGCGCTGGCCGGGTATCTGCGCCGGCGTTTCGCCGGGGAGCCGGACGGCACGCTGCGGGCCGACGTGGTCGCCGCCGCGGTCGTCGCGGCGCACAACAACGCCCTGCGCTCCTGGCTGCGTTCGGACGGGCGGGGCGACGCGGACACCGCCGTCGACCATGCCCTCGGCCATGTGCAGTCCGCCTTCGCCCCCTCGCCAACGACCCCTGACACACCTCAAGTCCCGCACACCGAGGGCCCGGAGGACGTGGTCGTCCTCGTCTCCCGGCGCGACGCACCCCTGTGGCGGGTGGTGCAGCAACTGGAGGCGGCACTGGGCCGCGACTGACCGGAAAATTAGGGGTACCGAGTACCTTTACGCTTGGCACTGAGTGCCATACCCTGTCGGCGTGCGCGGTGCCACGGCATACCGCGCACATGCGTGTCCGGCCGGTGCCGGGCGCGCCGGATTCCGGCCGAGTGCAGGGAGTTGACCAGCGTGTACCACCACTCAGGAAACGTCGCTCGTGCGGTGGCCGGCACCACGACGGGCGTCCTCGACCCCAAGCCGGAAGGCTCCGGCAACGCACTTTTCTTCCAGCGCTGCACCTGGTGCGGCACCGCCATGTACCACCGGCTGCTCTGCCCGGTGTGCCAGGGCAGCGAGTTGCGCACCGAGCGCAGCGAGGGCATCGGCACGGTCCGCCACTCCTCGGTGCTGCACCGCAACACGCCCGCCGCCCGCAATGTGTCCCTGGTCGAGATGGCCGAGGGCTTCGTCCTGCGCGGCCGGGTCATGGGCCCTCCGGTGGGTGTGCACAGCGGGGACCGGGTCCGGCTGTCCACGGCCAAGGACCCGGTGCGCGGCGAGCCGGTCTTCCAACTGGTCGACGAGCCGTACGGCGCCTGGACCTGACGGCCCGCCAGCCCCCGGCCCGCCCCCGGGGAGTCATCGCGTGAACGTGGTCGTCTGTGGGTGCCGGGATCGTCGGGGCGTCGGTGGCCTGTCACCTGACCCGACGCGGCCCCCGGCGACCCTGCCCGCCCGATGCCCGCGTCCGGGCCGAAGCCGGGCCCGCTCGCCGCGGACGGTTCGGCGTACGTGGCCGTCATGCACTCGGCGAGGTGTCCCGCCCCGACGGCCGGCCGGCTGCCGGCGGACGAACCCGGCGCCGGACGCCCGGCCGCGGCGCTGCGCGGGTGCCGGCCGCCGCTCGGCTGACGCCGGCTCAGCGTGTGAGCGTCAGCCGGATGCCGACGGTCCCCCGCGAGCCGCGGCGCAGCCGGCTGCCGAGCAGGGTGAGGCGGCCGACGAGGCCGTACTTGCGGGCGATCCGGTCGCGGTAGCGGGCGGTGGTGGCCGCGTCGCCGACCTCGGCGGTGGCGGGCACCTGCCCGCCGGTCGGCCTGCCGCGCACATCGCAGGGTCCCACGAGGACGTCGGCGCGGCGCCGGATCCGCTTCACCTTCCAGGAGTCGGCGACCGTCCAGATGCCCAGCGCGTCCCCGTCGCGCACCACCCAGACCGGGGTGGCGACGGGGCTGCCGTCCCTGCGGTAGCTGGTGACGAGGAGGTACTTGCCCGCAGCAAGCCGGTCCAGCGACGCATCGGTCATGCCCGGCAGTTTAGTGCTGCGACCGGAAAGGTTCACCGGCTCGCGACGCCCGGCACGGCACTCCCCCAGCCTTCGGCCGGGAGGTGCCCCCACGCCGCGTTGTCGCATCACCCGAGTACATCCAGTACGCGGGAGATGCTCCGCCTTGCGATGCACCGCACCGGACGCCGCGAGCTTTCCGGCAAACCTCTCCGGCCACAGCACTAGAAGGCCGTGCGGGACACCGGCCCCGGACACGGGACCGGGGGCGTGGTGAACGCCCGCGTGCCGGGCCACGTATGCAGGGGCGGGCGCTCGACGACCGGAGGGCCCCGCGGTGTCGGCACCGCGCGTTCGGGGTTCGGGAGCCATGCATGAGGCACGCACGACGACGGTTCGTCCGGCGAACGGCACGGCTGGCGGCGGTCGGCGGACTCCTCCTGGGCGGCACGATGGTCGCCCGGGCCGTGGCGAGCGAGCCGCCCGGCCCGTCCGCCGCCCCGTTCAGCGCGACACAGAACACCGCGGGCCCCGGTGCCGATCTGGTGGCCCGGCTCGGCACCGCCCGTACGGCGGGGAGCTGGACCGGTGCCGACGGCCGTCCGGTCGTGGCGGTGACCGACGAGGCGGCCGCGCGCTCGGTACGCCGGGCCGGGGCCGAGGCGAAGGTCGTACGGCACAGCATGAACGAGCTGAAGTCGGCCACGGCGGCGCTGCGTTCCGCGCCCCGGGTCGCGGGCACCGCGTGGGCCCTGGACTACCGCACCAACCGGGTGGTGGTGCAAGGCGACGGGACCGTCTCCGCCGGCGACTGGTCCCGGCTGTCCCGGGTGGCCGCGGGCATCGGCGGTTTCGTCCACATGGAGCGCACCCGGGGCGCGTTCACCACCCGTCTGAACGGGGCGCAGCCGATCCTGTCCACCGGCGGGCGCTGCTCGGCGGGCTTCAACGTCACCGACGGACAGCGGGACTTCATCCTGACGGCCGGGCACTGCGGGCCCGCCGACACCCTCTGGTTCGCGGACGGCCAGAGCGGCCGGAAACTGGGCACGACGGTGCGGACCGAGTTCCCGGGCAGCGACTTCTCGCTCGTCGCGTACGCGTCCGGCCGGGCCGGCGACGGAGCGGGCGTGGTGGCCGTCGGCGGCGGCCGGGGCGTGCAGATCACGGGTGCCGCCGATCCCACGGTCGGGCAGCGGGTGTTCCGCAGCGGCAGCACCAGCGGGCTGCACGACGGTCAGGTGACCGGGCTGGACGCGACCGTCAACTATCCCGAGGGCACCGTCACCGGCCTGGTGCGCACCGATGTGTGCGCCGAGCCGGGCGACAGCGGCGGCCCGCTGTTCTCCGAGGGCATCGCGCTGGGCGTGACCTCCGGCGGCAGCGGCGACTGCACCACGGGCGGCACCACGTTCTTCCAGCCGGTGACCAAGGCGCTCACCGCGCTCGATGTGCGGCTGATCGTCGCGGCGCCGAGCACCGGGGCCGGGAGCGCCACCGCCTCCCCCGGGCCGTCCGCCTCCGCCACCCAGGGCGCGCTCGCCCCCGGCGCGGCCTCGCCCGGCTCCTCGGCTCCGGTCACCGGCGTCGCGCGGGACACGAGCGCGCTGTCCCGGCTTACCGACGGCCGGGCCGTCGGGCCCGGTCTGCTGGTGATCGCGGGCAGTCTGGTCGCACTGGTCGCCACCCGCTACATCCGGGCGGAACAGGACCGCAAGGCGTACCAGCGGCACTACTCGGCCACCTGGGGTTGATCCTGCCCCGAAGGCAACTACTCTTGGTGACGACTTCCGCACCGGTCGTCCGGGCGCTCCGGCCCCTCAAGACCGGACGGTCCGTGCAAAAGTCCGCCCAGAGGTCTCCGAGGGAGATATTCGTGAGCAGCCCGAGCAGCCGGCCCGGTTACGGGGACATACAGCTCGACCGCGGCGGCCAGGCCGAGGCCTTCGACGCGATCGGCGACCGCTACGACGAGGTGTTCCCGCACAAGGAGGGCCAGGTGGCCGCCGCCGAGTGGCTGGTCGGGTCGCTGCCGCCCGGCGCCCGCGTGCTGGACCTGGGATGCGGCACCGGACTGCCCACCGCGCGCCGGCTGGCGGACGCGGGGTTCGAGGTCGTCGGCGTCGATCTGTCGCGCGTGATGGTCGAGCTGGCCCGGACGAATGTGCCGGAGGCGGAGTTCCACCAGCTGGACATCGCGGATCTGCGCCCCGGTGGGCCCCGCGATCTGGGCCGGTTCGACGCGGTCGCGGCGTTCTTCGCCCTGCTCATGCTGCCGCGCGCGGAGATCCCGCTCGCGCTGGAGACCGTTCGCCGGCTGCTGGCCCCGGGGGGCCTGTTCGTCCTGTCGATGGTCGAGGCCGACGTCGACGATTTCGCGATCCCGTTCATCGGCAGCACCGTCCGGGTCTCCGGCCATCTGCGGGAGGAGTTGCGTGAGGTGGTCGACGGGGCGGGCTTCGACATCGTCGGCGAATCCCTCTACTCCTATGCGCCGGCCTCCGCGGACGTACAGCCCGAGGAGCAGATCTTCCTGCGCTGCAGACGGAAGACCGAGCGGTGACGAAGGGCCTCGGGGCCGACCGCAGTCCGCTGCGGCCCGGCCGGGACGCCCGCCCGGAGCACGCCGGAGCGCAGCTCGACCGGCTGCGCTTCCTCGACGAGGCGACCGGGCGGATCTCCCGCGGTCTGGCACTCGACGCGACGCTGTACGAGCTGTGCCAGGCCGCCGTCCCGGCGTTCGCCGACCATGTCTTCGTCCATCTGAGCGATCCGCTGCCGTGCGGGGAGGAGCTGCCCGCCACCGACTCCGTGCTGCGGCTGTACGCCACCGAGCGGACGCCCCCGCGACCGCCGGACGTCCCGGCCCCGCCCGCGTCCGGTCCCCTCGTGCCGCCCGAGGTGGCCGTGCGGCTCACCGGGCTGCTCGACGCCGGCGGGCCCGTGTTCGGCGAAGGACCGGGCGTCGCCCCGGTGGTGGGCGCGCTGCTGACGGCGGCGCAAGCGTCCGGGCCCGTACCGTCCGGACGGCGCCTGCTTCTCGCCCCGCTGTGCGCGGGCGGCCGGTTCCTGGGCTGCGTCGCCTTGGCCCGCGGGGCCGGCCGGCCGCCGTTCACCGACGAGGACCGGTACGTCGCCTCCCAGCTCGCCGCGTTCACGGCCCTCGGTGTGCACCGGGCGGTGCTGTACGGCCGTGAGGCGTCCTTCGCCGACGCGCTGCAGCGCACGATGCTCCCGCCGTCGCTGCCCACGCCGACCGGAGTCCGGCTCGCCAGCCGCTATCTGCCCGCCTCCCGGACCTCGCGGGTCGGCGGCGACTGGTACGACGCGGTTCCGCTGCCGGGCAACCGGGTCGCGCTGGTCATCGGGGATGTGATGGGGCACTCCCTGACCTCGGCGGCGATCATGGGGCAGCTGCGTACCGTCGCGCAGACCCTGGCCCGGCTCGACCTGCCGCCGGACGAGGTGCTGCACCATCTCGACGAACAGGCCGAGCGGCTGGGCGGGCGGCACATCGCGACCTGTCTGTACGCCGTCTACGATCCGGTGCGCCATCGGCTGCTGGTGGCCAACGCGGGCCATCCGCCCCCGCTGCTGTTGCGCCCCGACGGCCGGGCGCAGATCGTCCGGGTGCCGCCCGGGGCGCCGATCGGCGTGGGCACCGGGGGTTTTGAGACCACCGAGCTGTCCGCGCCCGCCGGTGCCACCCTGCTGCTCTACACCGACGGCCTGGTGGAGTCCCGTGACTCGGATGTGCTGGCGGGGGTGGAGCGGCTACGGGACCGGCTGCGCGCCGCGGCGGCCGGGCCCGCCGGGGCCGCGCCCCCGGCGCTGGAGACGCTGTGCGAGGAGGCGCTGGGCATCCTGGGGTCGCGGGACCGGGACGACGACATCGCGCTGCTCGCCGCCCGGTTCGTCGGCCTCGATCCGCAGACCGTCGCCTCCTGGTATCTCGCTCCGCATCCGCGCACCGCCGGGCAGGCCCGCAGGCTCGTCCGGCGCACGCTGCGCCGCTGGGGTCTGGATGTGCTGCACGAGGATACGGAGCTGCTGGTCGGCGAGGTGGTGGCGAACGCGGTGCGGTTCGCCGGGCGGCCGATCACCCTGCGTCTGCTGCGTACGGACGTGCTGCGCTGTGAGGTCGGTGACGACTCGCCGCTGGTGCCGAGGCTGCGGCACGCCCAGCCGAGCGACGAGGGCGGCCGGGGGCTGTTCCTGGTCGAGCAGCTGGCGCTGCGCTGGGGAGCGACCCTGCTGGGCACGGGCAAGGTGGTCTGGTTCGAGCAGTCGCTGCCCGCGTCGGGGCAGGGGCGCTGACGGTGGTGCTCAGGCCGCCTTCGGCGACTGCGGGGCCGCGGCGGCCCACTCCAGGACGAGCCGCCGGTATTCCTCGCGCTGCTCGACGCTCAGTGTCCCGCCCGACCGCAGCCACAGGGCCCGGATCTGCTCGTTGACCTCCGCGGCCGATCGCTCGGAGGCGGCTTCAACTGTGGTGGACATGGTGTGAAGCATATGCCGATCGGCGTGAAGACGAGGTGAGTAAGTACGATCGATACGGGACATATCGGACAGTGTTGCTCATCACGTCAATCCACCGGTGATCACAGGGCAGTTCATCCCTCGGCGACGCCCGGCAGGGCGATGGGGGCGGTCGGCGGGTGACACTGGGCGCGCACGGCCCCCTGTACCACCGCCGCGACCACGTCCATCAGCCCGACCCCCTCCCCGGCGCGCCCGAGGATCTCCTGGCACGTGCCGTCCCGGCCGGTGGCGCCCCGGATCTGACGCCTTCCACGAGGCGCACCGGCACAGCGACAGCGAGAACTGCACGGCAGCCACCGCTTCCTGGTGGATGACGTCGTGCCGTGAAGGCCCAGGTCGCGGCCCGCCGCACCCTGCCGGGGATCGTCACGCACGAGTCCGCGCGGCAGGGCGGGGCCCGTCCGGCGATCCCCGGCTTCGGGGACGCGCCGGAGAGCCGAGGACCGGCGAGCCGGGCGCCTGGGCGTGCTCAGGTGCCCGGCTGGGCGTGCTCAGGTGCCCGGCTGGGCGTGCTCAGGTGCCCGGCTTGCGGCCGTAGACGAAGACGTCGTCGCCCTTCTTCAGCAGCGACCAGTACTTCTTGGCGTCCTTCGTGGTCATGTTGACGCAGCCGTGCGAGCCCGGCGGGTTCCACATGCTGAGGCCGACCGAGTGGAAGGCCTGGCCGCCGTCGAAGAACTGGCTGTAGGGCATCGGCACGTCGTAGATGGACGAGACGTGGTCGATGTGCCGCCAGTAGATCTTCTTCAGTCCGGTGCGGGTCTCGTAGCCGTTGCGGCCCGTGCGCACCGGGACCGGCCCGTACACCAGCTTCTTGCCGTCCTGGATCCAGCTCAGCTGGAGCGTCAGGTTGACGCAGGCGATACGGCCCTTGTTCACCGGGCACTTGCCGGCCTTGTTCGGGTTGTTCCCGACGGCCTTCTGCTTGTTCATCAGGTCCATCACGCCCCAGGTCACCGGGCCCGCGTAGCCGATGTTGGGTGTGATGCCGTGCTTGTTCTGGAAGGCCCGGATGGCCTTGCAGTCGGCGGCGGACTGCTTTCCGTCGACCGGACGGCCGAGGAACTTCTCCACCTGCTTCTGGTACGGACCGGTCTGTGTGGTGCAGCTCGCGGCCTGCGCCGGTGCGGCGCCGAGCGCCAGCGTGAGCGGTGCCACCAGTCCCGTGATGCCGAGCGCGACGGCGCCGCGCCTGCCTATGTGCCCCATGTCGGGCCCTCCCCCTGCTGCTGCGTCCGCGGCTCCCGCGGTCCCTGAAACCTAGACAGGCGTGCGACGGCTTCGGTTGTAGGGCCGCCCGGGTTGTGACCGAATGGTGAAGTTCGGCCGCGGGAACTCCGGGCGCTCAGCCGCCCGCACCGTCCACGGCCGCGCGGAACCCGGTGTGGACCGCGGTGAGTCCGCCGTCGACGCGCAGCGCGGTGCCGGTGATCCAGGCGGCGTCACGGGAGGCGAGGAAGGCGACGGCGGCGGCGATGTCCTCGGGTTCGCCGACCCGGCCGAGCGGGTACAGCCCGCGGACGGCGTCGAGTTCGGCGTCCTTCCCCTCCCAGGCCGAGGTGCGCACCGTGCCGGGCACCACCACATTGACCCGGACCCCGCGCGGGGCCGCATGCCCGGCGAGGGTCCGGGTCAGCGATTCGAGTCCGGCCTTGGCCGCGCTGTAGGCGTGGTTGCCGAAGTCCTGGACGCCGTTGACGGAGCCGATGAACACGATCGCGCCCCGGCCGGAGGCGGCCAGGTGCGGGAGGGCGGCGCGGCAGCAGCGGAAGCCACCGGTGAGCGTGACGTCCAGGTCCTGGGCCCAGGTCTCGTCCGGTTCGTCCTCGAAGAGCGGGGCGTGCGGGGTGCACTGTGCGGCGCCGCACACGAGGACGTCGAGCGAGCCGAAGACGCCGACGGCATGGGCGACCGCGGCCTCGACTCCGGCCCGGTCGGCCACGTCACAGGCGAACGCCCGTGCCGTCAGGCCGCGTTCGCGCAGCGCGCCCGCGGTACGTTCCGCCTCGGGCAGGTCCCGGTCGGTCACCAGGACCCGCGCGCCCTCGTCGGCGAGCCGGCGGGCGACGGCCGCGCCGATGCCACGGGCGGCGCCCGTGACGAGAGCCGCGTGTCCTGCGAAGCGCTGGAGTTCGGTCATGGTGACGACCGTAGGGCCGCGGCGATCGGCACGACAGATCCCGGCACGCCTTCGCCGGGCCCGGACAGCGTGTGGTCATGTCCGCGTTCCTCCAGCAACTGCCCGCGCTGCTGGGCGTCGTGATCGGCGCGCTCGGCTCGTACCTGGCGGTCGTCCGCGGCGACCGGGCCCGCTTCCGGCGTGAGCGGGCGGCACGGTGGGAGGAGCGGCGGCTCGCGGTGTACGCCGGCTACGCGCGGACGGTGAAGCAGTCGGTGACCCTCGCCTACCGTCTCGCCGCGCACTACGGCAACGATCCGCACCCGCATCCGCTGACGCCCCAGCAGGCGGAACCGCTGCTGACCGAGGCCAGCGCCGCCCGGGACCCGTCCGGTGAGGCGCTGCTCCTGCTGGGCAGCCCGGTGGTGGTGGAGCGGGCCCGTGCCTGGGTCGTGGTCGCGATGGACATGGAGCGGTTCGTGCGGGACGAGCGGCGCGACGCCGCGGCCTGGCGGCTGCTGCTGGTGCGGCAACGGGCCGCCCGCGAGGGCTACTACGCGGCCGTACGGGAGGATCTCGCGCTGCCGCCCGGCCACCCGGCGACCTGGCCGACGGGCCGTTCATAGGACACTGGTACGACGGTGCCGCCGAGCAGGCTCCCCGGGACACCGGACATCCCTGTCGCCCTGGCCGGCCCGGGCCCGCCGGTCCCGGCGGCGCAGCCCGGGGTCGAGTTCGGCGGAGTCGGCCAGGAACCACAGCCGGCGGCCCTGGCTCGACTCGTACGCGAAGTCCCCCGGCGCCGTGCTCCCCGCGGGGTGCCCGGAGATGTCGCCGCGGACGGCGACCCGCAGCCGGTGGGTGGCGAACTTCGGCCACCGAGCCCCGCGGTTCTCCGGCTCAGTGGCCGCGCGCGATCCACTCCTCGAGGTGCGGGGCCTCGGCGCCGATCGTGGTGGCGTCGCCGTGGCCGGTGAGGACCTTCGTCTCGGGCGGGAGGGTCAGGAGTCGGTCACGGATCGAGGCGATGATCGTCGGGAAGTGGGAGTAGGAGCGGCCGGTGGCGCCCGGGCCGCCCTGGAAGAGGGTGTCGCCGGTGAAGACGGTGGCGAGACCGGGGTCGTGCAGGCAGACGGCGCCCGGCGCGTGGCCGGGGGTGTGCAGCACGGTCAGATCGGCGCCGGCGGCCTCCAGCACCTGGCCGTCGACCAGGTGCTCGTCCGGGTCCCGGTCGGGGTGGGTCAGCTTCCACAGCGGCAGATCGTCGGGGTGCAGCCAGATGGTGGCGCCGGTGAGGTCGGCGAGCGCGGGGGCGGCGTCGATGTGGTCGTTGTGGGCGTGGGTGCACACGATGGCGGTCAGCCGCCGGTCGCCGACCGCCTCGGCGATGGCGCGGGCGTCATGGGCGGCGTCGATGACGATGACCTCCTCGTCGTCGCCGACGATCCACACATTGTTGTCCACCTCCCAGCTGCCGCCGTCGAGGGTGAACCGGCCCGAGGTGACGAGGCGTTCGATGCGCGCGGCCATCACAGCACCACCACCGAGCGCAGCACGTCGCCGCCGTGCATCCGCTCGAACGCCTTCTCCACCTCGTCGAGTTGGATGGTCTCGGTCACGAACGCCTCCAGGTCGAGGCGCCCTTGCAGGTGCAGGTCGATCAGCATGGGGAAGTCACGCGAGGGCAGGCAGTCGCCGTACCACGAGGACTTGAGCGCGCCGCCGCGGCCGAAGACGTCCAGGAGCGGCAGTTCGAGCTTCATCTCCGGGGTGGGCACACCGACGAGGACGACGGTGCCGGCGAGGTCGCGGGCGTAGAAGGCCTGCCGGTAGGTCTCCGGTCGGCCGACCGCCTCGATGACGACATCGGCGCCGAAGCCGCCGGTCAGCTCGCGGATCGCCTCGACGGGGTCGCTCTCGCGGGAGTTGACGGTGTGGGTGGCGCCCAGGGTGCGGGCCTTGGCCAGCTTGCGGTCGTCGATGTCCACGGCGATGATCTTCGCCGCGCCGGCCAGGCGGGAACCGGCGACGGCCGCGTCACCGACGCCGCCGCAGCCGATGACGGCCACGGAGTCGCCGCGGCCGACGTTGCCGGTGTTGATCGCGGCGCCGATGCCGGCCATCACTCCGCAGCCCAGCAGGCCGGCCACGGCCGGGGAGACGGCCGGGTCGACCTTGGTGCACTGGCCGGCGGCTACCAGCGTCTTCTCGGCGAAGGCTCCGATGCCGAGGGCCGGGGCGAGTTCGGTGCCGTCGGTCAGGGTCATCTTCTGCCGCGCGTTGTGCGTGTCGAAGCAGTACCAGGGGCGGCCGCGCAGACAGGCCCGGCAACTGCCGCACACGGCACGCCAGTTGAGGATCACAAAGTCGCCGGGGGCTACGTCGGTGACGCCCTCGCCGACCGACTCCACCACACCGGCGGCCTCATGGCCGAGCAGGAAGGGGAAGTCGTCCGTGATGCCGCCCTGCTTGTAGTGCAGGTCCGTGTGGCAGACGCCGCAGGCCTGGACGCGTACGACCGCCTCACCGGGGCCCGGGTCCGGCACGACGATCGTCTCGACCCGCACCGGCTGGTCCTTCCCCGGTGCGATCACGCCGCGTACTTCCTGCGCCATGGCCTGGCCCCTTCTGTCGATGTACTACATGTGGCTGGTCTCCGACCCTACGCGACCACGAGGCCGCCGATGGATCTCCCCGCCCACCCACCTGTAACACCGGCGACCCGAGCGGGGCGTGGCCGAGCAGGTCCGGCGAAGTCCGTCGCGGTTCGACAGCGCCCAAGGAGTGCGGGGCTGTTTCGCTGTGCGGCTCCGCCGCGATGGGCCCCTGTTCGGGCGGAGCCGAGAACTTGGGGGAACGACCGGCCACGACGGTGCCGCAGCCGACCGACGGCGCATCGCGGCATGTCCGGCGGAGCGCTCAGGCCAGGGACAGGAACAGTTTTTCCAGTCGGGCCTTCATCTGTTCGACGGTGGCACCGTCGGGGTCCTCCTGCTCGCCGTTGAGGCACTGCTGGAGCCCGGTCGCGATGATCGCGAAACCCGCCCGGTCGAGGGCGCGCGAGGCCGCGGCGAGCTGGGTGACCACGTCCTCGCAGTCGCGGCCCTCCTCGATCATCCTGACCACACCCGATATCTGTCCCTGCGCCCGGCGCAACCGGTTGAGCACCGATGACAGCTCATCACCCTCGAATCGCAGCTCCACGACCACCCCTCCGCTCCCTGTATACCCTCAGGGGTATGCTAGACCGCCGCCCCTCCCCATGGTCCCGGATGTTCCCGGACATGCGCGAGGCCGCCCGTTTCCGGACGGCCCCCGGCCGGCAGCGCGCGGTCAGTCACTGGACGGCGGGCAGCAGCCCGGTCACGGGGGCCACCAGATCGGTGACCTGGTGCAGCTCCCCGAGGCCGTGCAGCCCGTTCAGCCCCTGCACCTGCTCGGAGACGCGCGGGACCTCGCCCCGGTGCGCCTCGGGGATGTCGCTCACGGCGAGCGAGTCGAGGGTGGCCATCGGACTGATCTTCCCGGCGTCCCGGGCGGGCGCGGGCGCCGCGTGCGCGAGCGGTGCGGCGAGGCCCGTGACACCCGCGGCGAGCCCGACTGCGGCGACGATACGTCGTGTTGGGATCATGTCCTCAGCAACGGCACCCGGTCCCCGGCGGACACGGGCGCCCGGCCCCGCTCACCCGTGAGGCGCAGCGCACCGACTGCGCTTGCCGGTGCCACCGGGGCGGAGGACGCTCGAAGAAGGGGCCGCACGGCCCGCTCCTCGCCGGGCCACGGCCTCCTCGAAGGAGGTCACCATGGGCACCGCGACCGGCTCCGACTTCACCGCCGAGACGCTGCGCCGGGGCATCGAGGGGAACACCGGGAACAGCCTTCTGTCGCTGTACGCGGACGACGCGGAGATCCGCATCGTCGACCGCCACACCCAGCCCAGTCACCCCAAGGTCCTGCGCGGCCGGCCGCAGATAGCGGAGATGCTCGACGACATCTACAGCCGCGACATGACGCACCACCTGGAGCAGTGCGTCGTGCAGGGCGACCACGCCGCCTACAGCGAGTCCTGCGAGTACGCGGACGGCGTCCGTGTCCTCGCCGAATCCATGATCACGCTGCGCGACGGAAAGATCGCCGAACAGATCCTGATCCAGGCGTGGGACGAGTAGCGAGAAGGGCCGCGAGGGTCCAGGTCATCCCCCGCCCGACCTGGACCTTCTCGGCTCGGGCCGGGTTCGGCGGCCGGGCCGGCGCGCGGCGCACCCGGAACGGTCGCCACGGGCCGCCCGGCGGCCTGCACGGGCGGTCGCCGTGGGCCGGCGGGCCTGCGCACCCGAACGGTCGGCAGACCGACCGGCGGCCTGCGCACCGCTCCGGTGGACACGGCGCGCGGCCTTGCCCCCGCCCATCCCCACCCCGGGACGTCGAGGCCCCCTCCAGTGCCCCCGCCCGGCCTGGTCATGGGCGCCGTACCGCCGTTGTCGTCCCCGCGCCCGGCGCCCCGGCGCCGCACGCAGGACGACGGGCCTCTGCCCGGTCGGTCGGGCGAACACGCTCCCGGCGGGCGGGGGGCAGCCCGCGTGGAGCGGGCCGCCGGGGCCGTGTGGTCGGCGGGGCTCAGCCGCCCAGCCGTTTGGTGACGTTCAGCAGGTACTCCTTCCGGTTCAGCGGGTTGTGGTCGGTGCGCGGACGCTCGGGGACCGTGCCGCGGGTGACCGGGGCCCAGTGGTCGAAGGCGGTCTCCAACTCGCCCTCGCCCCGGGTCAGTCCGGGCAGCCGCCGGTCGAGACCGTGCACCCGGGCGGCGGGCACCGCGCCCTCCAGCACGCACACCGAGCCATGCGTCCCGGTGCTCTGCGGTACCGCGGCGAGCCGCGCGAGCACCGGCAGCAGGGTGCCCAGGGTGTCCGCCGGGGCCTCGATGCGGAAGCGGTGCATCGGTTCGTACACCCGGGTGCCCGCGCGCCGCAGCGCCTCGGTCAGGACGAGCGGGGTGAGAGCGCGGAAGTCCGCGCCGGTGCTGGACATGCTCTTGTCGAAGCCCTGGTGGGCGTGGCTCTGCCGGGGCGAGTACCCGCTGTGGGTCATGGTCACCGCGCAGTCGGTGACCCGCCAGCCGTGCAGCCCCTGCCCGAGGGTGTCGCGCACGGTGTCCTCGACGGCCTTGAAGAAGGCGTACGGCATCGAGCCCAGCTCCACCGCCAGCCGGAAGTCGACGCCCGAGCCCACCGGGGCGGCGTCGACCCGCAGGCCGACGGTCGCCAGGAACGGGTTCCCGTCCTTCTTGTTGAACTCGACGGCCGCACCGCCGCCCACCGGGCGCTCGACGCAGATGACCGTCGTCTCCCGGAAGGTGACGTCGAGACCGTACTCGTCGGCGAGGGTCGCCTGGATCACCTCCTTCTGCACCTCGCCGTAGAGGGAGACGGAGGTCTCCTGCCGCCTCTCGTCGTGGCGCACGCCGATCAGCGGGTCGTGTTCGGCGAGTTGGGTGAGCGCGATGTGCAGCGCCCGCCGGTCCGCGTGCGGGCCCGGGACGACGACGGTCTCCAGCGTCGGCGGCGCGAAGTGCTGCCGGTACGCGGAGCGCGCCACGTCCGCGCACTCGCCGGTGCCCGCGGCCCCGCGGATCGTGTCCCCGATCCTGATGCCGCCGAGGCCCCACAGCCTGCCGATCCGGCCCGCGCCGACGCTCTCCTGCCGGACGTCGGTGCCGCGGTCGAAGACGCTGACCGCGGTGACCTTCCCCTCCTGCGGGCCGTCCCCGAACAGGATCCGGTCGCGGGTGCGCAAGGTGCCGGTGAAGACCCGCGCGTAGGCGACCTTCTCCCCCGCCGGGCCCCGGTCGACCTTGAACACCGTCGCCGACAGCGGCCCGTCCGGATCGCCCGCGGCGGCGGGCAGCAGTTCCTCGATGCCGCCGAGCAGGTCGGTAACGCCGGCTCCGGTGACGGCCGAGCCGAAGTAGACCGGGTGGACGCGGGCCCGCCGGGTCTGGACGGCGAGCGCGGCGCGCAGCCGGGCGGGCGCGACGGAGCCGTGCACGTAGGCGGCGAGCAGGTCGTCGTCCTGGTCGGCGAGGACGTCGAGCGCGCCCGGGCCGAGCCCGGGGACGAAGCGGGCGCCGCGGGTGCCGAGGCCGGTGGCGGTGCCCATCGGCACGAGCGCCGGGGTGAGCCGGCGGGCCATCGCCCGCAGCACCTCGTCCTCGCCCGCACCGCGCCGGTCGATCTTGTTCACGAAGACCAGCGTGGGGATGCGCAGCCGCCGCAGGGTCCGCATCAGCACCCTGGTCTGCGCCTGGACGCCCTCGACGGCCGAGACGACCAGGACGGCGCCGTCGAGCACGCCGAGGACCCGTTCCACCTCGGCGATGAAGTCGGGGTGGCCGGGTGTGTCGATGAGGTTGACGGTCACGCCGTCGAGCGGGAAGGAGACGACGGCCGCCTTGATGGTGATGCCGCGCTGCCGTTCCAGCGCGAGCGTGTCCGTCCGGGTGCTGCCGGCGTCGACGCTGCCGACCTCGTCGATCACTCCGACGGAGTGCAGCAGCCGTTCGGTCAGGCTGGTCTTACCGGCGTCTACGTGCGCGAGGATTCCGAGATTGAGCAGATGCACTGAGCGTGATGTCCTTCGGCATGGGTGGGGTTCCTTCCTGGGGGGACATGCACGCAGCGCGCATCGTCGGTCCTCTCTGTGTGACGACTGGTCCGGTGCAGTGCAGCAGCACCCGCACTCGGGCCGCAACGGATTAACGCCCGGCACGCGGCGCCCGCGCAGCGCTCGCCGCGGCCACACCTCGGTCTTAGAGTGACGTACATCACGTCAGGTCGCTGATATCCCTCGCTCATGTCCGCACGGTCTGGAGGGCACATGACCCATATCAAGGTGAAGGTGGACGGCACGCTCTACGAGGACGACGTGGAGCCCCGTCTTCTGCTCGCCCACTACCTGCGCGACCGGCTCGGCCTGACCGGCACCCCGATCGGCTGCGACACCTCGAACTGCGGGGCCTGCACGGTCGACCTGGACGGGGCGACCGTCAAGAGCTGCTCGGTGCTGGCCGTCCAGGCCGACGGGTCCGAGGTGACCACCGTGCAGGGCCTGGCCCGCGACGGGCAGCTGACGGCGTTGCAGCGCGCCTTCCACGAGCGGCACGCGCTCCAGTGCGGCTACTGCACCCCAGGCATGATCATGGCGGCCCGGGACCTGCTGCGCGAGAACCCGCGCCCCGGCCCGGACGAGGTACGCGAGGCCCTGGAGGGCAACCTGTGCCGCTGCACCGGCTACCAGAACATCGTCCGCGCGGTGCTCGCCGCCTCCGGACAGCAGCCCACCGGGTCCGGGCAGCAGAGCGCTCAGGAGGTCTCGGCATGACCGATCAGGCCGTAGCACGCGAGGTCGGCCGCTCCCGGCTGCGCAAGGAGGACGCCCGGCTGATCACCGGCCAGACCAATTGGACCGACAACATCCAGGTCCCCGGCCTGCTGCACCTCGCGGTGCTGCGCAGTCCGATGGCGCACGCGCGCATCGGGCGGGTCGATGTCTCCCCGGCGCTCGACCGGCCCGGTGTTATCGCGGCGTTCAGCGGCGCCGACCTCGCCGACGGGCTGGGCTCGCTGCCGTGCGCCTGGCCGGTGACCGAGGACATCGTGCTGCCCGACCACCCGCCGATCGCGGTGGACGAGGTCCGCTACGCCGGTGACCCGGTCGCCGTGGTGGTGGCCCGCGACCGGTACGCGGCGGCCGACGCGCTGGAGGCGATCGAGGTCGACTACGAGCCGCTGGAGCCGGTCCTCGACCTGGAGGCCGCGCTCGCGGACGACGCCCCGCTGGTCCACTCCGACAAGGGCACCAACCGCAGCTATGTGTGGCCGCTGGCGACCGGCGAGAGTTTCGCCGCGGTCCGCGAGCGCGCCGAGGTCACCCTGCGCCGCCGCTACCACCAGCAGCGCCTGATCCCCAACGCGATGGAGCCCCGCGCGGTCGTCGTCACCCCGCTCGCCGCCTCCGGCGAGTACACGGTCTACTCGGCGACCCAGATCCCGCACATCCTGCGGATCATGCTGGCGACCGTCACCGGCGTGCCCGAGCACAAGCTGCGTGTGATCGCCCCGGACGTGGGCGGCGGCTTCGGTTCCAAGCTCCAGGTGTACGGCGAGGAGGCCATCGCCCTGGCCGTCGCCCGCAGGCTGGGCCGCCCGGTGAAGTGGACCGAGTCCCGCTCCGAGGGCTATCTGGCCACCCACCACGGCCGCGGCATGATCCAGGACATCGAGGTGGCCGCCACCCAGGAGGGCAGGCTGCTCGGCCTCAAGGTGGACCTGATCGCCGACATGGGTGCCTATCTGATGCTCGTCACCCCGGGCATCCCGATCCTCGGCGCCTTCATGTACCCGGCGATCTACAAGATGGACTCCTACGAGTTCAGCTGCACGGGCGTGTTCACCACCCGGACACCCACCGACGCCTACCGCGGTGCCGGGCGCCCGGAGGCGACGTTCGCCATCGAGCGGATCATGGACGAGCTGGCCGCGGAGCTGGGCCTCGACCCGGTGGAGCTGCGGCGCCGCAACTGGATCCGGCACGAGGAGTTCCCGTACACCACCATCGCCGGGCTCACCTACGACAGCGGGGACTACGAGGCCGCGACGGACAAGGCCCTCGCCCTGTTCGGCTACGACGACCTGCGCGCCGAGCAGCGCGAACGCAACGCGCGCGGCGACACCGTACGTCTCGGCATCGGCGTGTCCACCTTCACCGAGATGTGCGGCCTCGCGCCGAGCCGGGTGCTGCGCGACCTCAGGTACGGGGCCGGCGGCTGGGAGGCGGCGAGCATCCGCATGCTGCCCACCGGCAAGGTCGAGGTGGTCACCGGCACCAGCCCGCACGGGCAGGGCCACGCGACCTGCTGGAGCCAGATCGCCGCCGACGTGCTCGGTGTGCCGTTCGAGGACGTCGAGGTGGTGCACGGCGACACCCGGTCCGCGCCGCAGGGCATGGACACCTATGGCTCGCGGTCGCTGGTGGTCGGCGGCGAGGCCGTCCACCGGGCGGCGGTCAAGGTGGTGGACAAGGCCCGGAAGGTGGCCGCGCACCTGCTGGAGGCGAGCGAGCAGGACCTGGACTTCACGGACGGCGTGTTCTCCGTGAAGGGCTCCCCGGAGGCGCGCAGGACCATTCAGGAGATCGCCTTCGAGACGTTCTCCTCGCACGACCTGCCCGACGGCATGGAGCCGACCATCAACGCCGAGTACCTGGTCGACCCGGAGAACTTCTCCTACCCGCACGGCACCCATCTGTGCGCGGTCGAGGTCGACACAGAGACCGGGGCGACCCGTATCCGGTCCTACGTCTGCGTGGACGACGTCGGCCGGGTGGTCAACCCGATGATCGTCGAGGGGCAGGTGCACGGCGGGCTCGCGCAGGGCATCGCGCAGGCCCTGTACGAGGAGGCCGTCTACGACGACGAGGGCAACCTGGTCTCCGGCACCATGGCGGACTATCTGGTGCCGTCCGCTCCGGACCTGCCGGACTTCGTGACCGACCGCACGGAGACACCGGCCGCGTCGAACGCCCTGGGCGTCAAGGGAGTCGGCGAGGCGGGCACCATCGCCTCGACACCCGCCGTGGTCAACGCGGTCGTGGACGCGCTCAGGCCGTTCGGCGTGCACGACGTGCGGATGCCCTGCACACCGGAGCGGGTCTGGCGGGCCGTGCGGTCGGCCACCGCCGGGAAGGAGACCGAGGCATGATTCCCCCCGCGTTCGAGTACACCCGTCCGCACAGCGTCGACGAGGCGGTGCGCGCGCTCGCGGAGGCGGGCGACGAGGCGAAGGTGCTGGCCGGCGGGCAGAGCCTGCTGCCGCTGCTGCGCCTCAGGCTGGCCTTTCCCGAACTCGTCGTGGACATCGGCCGGATCCCGGAGCTGCGCGGGGTCCGCGAGGACGGCGACAGTCTCGTCATCGGCGCGCTGACCAGCCACCACGACATGATCCACGACCCGCTGATCGGCCGGCACGCGGGACTGCTCGCGGCGGCGACGCGGACCGTCGCCGATCCCGCCGTACGGCACCGGGGCACCCTCGGCGGCTCGCTGGCGCACGCCGACCCGGCCGGTGATCTGCCCGCGGTGCTGCTGGCGCTGGGCGGCGAGCTGGTCGCCGCCGGCCCGGACGGGCGGCGCACCATCGCGGCGGGCGACTTCTTCGTGGACTACTTCCAGTCCGCGCTGGCCCCCGACGAACTGCTGGTGGAGGTGCGGGTGCCGAAGACGGACGGCTGGGACTTCCGCTACGAGAAGTTCCACCGGGTCGCCCAGTCCTGGGCGATCGTCGGCGTGGCGGCCCTGGTGCGCCGGGACGACGGCCGGATCGCCGAGGCCCGCATCGGGCTCACCAACATGGGCAGCACCCCGCTGCGGGCGGTGGCCGCCGAGCGTGCCCTGGCCGGCGCCGCGGATCCGGACGCCGTCGCCCGGGCCGCCGAGCGGGCCACCGAGGGCACCCGGCCCGCCCAGGACGTGTCGGCGTCCCCCGAGTACCGGGCGCACCTCGCGGAGGTGCTGACCCGGCGGGCGGTCCTGGCCGCCACCGGAGCGAGGTGAGCGCCGATCATCCGGATGGACGACCCGGAGCAGGTACGGGCCCGCCTGGAGGAGACGGGGTACCTCGTCGACGAGGCGCTGGCCGTCACCTGCTTCCTGGCCCTGAGACTGCACCGTCCGCTGTTCTGCGAGGGAGACGCGGGCGTCGGCAAGACCGCGCTCGCCGCCGCCCTCGCCGAGGCGCTGGACGCCCCGCTGATCCGGTTGCAGTGCCACGAGGGCATCGACGCCGCGCAGGCCCTGTACGACTGGGACTTCCCGCGTCAGCTGCTGCATCTGCGGGCCGCCGAGGCGGCCGGGGTCACCGACGCCGACCGGCTGGAGAGCGAGCTGTACGACCGGCGGTTCCTGATCGCCCGGCCGCTGCTGCGGGCGTTGCAGACCTGGCCTTCGGTGCTCCTGGTCGACGAGATCGACCGGGCCGACGACGAGTTCGAGGCCTTCCTGCTGGAGCTGCTGTCCGAGTACTCGGTGACCGTTCCGGAGCTGGGCACGCTGCGCGCCGAGGTACCGCCGGTCGTGGTGCTGACCTCGAACCGGACCCGGGAGGTGCACGACGCGCTGAAGCGGCGGTGCCTGTACCACTGGTTCGACCATCCCTCCTTCGCCCGCGAACTGGCCATCGTGCGCCGCCGGCTGCCGGGGGTCGCCGAGCGGCTGGCCGAGCAGGTGACCGCCCTGGTGCAGGCGCTGCGGGGCGCCGATCTGCTCAAGCCGCCGGGCGTGGCCGAGACGATCGACTGGGCGCAGGCCCTGGACGCCCTCGGGGCGAGCGAGGTCGACGCGGAGCTGGCGGTGGCCACACTGGGCTCGGTGCTGAAGTACCGGGAGGACACGGAGCGGGCGCGTGGACTCGACCTCACGGCGGTGCTGTCGGCCCGGGGAGCGCGAGCGCCATGACGGACAGCCAACGCGCAGCGGCCGACGGGCGGTGGGCGGACGGGCCCGCGGGGCCCGACACGGTGCTGCTGGGCTTCGTGCGCGCGCTGCGGGCCGCGGGGGTCGACGCGAGCACCGAGCGGCTGTACGCCTTCCTGCGCGCGGTCGACGTCCTGCGGCCCGGGGTGCGTGCGGATGTGCACACGGCGGGCCGGGCCACGCTGTGCGGCGGGCGGGACGACCTGGAGCGGTACGAGCGGGTGTTCGCCGCCTATTTCGGGCCGGCCGACGGCTCCGCGCCGCCCCCGGCCCGCGCCGCCGCGCCGCCCCGGACCCGGACCCGGCTCGCCGTGCGGGACGCCGCGCCCGGCGCCCGCGCGACGGACGACGGCGAGCCGCCGGGGCCGCCCGCCCTGGCGTTCGCCAGCTCCGCCGAGGTGCTGCGCCACCGCGACCTCGGCGATCTGGACGCCGCCGAACGCGCCCAGCTCAACCGGCTGCTGGCCGCGTTCGCGCCGCACGGGCAGACCCGGCTGTCCGCGCGCCGCCGGCCGGCCCGGCACGGCGCCGTCGACCCGCGCCGGACCGTGCGGGAGCTGCTGCGGCGCGGCGGGGAGCCCGCGCTGCTGCGCCGGCACGCGCGGGTGCGCCGGCCGCGCCGGGTGGTGCTGCTGGTCGATGTGAGCGGTTCGATGGCGCCGTACGCCGACGCGCTGCTGCGGTTCGCGCACGCGGCGGCCCGGCGGGCGCCGACGGAGGTGTTCACCATCGGCACCCGGCTGACCCGGGTGACCCGCGAACTCGGCCACCGCGACCCCGACCTGGCGATGGCGGCGCTCACGGCGGCCGTGCCCGACTGGCGCGGCGGCACCCGGCTCGGCGTGCTGCTGCGCGAGTTCCTGAACCGCTGGGGGCAGCGCGGCATGGCGCGCGGCGCGGTCGTCGTGCTGCTCTCGGACGGCTGGGAGCGCGGCGATCCCCGGCTGCTCGGGGCGCAGATGCGGCGGCTGCACGCGCTGGCGCACCGGGTGATCTGGGCCAACCCCCGCAAGGCGCGCCCCGGTTACGTGCCGCTGGCCGGGGGGATGGCGGCGGCCCTGCCGAGTGTGGACACCTTCGTCGAGGGGCACAGCCTTGCGGCGCTGGAGCGGCTGGCGGCCGTGGTGCGCGGGGCGGCCGCGGACGATCCGGCCGAGGCCGCCGGACGGAGAGGAGCAAAGCGTGCGTGAGATTCTTCCGGCCCTGGAGCGCTGGTACGCGGCGGGCGTCCCGTTCGGGCTCGCCACGGTCGTGGCGGTCAGCCGCAGCGCGCCGCGCGGGCCCGGCGCTGCCATGGCGGTCGGACCCGGCGACGAGGTCGTGGGCAGCGTGTCCGGCGGCTGTGTGGAGGGCGCCGTCTTCGAACTGGCGCAGGAGGTCGCAGCGAGCGGCGAGGCCCGCCTCGAGACCTTCGGCTACAGCGACGAGGACGCGTTCGCGGTCGGTCTCACCTGCGGCGGTGAGATCACCCTGCTGGTGCGGCCCGTGACGCCCGCGGCCGATCCGGTCTTCGGGGCCGTCGCCGCGTCGGTCGCGCGCGGCGAACCCGTGACGGTGGCCACGGTGGTCGACGGGCCGGCCCCGCGCGGCGCCGCGCTCGCGGTGTGGCCCGGGGCGGTGGCCGGCACCCTCGGCACATCCGGCCTGGACGCGGCGGTCACCGCGGACGCGCGTGGCGAACTGGCCCTCGGCGCCACCGGGTCTAGGCACTACGGCCGGCACGGCGAGCGCCGCGAGGACGCCGTCACCGTGTTCCTGCACTCGTTCGCGCCGCCGCCCCGGATGCTGGTCTTCGGCGCGATCGACTACGCGGCGGCGGTTGCCCGTATCGGCGACTTCCTCGGCTACCGGGTCACCGTGTGCGACGCCCGCCCGGTCTTCGCCACGCCGAAGCGGTTCCCGGCGGCCGTGGAGGTCGTCGTGGACTGGCCGCACCGCTATCTGAGCGGCACCGACACCGACGAGCGGACGGTGATCTGTGTGCTCACCCACGATCCGAAGTTCGACGTGCCGCTGCTGGAGGAGGCGCTGCGCCGGCCGGCCGCGTACATCGGGGCGATGGGCAGCCGCCGTACCCACGACGAGCGCAGGAAGCGGCTGGCCGAGGCCGGGGTCGGCGCGCGGGAGCTGGCCCGGCTGCGCTCGCCGCTCGGGCTCGACCTCGGGGCCCGTACGCCCGAGGAGGTCGCCGTGTCCGTCGCCGCCGAGATCGTCGCGCTGCGGTGGGGCGGCAGCGGCGTGCCCCTCACCGCGACCGCCGGGGCCATCCATCCGGCGGGCACCCGCTGAGTGCGAGGAGGAAGTCATGGAGCTGCACCACGAGTTCACCGTCCCCGTCCCGGTCGACGACGCCTGGCACGCGCTCCTCGACATCGAGCGCATCGCGCCGTGTCTGCCGGGTGCGACGGTGGAGGAGTACGACGGCACGACGGTGACCGGCGCGGTGAAGGTCAAGGTCGGCCCGGTCACCGTGGCCTACCGGGGCACCGCCGTCTTCGAGGAGAAGGACGGGACGGCGCACCGGATGGTGCTGGTGGCGAGCGGCCGGGAGACCCGGGGGCAGGGCACGGCCCGGGCCACCGTCACCGGCACGCTCAGCGGGCGCGACGGCGGCACGGCGGTGGCGGTGGACACCGATCTGACGGTGACCGGGCGGCCTGCGCAGTTCGGCCGTGGGGTGCTCGCGGAGGTCGGTGACCGGCTGGTGGGGCAGTTCGCGCAGTGTCTGGCCGAACGGCTCGGCGAGCGGCCCGAGGCACCGGCACCGGCGGCGCCGGAACCACTGGACCTGGTCCGCACGGCCGGAATCCCGGTGGCCAAACGGGCGGCGGCCGTGGCGGCGGCACTGGGCGTACTCGTACTGGCGTACGCAGGCGTGCGCAGATGCCTGCGATCCAGGCGCCACCGCTGACCCCCGCACGAGAGCGCCCCAAAGGGGCGCGGGGAACGGCGCGAGCAACCACGACACACCCGCAGCCAACCGACAACAGCACAGCGCGGCCCAACCAGCGGAGCGCTACCGCAGCGGGTGGAGGGTCACGTCCGTGAGTGCGGCGCCGGTCAGGGTCGCCGTGAGGTACGTGCAGTGGGGCTGACGGCGGCGGTCGGTGGGTGAGCCGGGGTTGAGCAGCCGCAGGCCGGTCTGGGCCGTGCTGTCCCAGGGGATGTGGCTGTGGCCGAAGACCAGCACGTCCAGGTCGGGGAAGCGGGCGGCGCAGCGCGCCTCGCGGCCCGCGGCGGGCCCGGTCTCGTGGACGACGCCGAAGCGCAGGCCGCCGAGTTCGGCGCGGGCCACTTCGGGGAGGCGGGCGCGCAGCTCGGGTCCGTCGTTGTTGCCGTACACCGCGACCAGCCGCCGGCTGCGGCTCTCCAGCAGGTCCAGGGTGGCGGTGTCGACCCAGTCACCGGCGTGGAACACCACGTCGGCGTGCGGGAGTTCGGCGAGCAGCGGCTCCGGCAGCCGGTGGGCGCGCCGGGGCAGATGGGTGTCGGACATGAGGAGCAGGCGCACAGGGTCAGCGTAGGGCAGCTGCCACGGACGCCGTCGCCGACCTCACACCCGAGGCGCACACGAACAGCGTCGAGCGGATCTTCCCGCGGCTCGGTGAGACGGGCACGACGCAGGAGATCCTCCAGCTCCTGGCCAAGACCCACGGCTGACCCCGGCCCCCGGCCCCGGCCCGGCCCCTGATCCGGGGCGGTCGCCGCCCCCACCGGCGGCCGCGTTAACATTCGGCAACGCGTGCCGTGCCACCAAGGCAACGGAAAGCGAGCTAAGGGGGCTTGGAAACCGGATGCCGGTCAAGGTCAGTGTCATCGTCCCCGTCTACAACCCCGGGCCGTACATCGAGGACTGCGTCGCCTCGTTGCTGCGGCAGTCGCTGCCCGACGACGCGTACGAAGTGATCTTCGTCGACGACGGCTCCACCGACGCCACCCCGGCCAGACTGGACGAGCTGGCCGCCGAACACCCGCAGATCACGGTCATCCACCAGCCGAACTCCGGCTGGTCGGGCAAGCCCCGCAACGTGGGGATCGCCGCGTCCAGCGGTGAGTTCGTGATGTTCGTCGACAACGACGACTACCTCGGTGACGAGGCCCTGGAGCGGATGTACGCGTACGGGGTGGCGAACAAGGCCGACGTGATCGTGGGCAAGATGGCCGGCAAGGGCCGGCCGGTCCCGGTGGAGCTGTTCCGGCGCAACCACCCGCGCGCCACCGTCGACAACGCCCCGCTCATCGACAGCCTCACCCCGCACAAGATGGTCAGACGCGCCTTCCTGGAGCGCACCGGACTGCGCTTCCCCGAGGGCCGGCGCCGTCTGGAGGACCACGTCTTCGTCACGGAGGCGTATCTGCGCGCGGACAACGTCTCCGTGCTCAGCGACTACGTCTGCTACTACCACGTGAAGCGGGGCGACGCCTCGAACGCCGGTTTCCAGCCCTTCGAACCGGTCGGCTACTTCAAGAACCTCCGCGAGGCCCTGGACGTGGTCGAGCGGTACACCGAGCCGGGTCCGCTGCGCGACCGGCTGCTGCGCCGCTGGCTGCGCGTCGAGATCGTCGACCGGATGAGCGGCCGGCGCCTGCTCGGCCTCCCGGACGACTACCGGCGGCAGCTGTTCCGGGAGATGCACGAGGTGGTCGTGGAACGGTTCGGCCCGGGGGTCGCCCCCGGCCTGCGCCCGGGCCAGCGCATCGTCGCCGCGCTGATCAGGGACGACCGGTACGACGACCTGGTAGCGCAGGCCGAGTGGGAGGCCGGGGTCGGCCCGAGGGCCGTACCGACCGATGTCGAGTGGCACGACGGCACGCTGCGGGTCTCCTTCCGCGCCGAGTACCAGCACGGCGGCGAGCCGCTGACCTTCCCCGTCGGCGGGGAAGGCACCCCCGCGGCCGGGCCGCCCCGGGACCTGGCCCAGGCGGTGGCCTGGCTGGGCGCGGACGCCGTCGACGGCTTCGAGAAGGCGACCGTCGACCTCGTCCTGCGCGACCGTGCCAGCTCCGCCTCGTTCTTCCAGCCGGTGGAGGTCACCCGCGAACGGGTCCCGGCCGGCGACGGACGCGTCCGGCTGGTGCTGCGTGCGACGGCCACCGTGGACCCCGGCAGCGCGGCGGGCGGCACCGCGCTGCACGCCGGCCTGTGGGACGCGTATGTACGGTTCGGCCTCGGCGGCTGGACCAAGGAGTGCCGGCTGGGCCCGGTCAGCGGGCCCGACCGCCCCGCGCCGCCGGCCGGAGTCGTCGCGGACCGCGTGGTGCTGCCGTACTGGACCAAGCAGCACGACAACCTCTCCCTGGACGTCGACCGGGCGGGCAAGGCGCTCGGCCTCGGCCGGCTGACACCCGAGGACGCCGCGGTCTCCGACACCCATCCGCTGAGCGCCGCGCTGCCCCTGTACGTCCCCGACCGCATCGCCGTCCTGGTGCGGCTGACCAACGCCGCGACCGGCGAGCGGCAGCAGCGGACCGGGACGCTCACCCCGGCCGACGGCACCCGCTCGCTGCTGGAGGCCGGGGTGCCCCTGCACGAGTTGCGCGGGGCCGCGTGGCGGCTGGAGGTGTGCCTCGTCCCGCGGGCCGAGGCGCCCCGCTTCCTGCCGCTGCCGCTCGTCCTGCGGCCCGGCCGCCACGGCGGCGCCCTGCTGAGCCGTCCCGCCGCGGCGGGACCGGTGCGCCGGCTGGTACGCCGGGCGCGGCGGGTCCTGGGCGCCGCGCTGCGGGGGACGGCATCGCGGGCGGGGGCATCGCGGGCAACGGCACGGAAGGGATGACGCAGTGCGGGCAATGGAGATTTCGGACGCCTGGGTGCTTGAGCCCAAGGTCTTCCCGGACCACCGGGGCAGCTTCCACGAGTGGTTCCGGGGCGAGGAGTTCCGCGAGGCCACCGGCTACGACCTGAGCCTCGCGCAGGCCAACTGCTCGGTGTCCCGGCGGGGCGTGCTGCGCGGGGTGCACTTCGCCGACGTGCCGCCCGGCCAGGCCAAGTACCTGACCTGTGTGCGCGGGGCCGTGCTCGACGTGGTCGTGGACATCCGCGTCGGCTCGCCGACCTACGGCCGGTGGGAGGCGCTGCGGCTGGACGAGGACAACCGGCACGCGGTCTTCCTCGCCGAGGGGCTCGGCCACGCGTTCATGGCACTCACCGACGACGCCACGGTGCTGTACCTGTGCTCGACCGGCTATGCGCCCAGGCGTGAGCACGCGGTGCACCCGCTGGACCCGAAGCTGGGCATCGAGTGGCCGCGGGGCATCGAACCGGTGCTGTCCGAGAAGGACGCCGCGGCCCCCACACTGGCCGAGGCGGAGCGGTCCGGTGTGCTGCCCATGTACGCGGACTGCTCCGCCCACTACGAGCGGCTGCGCTCCCGGCGGCTCAGCGGCTGACGCCGTACTGCGCCACCGCACGGCGCAGCGGCTCCCAGCCGCGGGACCGCTTGGTGCCGCGGTTGCGGGCCGCCGCCAGCGGCCCCCAGAAGCCGGCCGACAGCAGCGCCTCGGGCCGCACCGCCGTGGTGCGGTCCAGGATCGACTCGGGCACCTTCTGCGGATCGGGCACCTCGAACTCGGCGACGATCTCGTCGTACCTGTCCCTCAGTACCGTGTCGGACGGGTCGGCCCCGAAGACCAGGAGCTGACCGGTGGGAGCGGTGTCGACGAGGACGGTCACGAGGTCGGGGCGGTGGCGGCCCAGGATCTCCACGAGCTTGTAGACGTCGCCGGTCCAGGCGTCGGTGTGCCGGTCCCGGGCCGCCTCGTCCACGGTGCGCGGCAGCATGTCGTCGAAGACGATCACGCCGGCCCAGTCCGAGTGCCGCTCGATGTTCATGAAGTCGCGCAGCGCGTACTCGAACAGGTGCATGCCGTCGATGAACGACAGATCGAGGGTGGTGCGCCGCCAGTACCCGAGCGGGCTGCGGTTGCGGGCGATGTTGCGCAGCGGATGCCGGCCGCCCCGCAGATGCGCGAGCGGGTTCTCCCGGGCGAAGAAGTCGTCGCTGGTCGCCTTGGCGAGGTGGACGTCGCAGCGGATCTCCGTGACCACCTTGAACGCGGGGTCGATCGCGATGCTCGGCACCCGGGACAGCGTCAGGCTGCGGCCGTCGTTGACGCCGATCTCCAGGTAGTTGCGGTTCGCGGTGACCTTGTGCAGTTCCCGTAGGAACTCATGCCGTTTCACTGGGACATCTCCTCGCGGATGTGGGGCAGTGCTTCGTGCAGGGCGGCCCGCCAGTCGCGCGGCGGTGCCAGGCCGATCTCCCGCCACCGGCCGTGCCCGAGGGCGCTGTAGGCGGGCCGGGGCGCGGGACGCGGGAAGGCGGCGCTGCCGACCGGGCACACCCGGTCCGGGTCAGCGCCCGCCAGCGCGAACACCTCCCGGGCCAGTTCGTGCCAGCTGGCCTCGCCGGAACTGGTGGCGTGGAACACTCCGTGCGGGCCGCCGCCCGGGGTGAGCCGGGCGCCGAGGTCCGCGATCCGGGCGGCCACATCCGCGCTCCAGGTCGGCTGGCCACGCTGGTCGTCGACCACGTCCACGGTGTCGCGGCGGGCCTCCAGCTCCAGCATGGTGCGCACGAAGCTGGGCCCGTGGACGCCGTACAGCCAGGCCGTGCGGACGACGACGGCGGCGCCCGGGAGTTCGCCGAGCACCGCACGCTCGCCGGCGAGCTTGGTGCGGCCGTAGGCGGTGCGCGGGCCCGGCGGGTGGTCCTCGGGGTAGGGCGTGCGGGCGCCGGCCCCCGGCCGGGCCGGATCCGGGGCGCTCTCGCCGTCGAAGACGTAGTCGGTGGAGATGTGCACCAGGCGGGCGCCCCGGGCGGCGCAGGCGCGGGCGAGCAGCCGCGGCCCGTCGCCGTTGACGGCGAGCGCCCTGGCCTCGTCCGTCTCGGCGGCGTCGACCGCGGTGTACGCGGCGCAGTTGACGACCACGTCCGGGCGGTGCTCCTCGAAGGCCCGCCGTACCGAGTCGGGTTCGGTGATGTCGAGTGCCGCGCGGTCAAGGCCCCGCACCTGCGCGCCGCGGCGGAGCAGTTCCTCGACGGTGTCCCGGCCGAGCATGCCGCCCGCCCCGGTGACCAGCCACCTCATCGCGCGCCCCGCTCTTTGAGCGGCTGCCACCAGACGCGGTGGTCGCGGTACCAGGCGACGGTCTCGGCGAGGGCGGTGGCGAAGTCGCGCCGCGGACGGTAGCCCAATTCGTCGCGGGCCTTGCTCCAGTCGACCGAGTAGCGCAGATCGTGGCCCTTGCGGTCGGGAACGTGGTCGACCCGGTCCCAGTCGGCGCCGCAGGACTCCAGCAGCAGGGAGGTGAGGTCCCGGTTGCTCAACTCGGTACCGCCGCCGATGTTGTAGACCTCGCCGGGGCGGCCCTTCGCGCGGACCAGTTCGATGCCCCGGCAGTGGTCGTCGACGTGCAGCCAGTCACGGACGTTGCGCCCGTCCCCGTACAGCGGGACCCTGAGGCCGTCCAGCAGGTTGGTGACGAACAGCGGGACGACCTTCTCCGGGAACTGGTGCGGGCCGTAGTTGTTGGAACAGCGGGTGACCCGGACGTCGAGGCCGTGGGTGCGGTGGTAGGCGAGGGCGAGCAGGTCGGCGGACGCCTTGGAGGCGGAGTAGGGCGAGTTGGGGGCCAGCGGGTGGGTCTCGGGCCAGGAGCCGGACTCGATGGAGCCGTAGACCTCGTCGGTGGAGATGTGCACGAACGGGCCGACGCCGTGGCGCAGGGCCGCGTCCAGCAGTGTCTGCGTGCCGACCACGTTGGTGAGCACGAACTCGCCCGCCGCGTCGATCGACCGGTCCACGTGCGATTCGGCGGCGAAGTGCACGACCTGGTCGGCGTCCGTCATCAGTTTGTCGACCAGACCGGCGTCGCGGATGTCGCCGTGCACGAAGTCGAGGCGGGGGTGGCCGGCGGGCAGGTTGGTCAGCGTGCCGGCGTAGGTGAGCTTGTCGAGCACCGTGATCCGGGGCGCGTGCGGGGCGTCGGCGGCGAGGAGCGCGCGGACGTACGCGGAACCTATGAACCCGGCGGCGCCGGTGACGAGGAGATTCATGAGCGGATCTGCACCTTGCTGTGGTCTCCGAGGACGAGGCGGTGGGCACTGGGCACCTTGGCCGTCGGGGTCACCTCGACATGCCGGCCGATCAGCGAGGACTCGATCCGGCCCACCCCATTGATGGACGAGTCCCGCAGCACGATGGAGAACTCCAGTTCGCTGCCGGTGATCCGGCAGTTCTCCGCGACGGAGGTGAAGGGCCCGACGTAGGAGTCGCGGACGACGGTCCCGGCCCCGATGACGGCGGGGCCGACGATCCGCGAGTTGTGTATGCGCGCGCCCCGCTCGACCACCACCCGGCCGACGGTCTCGGACCGCTCGTCCACCTCGCCGTCGATGCGCCGCTGCACCGACTCCAGGACGGTCCGGTTGACCTCCAGCATGTCGCCTACGTTGCCGGTGTCCTTCCAGTAGCCCTCGACGAGCGTGGAGCGCACGTCGGCGTGGGTGTCGATGAGGTGCTGGATGGCGTCGGTGATCTCCAACTCGCCGCGCCGGGACGGCTGCACGGCGCGTACGGCCTTGTGCACCGCGGGGCTGAACAGATACACCCCGACCAGCGCCAGGTCGCTCTTGGGATGCCGCGGCTTCTCCTCAAGGCCCACCACCCTGCCCGACGCGTCGAGTTCGGCGACGCCGAAGGAGCGCGGGTCGGGCACGTGGGTGAGCAGGATCTGGGCGTCGGGGCGGTGCACCCGGAACTCCTCGACGAGATCGCTGATGCCGCCGACCACGAAGTTGTCGCCGAGATACATCACGAAGTCGTCGTCCCCGAGGAAGTCCCGCGCGATCAGCACCGCGTGGGCCAGTCCCAGGGGCCGCTCCTGGGGTATGTACGTCACCTTCAGGCCGAACGCCGAGCCGTCGCCGACCGCCGCCTCGATCTCCGCGGCGGTGTCGCCGACGATCATCCCGACCTCGGTGATCCCGGCCGCCGCGATGGACTCCAGCCCGTAGAACAGCACGGGTTTGTTGGCCACCGGCACGAGCTGTTTCGCCGATGTGTGCGTGATCGGACGCAGCCGTGTACCGGCGCCGCCGGAGAGCACCAGTGCCTTCATCTGCCACACCCTATAGGTGATCGTCCCGATCGGGCCTTCGTTTGTCTTACCGGTCGGTTACGACGGTACGTCCTCGGTACTACCGAAACCTTTCCGGGGGGTGGCATCCGACTGGGCGCAGGGTTCTCGACACCGGGGCGACGGTGTCGGTTCTACTCCGGTTCGATCGCGTTCCGCTGCACCTGGGTCTCGACGTCGGTCAGGGACCGGCCCTCGTCGCGGGCGTACTCGCGCAGCGCGGTCTGCAGGTCCCGGGCCAGGTCCCGCCAGGCCCGTACGGCGGTCTCGTAGGTGTCCGCCTGGGCGGCGGTCAACTGGGCCTGGGCCGGGGGGCCGTAGGTGTCCCGCAGTTCCTGTACCTGGGTGTGGGCGGCGTCGGCCGCGCGCTGCTTGGCGACGAGTTCTTCGAAGGTGTGCGACACGGCATGGACCCTAGGCACGGCTCGCGCGCCGTGCCACCGCGACCTGCCGGGCGGGGCCCGCACCGGTACCCGTGTGGCGGTCAGTCGCCGAGCGCCAGCTCGGCCCACACCTGCTTGCCGCCGCCCGCCGGTACCGTCCCCCACGCCGCCGACATGGCCTCCACGAGCAGGATGCCCCGGCCGCCGGTGGCCTCCCAGCCGAGGCTGGTGGGTTTGACGGGGGTGCGCGGGGAGACATCGGCGACGGCGACGCGGAAGCGGTGGTTGACCAGCGTGAGGTCGAGGCGCACCTGGCCGTCGGTGTGCACGAGCGCGTTGGTGACCAGTTCGGAGACGACGAGCAGCACGGCGTCCCAGGTGTCGTCGGGCACTTCCCAGGAACGCAGGGTGCGCCGGGTGAAGCGGCGGGCGTGCCGCACCGCCTCGGGCACCCGCCACACGGTCCAGCTCTCCCGTCGCGGGCGTACGGCCATGCCGTCGTAGCGCAGGAGCAGCAGCGCCACGTCGTCGCCGCGGTGGGCGCCGCCGAGCAGGGCGTCGGCGACCTGGCCCGGACGGGCGGGGTCGGCGGCGGCCAGCTCGCGGGCCAGCCGGCTGAGGCCGGCGTCGATGTCCTCCTCGGCGGACTCGACGAGGCCGTCGGTGGTCAGCGCGAGCAGGGTGCCGGGCCGCAGCCGCAGCTCGGTCATCGGGAAGTCGGCCTGGGGCAGCACGCCGAGCGGGGGCCCGCCCGCGACCTCCACGACCTGTGTGCCGGCGTCCGGGTGACGCAGCACGGGCGGCAGGTGACCGGCCCGTACGCACCAGGCCGAGCCCTCCTCCATGTCGACGTCGACATAGGCGCAGGTGGCGAAGAGGTCCGTCTCCATCTCCATCAGGAGCCGGTTGGCGTGCGAGACGACCACGTCCGGCGGGTGGCCCTCGGCGGCGTAGGCGCGCAGCGCGGTGCGCATCTGGCCCATGAGGGTGGCGGCGCCCGCGTTGTGGCCCTGGACGTCGCCGATGACGAGGGCGACGTGGTTGTCGGGCAGCGGGATCACGTCGTACCAGTCGCCGCCGACCTCCAGGCCCGCGGTGGGGGGCAGATAGCGGGCGACGGCGACCCCGCCGGGCAGCCGGGGCAGCCGGCGCGGCAGCAGGGCGCGTTGCAGCATGCCGACCAGTTCGTGCTCCGCGTCGAAGGCGCGGGCGCGCATCAGGGCCTGGCCGGCCAGGCCCGCCGAAACGGTGAGCAGGGCGCGCTCGTCGGGGCCGAAGTCGTGGGGGCGGTCCCAGCCGATCAGGCAGGCGCCGACCGTGCGGCCGGCGGCGGACAGCGGCAGCACGGCCAGGCCGCCGGACCCGACCCCGGCGAGGGCCGGCTCCAGGGCGCTGCCCGCCGGCCAGATCCGGGCGCGGCCCTCGCGCAGGGCCGCGGCGAGGGTGGGCATGGAGCGCACCGGGGCGTCGGGCCACTCGGTGCGCCACTCGGTACGCCACAGCTCGGGCCAGGTCTCCGGTTCGGGCGGGTCGAGGACGATGACCACGAGCCGGTCGTTCTCCAGCTCGGCGAGGGCGATCCGGTCGGCCCGGAGCGGTTTGCGCAGGGCGGCCACTACGGCCTGGCTGACGTCCTTGACGGTGCCCGCGGTGGCGAGGGACGCGGCCAGGCGCTGTACGCGGGCCACATCGGTGACGTCGGAGCGGAGCGTGGAGGCGTCCGCGACGGTGCCGACGAGCCGGGCCGGGCGGCCGTCGCCGCCGGGCTGCAGCCGGCCGCGCAGCCGCAGCCACTTCGGCGGGCCGGAGGGCTGCAGGACGCGGAACTCCAGCTCGCGTTCGCCGAGCGACATATGGTCGGCCTCGACGACGGACATGAGCGAGGGCAGGTCCTCGGGCACGGTCAGGCCGAGCAGCGTCTCCACCTTGCCGTCGAACGTGCCGCGGCCGATACGGAACAGCTCCAGGATCCGCTCGCCGATCTCGATACGGCCGGTGTCCATGGCCAGGCTGAACGCGTCAGCGGGCAGTTCGCCGGTCTCCTCGGGCCGGGCCGCGTCCGGCAGCGGGACCGCGCCGGCGACGAGGGCGAGACAGGCGCGGTCCTCGCCGTCGAAGCCGTCGGGGTTGTCGGTCACGGCGAGCAGCACGCCGTCGCCGCCGTGCACCGGGAGTGCGGCCACGCAGAAGTCCGATGACGGGGTGCGGCGCGCCCTGGGCGAGCCGGCCAGTTCCTTGGGGCCGAGCCACTGCGGGTCTCCGGTGCGGTGCGCCTCGGCGGCCGGGGAGCGGCCGGGGACGGGATAGCCGTCGCGCAGTCCGTACAGGGTGCGCGGCAGTCCCGCCGACTCGGTGAGGCTGAGCAGGGTGCCGTCGTCACCGAGGGTGTACAGGCCGGCGAAGGCCGCGCCGGCGAGGACGAGGGCCTGTTCCAGGACGCGGCGGGGCCGGTCGGCGGTGCGGGGGTCGGCGGCGAGCGCTTCGAGGGCGGCTTCGGCACGTTCCGTCCTCGTCTTGCGTACCGCAGCGCCCTCACTGACCACGTCCGCCATTACAGCGCTTATGGGGCGTCCGCGCAGCCCCTGTGACCGCCCAGCGGCGGCGACGTCGCGCGGGTGAGCGTGGATCGCGTCGAAGGGGCCGGTGGAGGGCGGGTGCGTGGCTTCACAGGACCGGCCGAGGGGCGGCGGCGCACAGGTGCATACGGGGGCGTACGGCCCGGCGCTTTCGCACACCGCCGACCGCCGCCCCGCCCGCCCCGGCCGCCGTCGCCGTACGCCGTCGCCGTCCAGGTCTGCTCGCCGTACGCCGTAGCCGTCGCCGTACGCCATCGCCGTCGCCGTCGGGGTCTGCTCGCCGTACGCCGTTGCCGTCAGGCCGGGCCGTCGACACGTCCGCCATCGAGGTCACCGTCCCGGTCCAAGGTCCCGTCGGCCCTCGTCGCCGTCGCGCCCGGTGGCATCCGCACCGGCGGCCGGGGCTGCGGGTGGCCTCCGGCCGGCGTGGTAACCGGGGGTTTCACCGGCCCGGGGCCGGCCGTGGGCGGTGTTCGCCGTGCGGCGGGCGCCGCCACGAGGGAGCCTTGTGCCTGGGATGCGCGGCGCACCGCGCGAGGAGGTGGTCGCCGTGTCCGACCGGCAGACGCCCCCGCCGACCGCGGCCGATGCGCGGTCCGGCCGGCCGCTGCTGTCGCTGGCCCTGGCGGCGATGATGGAGCAGGTCGAGGCGCACTCCGGCGCGGTCTATCTGCTGGCCCCGGACGAGCCCGTGCTGGAGATGGCGGTGATGGCCGGGCTGCCGCGGGCGTTCGCGGCCCCGTGGGAGCGGATCGGACTGAGCGCACCGATCCCGGTGTCCGAGGCGGTCCGCGAGGGCCGGCTGGTCTGGGTGGGCGACGAGGAGGACATGGCACGCCGCTACCCCCGGGTCTCCGTGGTCCTCCCCTATCCTTTCGCGCTGGCCGCGCTGCCCCTGGCCACCGCCGGTGCCACCTATGGCGCGGTGTATGTGACCTGGCCGGGGACGCATCCGCCGGAACTGTCCGACCGGGAGCGCAACCATCTGACGCGGGCCTGCCACCTGCTCGCGGCACGCCTGGAGCAGGCCGCGCGGGAGCGCCGCGCCACGCCGCACGAGCCCGATCTGCCGGCGACCCCGGTGCCGGACGTGACGGGCACGCCGGGAAGCGTCGAGGCGGCCCGGATGGTGGCCCGGCTGCCGTACGGGCTGGTGTCGCTGGACCTGCACGGCCGGGTGGGCTTCGCCAACGCCGCGGCGGCCGAACTGCTCGGCGCCGCCGCCGAGGACCTGCTCGGCACCCATCTGTGGGCCTCGGTGCCCTGGCTGAACGATCCCGTCTACGAGGACCGCTACCGGGCGGCGCTGATCAGCCAGCGCACCACCTCGTTCGTGGCGCTGCGCCCGCCGGGCGACTGGCTGTCCTTCCGGCTGTACCCGAGCACGACCGGGCTGAGCGTGCGCATCGGCCGGGCCCGCGCGGTGGCGGAGATGGCGCAGCACGCGCCGCGCGCCGAGAGCCCGTCCCGGCTGGTCACCATCTCGCAGGTGCTGAGCCTTGCGGGCGCGCTGACCGAGGCGGTGGGTGTGCAGGACGTGGTGCAGCTCGTCGCGGACGAGATCTGCCCGGCTGTGGGCAGTCAGGCCCTTGTCCTGCTGGGCTCGCAGGGCGGGCGGCTGCATGTGCTGGGGCACCGCGGATACGCGGACGCGCAGGTCGTGGAGCGGTTCGACGGCCTGCCGCTGGTGGAACGCACGCCCGGAACGCATGTCCTGATGAGCGGGGTGCCGGCCTTCTTCGAGTCGCGGCAGCAGCTGGAGCACCTGTATCCGAACCGGCACGCGGCCCCGGACGGCTTCGCCGCCTGGGCCTATCTGCCGCTGATCGCGTCCGGGCGGCCGGTGGGCACCTGTGTGCTCGCCTACGCGCAGCCGCACGCCTTCCCCGCGGACGAGCGGGCCGTGCTGACCAGCCTGGGCGGGCTGATCGCGCAGGCCCTGGAGCGGGCCAGGCTCTACGACGCCAAGAACCAGCTGGCGCACGGGCTGCAGGCGGCCCTGCTGCCGCACTCGCTGGTCCGGCTGCCCGGCATCGAGGCGGCGGCCCGCTATCTGCCGGCCACTCAGGGCATGGAGATCGGCGGCGACTTCTACGACCTGGTGCCGACCCGGCCGTTCGCGGCGGCGGTCATCGGGGACGTCCAGGGCCACAATGTGACCGCGGCCGGGCTGATGGGGCAGATCCGTACCGGGGTGCGGGCGTTCACGACCGGGGGCCAGTCGCCCGCGGAGGTCATGAGCAGCACCAACCGGCTGCTGATCGACCTGGGGGCCGAGCTGTTCGCGAGCTGTCTCTATCTGCGGCTCGACCCGGTGCGCGGGCGGGCCGTGATGACGCGGGCGGGGCATCCGCCGCCGCTGCTGCGCCGGCCGGACGGCCGGGTGCGGGTCCTGGATCTGGCGGGCGGTCCGCTGCTGGGCATCGACGCGGCGGCGACGTATCCGGCCACGGAGGTCGGGCTCGCTCCCGGCTCGCTGCTGGCCCTCTACACCGACGGCCTGATCGAGTCGCCCGGCATCGACATCGAGGACGCGCTGGCCGACCTGGGAGAACTGCTGGCCACGGCGGGCAACCAGTCGCTGGAGTACCTGGCCGACGAGGTCGTGCGGCACAGCGTGGCGGCGCGCCGACGGGCCGACGACGTGGCGGTGCTGCTGCTGCGGGCGCGTGCGGACGGCTGAGCCGTGGCCGGGGCGCGACGCGGCCCGGCCCTCCCGCCGGAGGGCCGGGCCGTCCACCGTCGGCCGGAACCGCGGGTGAGGCCGATCAGTGGGTCCTGGAGCGGGACGCCCCGGAGTGCGCCCCGCTGCCGCTCTGATCGCCGGTGCCGTTGCCGCTCTGGTCGCCGTTGCCGCTCTGATCGCCGGTGCCGCTCTGGTCGCCCGCACCGGCCTGGTCGCCGCCCGCCTGGTCGCCCGCGCCGGACGGGTCTTCCGCCGACGCGGACGGATCTGCCGCCCCGCCGACCCCGTCGCCGCCCGCCTGGTCACCGGCACCGTTCTGGTCGCCGGCGCCCGCGTCGCCCGCGCCGAGTGTCGCGCCGGTCGCCTGGAGTGCGGTGGTCACCGGCTGGAAGAAGGTCTCCCCGCCGCTGGTGCAGTCGCCGCTGCCGCCGGAGGTGAGGCCGAGCGCGCTGCCGTCCTGGGTGAACAGCGGTCCGCCGCTGTCACCGGGTTCGGCGCACACGTCCGTCTGGATCAGCCCGGTGACGGTGTCCACACCGCTCGGGTCGGTCTCGCTCTGGAAGTTCACGGTCGCGTCGAGCCCCGTGACCGTGCCGTCGTTCAGACCGGTCGTCGAGCCCATCCGGAGCACCGCCTGGCCGACGGTGGCCTCGGCGGCCTGGCCGATCTGCACACTCTGCCCGTCTCCGACGTTGACCTCGCTGGGCGCCTGTGTGGTGGCGTCGTCGTAGGTGACCAGGGAGAAGTCGCCCTCGCCGGGGAAGGTGGCCTGGTCCACGGTGGCGATCGGCTGTCCGGTCTCGGAGTCGGACCAGGTCTCGGCGGCGACCCCGCAGTGACCGGCCGTCAGAAAGGCGGGGCTGCCGTCGGACGCGGTGACGTTGAAACCGAGTGAGCAGCGGACGGCGCCGCCCTGCACCTGGGAGAAGATGGCGTCGCCGCCCGAGACGAAGGTCTTGAAGGTGCCCGCGGACTTCTTGATGGTCGCCATGCCGGAACCGAGGCCCTGGACGGTCGACTCCAGCCTGTCCCAGTTGGCGCCGGTGACCGTGCTGTCGGCGGTGACCAGGATCCGGTTGGTCCGCGGGTCGACGGCCCAGGAGGTGCCGGGGATGGTCGCCTCGGTCCGCAGCGTCCGTGCGGCGGACGTCAGTTCGGCGGTGCTGTTGTCGACCTGGCGGACGACCGCGCCAGCCTGCTCCGCCCGGAGCGTCGCGTTGTCGTCGCCGCCGGCCACGTTGACGACGAGTTGCCGGCTGCCGCTGTCGTAGTAGGAGCCGGCGAAGGCGTCGCCGAGCAGGCCGCGCACCTGCGCGGCGAGATCCGAGGCGTCGTTCGCCCGCAGGGTCCTGGGGGCCGCGTCGGCCGCCTTCTCGTCCTGGGACGCGTTGGCGTTGGGCAGCAGCAGGGCCGCGGCACCGAGCGCCGCGACACCACCCACCGCGATCGCGGCCTTACGCTTCGGAATTCGCTTGTGACTCAACCTTCTCGACCTCCTGGGGACGGGGTCTCTGCCGCTGTCGGGCAGTTGATCGGGGGCGTGCCTGGCTGGCCCTAGGTACGGACGGGTCGTGCGGGGCGTTCAATCACGTCGGCCAACTCGCCGTGGGCACAGGCGAATCGGCCACGCCGTGGGTGCCGCCGGGCGGGCCGGGGACCATTCCCCCATATGGCGATGACCACCGCCGAAGCCGACAAGATCCGCTCCCTCGGCTTCGGGCCCCGGGTGCTCGCTCCCGGGCTGTCCGTGGCGGCGGTCGGCGAGGACCGTGCCGCCCCGCGTCCGCCCTGGCCGGGGCGGCCGGCCCGGAGGGCGGCGGGCTGTCGGGGCAGGCGCTGACGGCCGCCGCCGGCACCGCGGCGGTGATCGCCGTAGCGGCGGCGCGCGGCGCCTTCGTGCCGATGACGACGGTGCGACGGTCGACGTCCTCACAGCGGGCGGTGACGGGTTCGGATGTCCTGATCGAGGCGGTGCTCACCGAGCCGGGCCGCCCAACGGCGTTCGCGGACATCACGCTGACCGAGGGCTCGGGCGCGCTCGCGGCCCTGGCGAGCACGGTGTACACGCTGGTGGACCGAGCCGGCCGACACGCTCCGCACCGAGTTGATCACCGAACGTTCCGAACGGGTGGCGGAATACCCGGTTCAGCGAATCTGCACATCGATTGCCCAAGCGGGTCACGGGAGGCGGCGCATCTGCACAACCGTGCGCCCCCTTCCGCGTCTTTGGCGCGGAGTGCCGGATTCCGCTCGGCGGTGGCAAGCGTTCGTGTGCGCCGATGCCGTGCCGCATGTGAAGGAGTCGCCGACAAGCCGTGCGCACGCCTGCACCGCAGATGCCCCGCCACCGCCCAAGTGCCCAGGTGAGGGCGGTGATTGATTGGAAGGGCGAGCCGCGTGCGTGCTTTGATCCAACGCACCGCGGGGCCCTGCGGGGCTCCCGGAGACGGGCGCCCGGCGCCCGCGGCCCGCGGCCGTCCCCAGAGGGGACCGCTCTCCCCCTTGTGAATATCCATACGAAGGGAAGTTCCGATATGAACTCCACCCCCCAGGTCGAGACCGCCGAGATCTCCGACGCCGAGCTGGACAACGTCTCCGGTGGCCTCTTGCTGAACGCCGTCGGCACCGTCACCGGCCTGGTGGACGGCGTCGCTCCGGTTTCCGGTCTGGTCAACACCGCCGTGGGCACCGCCGAGGGTGTCACCGGTCTGAACACCCAGCCGGTCACCGGCCTGGTCGCCGGTCTCTGATCGCACCTCGTTGCCGTCGAGTCCCGGAGCCGTCCATCAGCTCCGGGACTCTCCGGCATTGTGTCCTCCGCCGTGACCAAGTCGCCTCGCACGTGAGGGAAGTTCCGTGCAGTTCCGCCAACAGGCCCTCGCCAGGCTCCAGTCACCGCAGGAGCTGGACCTTCCGGTGCGCCTCGCCCGCCCGCAGGGCTGGCTCGCGCTGTCCGTCACACTCGTCGTGCTGGCGGCCGCCGCCGTGTGGGCGGTGACCGGTTCGGTCGCCTCCACTCTCGACGCGCCCGCCATCCTCACGCACGGGCAGGGCAGTTACCTCCTGCAGAGCCCGGTCGCGGGACAGATCACCGCCGTTCTCGCCCGGCAGGGCGAGCGGCTGCCCGCCGACGCACCCGTGCTGAAGGTCCGTACGGGCAAGGGCGACTCGGTCGTGCGCACGGTCGCACCCGGCCGGGTCACCGCGCTCTCCGCCACCATCGGGCAGATCATCGGCACCGGCGCGAACGTCGCCGCCGTGGAGAAGGTCGCCCACGCCTCGGACCCGCTGTACGCGACGGTGTACGTGCCCGCCGAGAACGCCGTCGCCATCCCGGCGCACGCCCCCGTCGACCTGACCGTGTCGTCGGTGCCCACGCAGGAGTACGGGGTGCTGCGCGGCCGGGTGAAATCGGTGGACCGCACCGCCCAGTCCGCGCAGTCGATCGCGGCGTTCCTCGGCGACAGTCAGCTGGGCGAGCAGTTCACCCGTGCGGGCCGCCCGGTGGCCGTCCTGGTGACGCTCGACAAGTCGGCGACGAAGAGCGGCCTTCGGTGGTCCACGGCCGGCGGGCCGCCGTTCGGGCTCGACTCCATGACCCTCGCCTCCGCCTCGGTCAAGCTGGCCGACCAGCGTCCCGTCGATTGGCTGCTGCCGTGAGCACGACACAGGAAACCCATGGCCGCCGACGGGCCGCTCCGGCGAAGCGGCCGGTGCCCAAGCCCCGTGGCGGCACGGTCCGCACCCCCACGGTGCTCCAGATGGAGGCCGTCGAGTGTGGCGCCGCCTCCCTTGCGATGGTCCTCGGCCACTACGGCCGGCATGTGCCGTTGGAGGAGCTGCGCATCGCCTGCGGTGTCTCCCGTGACGGCTCCCGCGCCTCCAATCTGCTGAAGGCGGCCCGCGGTTACGGCCTGACGGCCAAGGGCATGCAGATGGACCTGGCCGCCCTCGCCCAGGTCGCGGCCCCGGCGGTCCTGTTCTGGGAGTTCAACCACTACGTCGTCTACGACGGCATGGGCCGCCGCTTCGGCCGGCGCGGGGTGTACATCAACGACCCCGGCAAGGGCCGCCGGTTCGTGCCCATGGAGGAGTTCGACAGCGGCTTCACCGGCGTGGTGCTGGTGATGGAACCGGGCGACGGCTTCAGCAGAGGCGGGCGCCGGCCGGGCGTGCTCGGCGCGATGCCGGCCCGGCTGCGCGGCACCGCGGGCACCCTGCCCGCCGCCGTCCTGGCCAGCCTGCTGCTGGTCGCGGTCGGCGCGGCCGTGCCCGCGCTCAGCCGCACCTACATCGACATGTTCCTCATCGGCGGCCAGACCTCGCTGCTCGGCGTGCTGTTCGCCTCGATGGCCACCTGTGTGCTGCTCACCCTGGTGCTGACCTGGCTCCAGCAGGCCAACCTGCTGCACGGCCGGATCATCTCCTCCACCCTGTCCAGCGCCCGTTTCCTGCGCCATCTGCTGCGGCTGCCGGTCACGTTCTTCTCCCAGCGCTCCCCCGCCGACCTGGTGCAGCGGCTGCAGTCCAACGACCAGGTCGCCGAGACCCTCGCCCGCGACCTGGCGGCGGCGGGCGTGGACGCCGTCGTGGTCCTGCTGTACGCCGTGCTGCTCTACACCTACGACCCGCAGCTGACGTTCGTCGGCATCGGGGTGGCGCTGCTCAACGTGGCGGCCATGCGGCTGGTCGTACAGCTGCGGGCGACCCGCACGGCGAAGCTGCGGGCGGACACCGCACGGCTGACCACCACGTCGTACACCGGGTTGCAGCTGATCGAGACGATGAAGGCGACCGGCGGCGAGGACGGCTACTTCCGCAAGTGGGCCGGGCAGCACGCCACCACGCTGGAGGAGCAGCAGCGGCTCGGGGTGCCGAGCGCGTGGCTCGGTGTGGTCGCGCCGACGCTCGCCACGTTCAACAGCGCGCTGATCCTGTGGATCGGCGGTCTGCGGGCGGTGGAGGGCCATATCTCGGTCGGTCTGCTGGTCGCGTTCCAGGCGCTGGTGGCCCGTTTCACGGCTCCGCTGACCCGGCTCAACGGGGTGGCGGGCCGTATCCAGGACTTCGCGGCGGACGTGGCCCGGCTGAAGGACGTGGAGAACTTCCAGGCCGATCCGCGCTATGCCCGGCCCGGCTCCGGCGACTCGACGCGCCGGCTGCGCGGGCACGTCGAACTGGAGAATGTGACGTTCGGCTACAGCCCGCTGGACAAGCCGCTGCTGAACGGATTCGACCTGGCCGTGGGCCCGGGACAGCAGGTGGCGCTGGTGGGCGGCTCCGGCAGCGGCAAGTCCACCGTCTCCCGGCTGATCTCGGGCCTGTACACCCCGTGGGACGGGGTGATCCGCATCGACGGCCGCCGGCTTGAGGACATTCCGCGCGGCGCGCTGGCCTCCTCGGTCTCCTTCGTGGACCAGGACGTCTTCCTCTTCGAGGGCTCGGTCCGCGACAACGTGGCCCTGTGGGACCCCTCGATCCCGGACGAGGCCGTGGTGGAGGCGCTGAAGGACGCGGCGCTGTACGACATGGTGCAGCGCCGGCCGGGCGGCATCCACGGCAGGGTCGAGCAGGACGGCCACAACTTCTCCGGCGGGCAGCGCCAACGCCTGGAGATCGCACGGGCGTTGGTGCGCCGGCCCAGCGTCCTGGTGCTGGACGAGGTGACCAGCGCGCTGGACGCGGAGACCGAGCTGGTCGTGATGGACAACCTGCGCCGGCGCGGCTGTGCCTGCGTGGTGATCGCACACCGGCTGAGCACGGTCCGCGACAGCGACGAGATCGTGGTGCTCCGGCACGGCACGGTCGTCGAGCGCGGACGGCACGAGGAACTGGTGGCGCGCGGCGGCACCTATGCGGCACTGGTCAGGGAGCGCTGAGATGACCACGGTTCAGGAGGGGTACGACGGCGATCTCGTCCTCGGCGCGCTCGGCTCGCTGGGCACGCGTGTGGACTGCGCCGGCTTCAACCGCGTCGACCTGGACGGCCCGCAGGTGCTGTGGCTGGTCGCGGCCGGCGCCCTGGACCTGTTCGCGGTGGACGCCGCCCAGCAGGGCCACTGGCACCACCTCGGCCGGCTGGAGGCGGGCGCGCTGCTGCTCGGCCCGGTCACCGGCCCCCAGCACACCCTGGTGGCCCGCCCGGTGCGGGACTGTGTGGTGCACCGCATCGGCCTGCGCGAGCTGTACCAGCCTGCGCACACCCAGACCTGGTCGTACGACGAGTACGGCACCCCGCAGTACGTCCCGCCCGCCACCAGCCCGCTGGAGTACGCGGTCGCGCTCGGCGTGGGCCGCGGGCTGTCCGTCCTCTTCCAGGCCCCGATGGCCGAGGACCGCTCTCAGCCGCCCGGCGACGACGATGTCTTCTGGATGCAGGTGCCGCCGGGCAGCGTCCAGTACGGCTCGCTCTACGGTGCGCAGGCCGCCGCCGATCTGCTGATGGACCCGGCGCTGTGGCAGTCCATGGTGGACCAGCAGTACCGGCTGCTGACCGCGCTGGACCGCTGGATCGAGCAGGTGGAGCGCACCCATGAGTCCCGTGCGGCGGCCGGTATCAAGGCCGGTGAGGAGGTCCGCGCCCAGGCCGACCGGACGCTGCTCGCCGCCATCGGCAGGCGCTCGGCGCGCCGGAGCACGGCCGCCGACGCGGATGCCGGGTACGCGGCCTGCAAGCTGGTCGCCGAGGCGGCCGGGATCAGGCTCGCCGAGCCCGCGCGGGGCGGCACCGAGAACGAACGCCTCGACCCGGTGGAGCGGGTGGCCCTCGCCTCCCGGGTGCGCACCCGCACCGTGCGGCTCCAGGGGCGCTGGTGGCGGGAGAACGTGGGCCCGCTGGTCGGGCACCGGGCGCTGTCCGGGGCGCCGGTCGCGCTGCTGTGGCGGCGCGGCGGCTATGTGGCCGTGCATCCCGGTACCGGGCGCGAGACGCCGGTCGAGAAGGCGAACGCCGAGGAGTTCGAGCCGCGTGCGGTGATGTTCTACCGGCCGCTGCCCGACAAGGGTCTTACGCCGCTCGGCCTGCTGCGGTTCAGCCTGCACGGCACCCACGGCGACCTGCTCGGTCTGCTCCTCGCGGGGCTGGTGACGGTGGCCATCGGCGCGCTGGTGCCGGTCGCGACCGGCAAGGTGCTCGGCGCGTATGTGCCGAAGGCGCAGACGGGCCTGATCGTCCAGGTCTGTCTGGCCGTGATGGTCAGCGGTGTGGTGGCGGCGGCGTTCACGCTGCTGCAGAACCTGTCCATCCTGCGCCTTGAGGGCCGGATCGAGGCCGCGCTCCAACCGGCCGTGTGGGACCGGCTGTTGCGGTTGCCGACCCGGTTCTTCACCCAGCGCTCCACCGGTGAACTGGCCGGCGCCGCGATGGGCGTCAGCGCGATCCGCCGGCTGCTGGCGGGCGTCGGCCCGGTGGTCGCGCAGTCGGTGACCGTCGGTGCGATGAACCTGGGCCTGCTGTTCTGGTACAGCCCGTCGATGGCTTTGGCGGCGCTCGGCATGCTGGTCGTCGTCGCGGCCGTGTTCCTGGGGCTCGGGCTGTGGCAGGTGCGCTGGCAGCGGCGGCTGGTGGTGCTCGGCAACAAGCTGAACAACCAGGCGTTCCAGACCCTGCGCGGCCTGCCCAAGCTGCGGGTGGCGGCGGCCGAGAACTACGCGTACGCCGCCTGGGCGCGGGAGTTCGCGCGCAGCCGGGAACTCCAGCAGAGGGCCGGCCGGATCAAGAACCTCACGACGGTGCTGGGCGCGGTCTATCTGCCGGCGTGCACGCTGCTGATGTTCATGCTGCTGGCGGGCCCGGCGCAGGGCACGATGTCGGCGGCGGACTTCCTCACCTTCAACACCTCGGTGACGATGGTGCTCACCTCGGTCACCCAGCTGACCGGCTCCTTCGTCTCGGCGGTGGCCGCGCTGCCCCTGTTCGAGCAGATCAAGCCGGTCTTCGAGGAGATACCCGAGGTGCGCTCGGCGAGCACCCGGCCGGGCCCGCTGTCGGGTGCCCTGGAGGCCCGTCGGCTCTCCTTCCGGTACGCCGACGACGGGCCGCTGGTCCTCGACGATGTGTCCTTCGAGGTGCGGCCGGGCGAGTTCGTGGCGATCGTCGGCCCGAGCGGTTGCGGCAAGTCCACCCTGCTGAGGCTGCTGATCGGGTTCGACCGGCCGGTCTCGGGCAGTGTGCTGTACGACGGGCAGGACCTGGCGGCGCTCGACCGGTCGGCCGTGCGCCGCCAGTGCGGGGTGGTCCTCCAGCACGCCCAGCCGTTCACCGGGTCGATCCTGGACGTCATCTGCGGTGCCGAGCCGTACACCCCGAAGGAGGCGATGGCGGCGGCCGAGCTGGCGGGGCTCGCCGAGGACATCGAGCGGATGCCGATGGGCCTGCACACGATCGTCTCCGGCGGCGGCGCGGTCTCCGGCGGTCAGCGGCAGCGGCTGATGATCGCCCAGGCCCTGATCCGGCGCCCGCGCATCCTGTTCTTCGACGAGGCGACCAGCGCCCTGGACAATGACACCCAGCGCACGGTCATCGAGAGCACGCGCAAGCTGAACGCCACCCGGATCGTGATCGCCCATCGGCTGTCGACGGTGCTGGACGCGGACCGGATCGTCGTGATGGAGGACGGCCGGATCACCCAGCAGGGCCCGCCCGCCGAGTTGTTGGCCGACACCGGGGGGCGGCTGCACGAGCTGGTGCGGCGGCAGCTGGCGTGAGGGGTCACTCCAGGCCGGGCACGGGCGCGCCGGAGGGCAGGCCGGCGGCGAGGTAGCCGGCGTAGTACTCCTTCCAGGGCGCGTCGGCGCCGGCGTGCGGCCCGGTGAAGGCTTCGCCGCGGGCCATCGCGTCCAGGGCGGCGAGACACACCTCCCAGCCCGCGGCGTTGCGGGCGGCCGCGTTCCGCTCGCCGATGACGTCGGTGAGGGTGAACCGGGTGCGCCGGCCGGCGATCTCCGCCAGGTCGAAGCGCAGTTCGTCGCCGCCCCAGTCGAAGGAGAGGTGCCGGGGCGGGTCGACGGCGAGCACCCGGCCGGTGGACTCCGGCAGGTGCGGATCGCCGCTGAAGCGGATGGTGCCGCCGGGCCGTGGGTCAATCTCGGCGTGGGACGGGAACCACTGGGCCATGTCCCGGGGCTCGGTCACGAACCGCCAGACGCGGTCGACGGGGTGGTCGTAGGTGCGGCTGAAGCGGACGGCGGGGCGACCGTCGTCCAAGGTCACATAGGTTCCGGTGAGTTGGACGGACATGGGGATCAGTCCTTCGGGCTGGAGGGTTGCGTGCTGTCGTGCGACGCCTCGCCGAGCCGGCGGCCCAGGGCTCGGACCACACGCCTCCACGATCTCCCCTACCGGCCGTGGGCGCTTCGCAAGGAGGGCGACGAGCCAGCGAAACTTTACCGTTTCGCACACGGTGGTCTATGCTCCAGGTGTACGAAACAGTTTCGTTTAACCCTTCTTTACCCAAGCCCCGCGACTTTCCCGGAGTGGTTCCCGATGCCCCAGAAAGCCCTGCCCGACGACGCTGTCACGGGCGCCGCGGCGCCGCCCGCGACGTCATCCGCACGGCGCTGGTGGATCCTCGCGATCGTCGCCGTCGCTCAGCTGATGGTGGTGCTCGACGCCACGATCGTGAACATAGCGCTGCCGTCCGCACAGGCGGACCTCGGCTTCTCCGACGGCAACCGGCAGTGGATCGTCACCGCGTACGCGCTGGCCTTCGCCTCGCTGCTGCTGCTCGGCGGGCGCATCGCCGACCTGTTCGGCCGCAAGCCGGCCTTTCTCGTCGGCGTCGTCGGCTTCGCCGCCGTCTCCGCGCTCGGCGGCGCCGCGAACGGCTTCGCCATGCTGGTCACCGCGCGCGCCCTCCAGGGTGCCTTCGGCGCGCTGCTCGCGCCGGCCGCGCTGTCGCTGCTGAACACCACGTTCACCGACGCCCGGGAACGGGCCCGGGCGTTCAGTGTGTACGGCGCCATCGCCGGAGCCGGCGGTGCCGTCGGGCTGCTGCTCGGCGGTGTCCTCACGGACGCGCTCGACTGGCGCTGGACGCTGTACGTCAACGTGGCCATCGCGGTGATCGCCTTCGTCGGCGGCTCCATGCTGCTGACCAACCACCGGGACGCCGCGAACTCCAAGCTCGACGTGCCGGGCACGATCCTGGTCGCCACCGGTCTCTTCTCCATGGTCTACGGCTTCTCCAACGCCGAGACACACGACTGGGGCTCGCCGCTGACCTGGGGCTTCCTGATAGCGGGCGGTCTGCTGCTGGCCGCGTTCGCCTGGTGGCAGACCCGGGCCGCGCACCCGCTGCTGCCGCTGCGCATCCTGCTCGACCGTGGCCGGGCCGCCTCCTTCATCTCGGTGCTGATCACCGGCGCGGGCATGTTCGGTGTGTTCCTCTTCCTCACCTACTACCTGCAGCTCAACCTCGGCTTCAGCCCGACGAAGACGGGTGTGGCGTTCCTGCCGATGGTGGGCGCCCTGATGGTGGCCGCCCAGGTCGGCTCCACGGTGCTGCTGCCCCGGATCGGGCCCAAGGCCGTCATCTCCGCGGGCTTCGCCGTCGCCGCCGTGGGCATGGCCTGGCTGACCGGCATCGGCATCGGCTCCGCCTACACCTCCACGGTGCTGCCGCAGCTGATCGTGACCGGTGCGGGCCTCGGCCTGGTCATGCCGCCCGCCATGCAGCTGGCCACCGGCGGGGTCGCCGCCGAGGACGCGGGCGTGGCCTCGGCGACCGTCAACGCCATGCAGCAGGTGGGCGGTTCGATCGGTACGGCCCTGCTGAACACGCTCGCCGCGAGCGCCGCCACCGACTATCTGGCCGGCCGGGACGCCACCAGCAAGGTGGTCCAGGCACAGGCGACCATCGAGAGCTACACCACCGCGTTCTGGTGGTCGGCGGGCCTCTTCGCCGCGGGCGCGCTCATCGCGCTGGTCATGTTCCGCCGCGGAACGCCCCAGCAGGACGCCACGGCGACACCGGTCGTCCACATGTGACCACCCTCCACAGCAGCACTGACCGACCCCCGGACCGAGGGGCCACCGCCCACAGGGAGCCGGCGGCCCCTCGCAGCAGAGTCCGGCAGAGGCACCCCGTGGCTCATATGACCCAGGGGACAGCGGACAGCCCCACACCATCCGCCACCCCGCGGCGGAATCACCGGGCCGCGCTCCGGGCCCCACGCTCCCCGAGCGCGGGCCCCGGCGGCCGACGACCCCCGTCTCTCAGCACACTGACCGACCCCCAGGCCAAGGGACCACCGTCCGACAACACCCCGACGCAGACCGACGGAGGCATCCCGTGGGTCATGAGGTCCCGGGGGTGGCGGACAGCCCCACACCGCCCGCCACCCCCGGGGCGGGACCACCGGGCCGTGCTCCGAAACCCACGCCCCCTGCGCGCGAGCCCAATTCCCTGGCACGGCCAGCGGCGGCCCTGGTCTCTCAGATGGTCCCGGGGGCGGCGGGCGGCCCCACACCGGCCGCCGGCCCCGGGGCGGGATCGCCGGGCCGCACTTCGGAGTCCGCGCTCCCCGTGCGCGGGCCCGCTCCGGCGGGCGCGGCGGGCGGCGATCCCGGTCTCTCAGAACGCGAAGACGCCGACCCCGTGGGCGTTCTTCACGCACGCGTTGGCGAAGGTGCGCTCGTAGGAGACGCGTAGGCCCTGCCAGACGCCCTCGGCCGTGACGACCACCGGGTCGTACTCCCTGGTGCACACCACGTCCTCGCGCCGCGTCAGGGCTTCGAAGTCACCGTCGGCGAGCCGCAGTTCGGCGCAGGCCAGGGCCGCGGCCGGGTGGCTGCCGGACGGTGCCGGGGCACAGGAGAGGGTGACGGCCCGCTCCGGGGCGGCAAGGGCCGCGCTGTCGCCACGGCCGACGGTGAGCACCAGGGCCGAGGGTGCGTACAGCGACGACGGGGTGGGGCCGGGAGAGGCGACGGCGGTCCCGGTCAGGGTTCCGCAGACGGCGACGGCCGTGAGGCCGAGGGTCACTGCCCGGCGCGCGGTGTTCCGCATTGTGTGCATCCTTCCGCTCGATTCGACGAGGTGCCGTCCGGCCCGGTCGGGTGCCGCGACGGCGAGCGCGAGTCTGCCGAGTCCGCCGCCGGAACTCACATCCGACCCATGACTTTCAGTAACCTTGCGTATTGAATCAGTGGCGGGAAGTGACGGGGTGGAGGCCGTGCGGGCCAGTAACCCGGCGGTCCTTGATCGGCGTCCGCGTCCGGCTGGCCGGATTGGGGTGCCCCCGCAATCGGCCTGAAACATTCCGGTTTTCCGCTCTGGGCGGACCTCTCCGTCGGGCCCTTGCGTTCGCAACCGGGCGGAGTAAACGTCATTCATGATTACGGAAGAACAGCTGGAGAAGCTGCGCGGCTGGTTCGCCGGCCGCGTCCCCGAGGATCTCTTCACGGAACTGGTCGAGGTGACCGCCGACCGCGAGGAGATCACCGTCATCGGACGCATCCCCGAGCCCCGGCTCGCCGAGGGCACCGCGGACGCCGAACGGGCGGCGGCCGCAGCGGGCCGCATCCAGGAGTTCCGGGAACGCACCCGCGAGGCCCGGGTGGCGGTGGCCGGCGAGGCCGAGCACCGGTTCGGCAGGAAGGTGTCCTGGGGCGTGGAGTGCGGCGGCCGGCGGGCCCTGTTCACCCATGTCGCCGCGCCGGTGATGACCCGGCTGCGGCAACCCGAGCGGCAGGTCCTCGACACCCTCATCGCCGCGGGCGTGGCCCGCAGCCGCAGCGACGCCCTCGCCTGGTGCGTGCGCCTGGTCCAGCGTCACACCGACGACTGGCTCACCGAACTGCGCGCGTCGCTGGAGCACGTCCAGCGGGTGCGGGCGCAGGGACCCGACGCCGAGGAGGTGCACGGTGCGCCCGGCGCCGACACGGACGAAGGATGAGACGTCCGCGCCGAACAGCGGCCGGAGCCGGATGGCCGGAACCGACTGAAACCGGCCGTTACCCGCGAGCATCGTCGGCATGACGCGGGTTCGGCGACGCGAGGCGACGAGAGGCGGGGTGGACGGATGGCGCGGCACTGGGCCGACTTCCAGTACGAGATCCATCTGAACGAAATGACGGGGGCCGCGCCCCGGCTGCCCACCGATCGGCCGACCTGGACGGGCAGCCGGGCGTCGAGGGTGTGATCCGCTGCCTGCTCGCGGAGTTCGACCTGACCCTCCCCTGCCCGGCCATGCCACGCCCGGCACGCTCGGCGCCGCCGACCTCGTCGAACCCCCCGCCTGACCGGCTCGCTCACGACCGTCGCGGAAGACGGCCGTTGCCCCGGCGGACCAGAAGTCCGCCGGGGGCGTGCGCGCCCGCCGGTCGCCCTAGTCCACGGCGGGCCGGTCCGGCAGTCGGGCCGGACGGGCCGTGGGGGCGCCGGTGCCGGTGATCGACAGGGAGCCGGGGGTGGCCGAGGGCGGATCGGTGAGCCAGCGCTGGCCGTCGGAGCCGTCACGGACCTTGACGACGAGGTCGGCGGCCGGGTCGGCGGCGCTCGGGGCGAGCGCCAGGGTCTCGTCCCAGCGGGGCAGCAACTCGCCCTGGACGGTGAGGTCGTAGCGCACATCGGCGCCCCGCGCGCCCGTGGCCGGGGCGCAGGAGCCGAGGATGACCACGCCGGCGTCCGCGTGCGAGTCCAGGCACAGCCCGGCGTCGGCCGCGCTGCGCAGCAGCCCGTCGTTGTCGTACGTCCACTGCTGACTCCACGCCGGGGAGCACGCCGCGAGGACGACACCGGCCCCGGCCCGCGGCCTGCCCTTGATGTCGAGGCACAGGTCGGCCGCCGCGTTGCGCAGCCGGGTCTGGCCGAGCGCGCCGGGCCTTGACGGGGCGGACGACGTGGGCGGGGACGCGGCGTCCCGGCCCGGCAGTGTGCCCCGGGCACCGGAGGCGCTGGTGGAGGCGACCGGTTCGGAGCCGTCGCCGCCGTCCGGCCACAGGGCGACCGCGAGCACGCCGGCGAGCAGCCCGACCCCGGCGATACCGACGCCGGTGAGCAGGGTCCTCGGCGACCGGCTCGCCAGCCGGGCGGCGCGCCGCGCGGGCGCCGGTATCCGGT
>NZ_JBEPAP010000050.1:0-39956 GCF_040298665.1 Streptomyces sp. NPDC001508
TGCAGACCCGTGGAAACAGTTGATGTCAGAGCAGGCCAGAGAAGCGATTCCCCACCCCGCTAAAGCGGGGCGTCCCCTCGCTAGATATCTGATGGAACCATCCTGCCCGAGCGATGGAACTCTTCCCCGTCCCGGGTTGACCGGTCCGCGCGGTGAAACCGCCCGCCGTTTGTGACGGCTTCATGAGATGACGGGGGCACTCGGGTTCAGGCCGGGGTGTCGGTCGGCGGGGCGAGTGCCTGTGCCAGGGCCGCGTAGCGGGAGCGTTCCTGGGGCGTCAGCCGGCCGAACCGCTCGGCGACCGACTGGGCGAAGCGTTCGCGGACGCGCTCGCGCAGGCGTTGGCCGTCTTCGGTGAGGACGACCCGGCTGATCCGGCGGTCCTTGGTGTCGGACCGCCTCGTCAGCAGCCCTCGGCTCTCCAGCCGGTCGACCATCCCTGTCACATTGGTCTTGTCGCAGCCGAGTGCCGTGGCGAGTTCGCCGAAGGACGGCTCGTCGGCGAGGGCGCACAGCAACTGGATCTGCTGGCTGGTCAGTTGGAAGTCACGCGCGACGCGGGTGTAGAGCAGGGCGGCCTCGCGGTGCAGCGCGCCCACCGCCGTGGCGAGGTCCCGGGAGGTCATGGGGAGCAGTTTACGTCGTGGGAGGTTGACATCCTCCCAGAAATTGGTTGAGCTTCTCGACTGTCGAATATGCCGACCAATGGAGGATGCTCATGAGCAAGGTCGCGGTCGTGACGGGGGCCTCACGCGGAATCGGGCGTGCCATCGCCGAACGGCTGGGCGCGGCCGGGATGCGGGTGGTGGTGAACTACCGCACGAGCGAGGCCGCCGCGGCCGAAGTCGTGGCCGCGGTGGACGGCTCGGGCGGGCGGGCGACGGCGGTACGGGCGGACGCGCACCACCCGGACGGGCTGCGGAGTCTGTTCGACACGGCGGAACGTGTCTACGGTGGCCTGGACGTCGTGGTCGGCAATGTGGGCACGGCACGGTTCGGCCGGCTGGCGGACGCCACGGACGCGGACTTCGACGAGGTCTTCGTGGCCAACGCCCGTGCCACGTACGGCACATTGCACGAAGCTGCGCGCCGGGTGCGTGACGGCGGACGCATCGTCGTCATCTCCAGCGGGGCGACCGTGACGGCCCGACCCGGCTCCGGTCTGTATGCCGCGAGCAAGGCGGCGGGTGACCAGCTCGTACGCACGGCGGCGAAGGAACTCGGGCCGCGCGGCATCACCGTCAACAGCGTGCTGCCCGGCGCGACCCGCACCGATGCGCTGACGGCGACCGTCCCGGAGGAACAGCTCGCGGCCACCCGCGCGCAGACGCCCCTCGGGCGGCTGGGCGAGCCGGGCGACATCGCCGCGGCGGTCTCCTTCCTCGTGTCGGACGACGGCGGCTGGATCACCGGTCAGACCCTGCACGCCGGCGGTGGGCTGTTCTGAGCGCCGTCGGCGAGAACACCGGGCGGGATGCGCCTCAGGTGCGGGCGTCGTACGCGTCCCGGGCCGCGTCGATGTCGTCGATGTGGTGCAGGGCCCAGTCGAGGAGGGTGCGCACCGTGTCGAGGAGCGTTCGACCGAGCGGGGTGAGCGCGTAGTCGACGCGGGGCGGCACCACGGGATGCACGGTGCGTGAGACCAGTCCGTCCCGTTCCAGAGCGCGCAGGGTCTCGGTGAGCATGCGCTGGCTGATACCGGGGACGGCGTTCTTGATCTCGGTGAAACGCCGGGTGCCCGGCCCGAGTTCGTTGATGACGGTCAGCGACCATTTGGAGCCGATCCGGTCCAGGACGTCGCGGACCCGGCAGGTGGTGTCGTCCCGCCCGTTCAGCACCGTCAGGGGGTCGGCATCGTGGGTGGTCATGGTTACCTCCGGCTCACTGAGGCAGTAAAAAGTGCCGTCTTCCGCGGGCGGTCCATGGTTTCGCAGACTGGCGCCAGTCACCAGACGGAACCGATGCCCGCACCGGAGGATCCCATGAACGCGCCCGCACCCACAGTCGACGAGACCTTCGCCGAGCCCGCCCACGATGCCCAACTGGACCGTGCCGCCGCGGCGTTGCGCGACCACGGCTTCACCGTGCACCTTGTCGACACCCTGACCGATGCCCGTGAACTCGTCCTCTCGCTCGTCCCGCGTGAGCACACGGTGTTCACCGCCGTCAGCGAGACGCTGCGTCTGTCGGGAATCAGCGAAGCGATCGACGAGTCCGGTGACTTCACCTCCGTTCGGGCCGCCGCGGGCGACCTGGGGGCCGACGTGTATGCCCAGATCCGGCTGGGTGCCACGCCCGATGTGGTCCTCGGCAGCGTGCACGCGGTCTCGGAGGACGGATATCTGCTGGTCGGCTCGGCGAGCGGCAGCCAGCTCGCGCCGTACGCCTCGGGCGCCCGCAAGGCGGTCTGGGTGGTCGGCGCGCAGAAGATCGTCCCGGACGTGGCGACCGGACTGCGCCGCATCCACGACTACAGCCTGCCCAAGGAGTGGCGCCGGCTCCAGGAGAAATACGGCCAGACCTCCTTCATCGGCAAGATCCTCATCGTGGAGCGCGAGGCATTCCCCGAGCGCGGTGTGGTCGTCCTCGTCCGCGCCACCGTGGGTTTTTGACACCTGGCCCGCAGGATTCATGCGTCTGCAATGATCCGTCGCGGGTTCGCCTGGTAAACAAGGTGGGGTGAGCATCCCAGTGCTGCTGTACCGCAGGTTGTACGTGGATCTGGCGCGCGTCCACGCGTCCGCGTGTCGCCGCGCCTGAAGTCGCCTTCTGCGTCCGGTGAAAGGCGGCACCCAGCGCGAGGTCCCCGTACGACAGCACACACAGGGAGAGCCATGAGCACTGTTGCGAGCTACGAGATCCGACGGGCGGGACCGCGGTTCGGTGCGGAGGTGACCGGCATCGATCTGAAGGCCGGCGTCGACGACCGGACCGCACAGGAGCTGCGCCGGGCGTTCCGGGACCACAAGGTGCTGGTCTTCCGCGAGCAGCACCTGAGTCCCGGTCAGCACGTCGAGGCGGTACGTATCTTCGCAAAACCGTTCGACCACCCGACCGCGGTGAAGGACCCGGCCCATCCGTTGGTCTACCCGTACAACGTGCGCAAGACGGGCAAGGCCAGCACGTGGCACATCGGCGGTTTGTGGCGGCGGCCCGTCTTCGCGATCGAATCGCTGACCTACGAGGTGGTGCCCGAACTGGGCGGCCATACGCTGTGGGCCGACCTCCAGGCGGCGTACGACGACCTGTCCGAGCCCTTCAAGGTGCTGCTCGACTCGGTCAGCGCGGTCTACGACGGCAACGCGGAGAACTATGCGCAGGGCAGTGAGCGGAGCGCGGTCAGGCAGACGGTCGAGCATCCGGTCGTCCTCGAACACCCGGAGACGGGCCGCAAGGGGCTGTTCCTCAGCACGTCGGCCATCGGTCTGACCGGTGTCACGGCACAGGAGGGGAAGGTGCTCCTCGACCATCTGCTCCGGCATGCCTCGTCGCCCGACTACACGATCCGCTTCGGCTGGAATCCGGGCGACTTCGTGCTCTGGGACAACCGGGCGACCTGGCATTACGCCGTGGACGACTACGGTGACGGCGCCCGTGTCTACCGCAAGGTCATCGGAACGGAGCCGGTACGGCGGCCCACGGCCTGACCGTTTCCCGGGGTGCCACCGCGGTGGCCGCCCGCGGGGGCGCGGTGTGTGCCGGTCCGCGGGCGGCCGCCTGGGATCGTCCGTGCGAACGGGTGCGTCCTCCTACTGGTAGGTGACGGTGATCGGGCCGCGCGCGGTGTGCCGGGGCAGGGTGATGGTGAACGTCCCGGTGGAACGGTCCAAGTGGTAGGCGCGCGGGGTCAGCCGGACTCCGGTGGCCGTGACCTCGGTGGGTGCGTGGGTCACCCACAGCAGGGACAGTGTCCACGTGCGGTGCTTCACCTGGCCGTGGAAGGGGCCCCGCGCCGCGCCGATCGACACCGTGTGGCGCGAGCCGTGGCGCTCGTGACGGACGGTCGTCGTGGCGCTGTGTCCCTGCCGCGCGGCGCTCCCGTCGTCCTCGTACAGGCGGTATGCCACCGGCGCGCCGGTGGCGACGGTCAGGGTGGCATCGGTCAGCGGGTTGCGGTCGTTGTCGGTGACGTCATGGGTGCGGGTCGGCAGGATGCCGCCGGCCTTGACGAACACCGGCGTGGTGTCCAGTCCTGTGGTGATGTCCTGGGTGGTGCCGCCCTGGTAGGTCTTGCCGGTGAAGTAGTCGGCCCACTGCCCGGGCGGGAACCACACCGTGGTGGTCGCCGTCGACCCCGGAGTCGTCACCGGGGCGACCAGGACGTCCGAGCCGTAGAAGTACTCGCTGCCGGCCGTCGCGTACGCCTGCGCCTGGTCCGGGTACTCCAGGTAGGTGGGACGGACGATCGGCACACCGGTCCGGTTCGCCTCCTCGGCCAGCGAGTATATGTATCACGCTGCGGGCGAACAGGTCCCGGCCGAGCCGGTCGGTGCCGAACCAGTGCTCCGCGCTCGGCGGCCCCGCGAGGGCGGCGAGGCCCGTCTGGGAACACGCGACGACCAGTGAACCCTGGACCCGGCCGTCCAGGGCGAGGACGGCACCGGCCGCCTCCTCCAGGCCGCGATCACCTTGGTGGTGCGCCGGCCAAGCACTTCGCCCGCCCTGGCCAGCCGCATCCCGCGCTCGGCGCGGAGGGTCAGCGGTGTCCCGGCCTCCGCCTCCAGGGCGCGCAGTCGCTGGGAGACGGCGGACACGGTGAGGCCGGGTGCCTCCGCGACCAGCGTGACGGTCCCGTATGCGGAGAGGTCCCTCAGCAGGATCAGCCGGCGTGTGTCCAGCATGGTCAGCGCAGCCTGGGCAGCAGGTTGTCTCCGATACGGACGATCTCCTGCTTGTACGGGGTGTCGGAGAGGACGAAGTGGGTGATGCCCAGCCTGCGGTAGTTGTCCAGCGCCGTGGCCACGTCGGCGGCGGAACCGACCAGCCAGGTGGTCGCGGCTTCTTGGCCGCCGACCTTGCCGGGCGTGGTGTACAGGCAGGTGTCGAGCACCTCGCCCCGCGCGGCGAGGTCGAGGAGCCGCTGCTGTCCGACCGCGGCCTTGCGGTTGCCCGTCCAGGTGGTCTCCCCCGAGTTCTCCGCCATCTTCGCGACCTTCTCCTCGGCCGCTCGCCATGCCTCCTCCGTGGTGTCCCGCACCAGGGTGGTGATCCGCAGTCCGAACTGGAGGGGCTGGTGCCTGCGGCCCAGCCGGTCGCTCAACGCCTTGAGCCGGTCGATGCGTTCGGCGAGGCCGTCGAGCGGTTCGCCCCAGAAGAGCTGGACGTCCGCCTCCGCCGCGGAGACCCGTTCGGCGGCCTCGGACGCGCCGCCGAAGTAGAGCGTGGGATGGGTCCGGGCGTCGGTGACATACGGGCGTGGCGCCACCGTGGACCGGCTGACCTGGAAGTGCTCGCCGTCGAAGGTGACGTCCTCCTCGGTCCACAGGCGCCGTACGAGTTGCAGGAACTCCTGGGTGCGGGCGTAACGTTGCGCGGGATCGCTGCGTGTGTCGCCGTAGGCGGCCACATTGTCGAGTCCGCTGACGATGTTGACCAGGGTCCGGCCGCGGCTGAGCTGGTCGAGTGTGGCCGCCGCTCCGGCGAAGTGGGCCGGCTGCCAGTAGCCGGGCCGGATCGCGATCAAGGGCTTGAAGGTGCTGGTCCGGGCAGCCAGCGCGGTGGCGACGGTGAAGGTGTCCGGGCGGCCCCATCCGGTGCCGAGAAGCGCGCCGCCCCATCCGTGTGCCTCGGCCGTACGAGCGAGGTCGGTGGAGTACTCGATGGAGCCCCAGCCGGTCGTCGTGTCGTCGCCGCGGTGGCCGGGTTCGACGGTGTTGGGGATGTACCACAGGAATTCCAGGCTCATCATGGTTCCGATCTCTGCTTGGCCCGCGCCCCGGCGATGCGGGTCCGGACCACGGGGACAGGGGAGGTCAGCAGGTGGGCAGGGCGGCGGCCGGCCGAGCGGACCGCACCCGCGCGGGCCGGCCCGGTACGAGGACGAACAGCGCCGAGCGCGCCTGGAGTTGCGCGGTGCCGTCAGCGGTGAGGCCGCGGCCGGAGCGCGCGATCAGCGGGGTGTCGCACACCGGCGAACCGCTCGCCCCCTGGGTGAGCGACGTCTCGGCCGCCGTACGGGGTGGGTGTGAGGTGGTGACATGCCGCTCCACGGAACCGGTCATGTGAAGTACCTTCAGGTCGAGGCGCACACGACGGCGTGGGCCGTCGCAGGGCCGGGCGGGGAAGGGTCGTGAGAGGGCGTGGCGCGCTGTGGGCGGGAGGGTCAACACTGTGCGCTGGACACGCGAACGAGGTCGACGCAGCGCTCCTTGGTGAGCAGCAGGACCTCATACATGCCTTGGAGTCTGTGTGTGATCGACCAGAATGTCAACGCACACATCGCGGCATGGGGTTGACAACAAATGTGCCACCACCACACACTCTCACCCCATGAACCGGGATCCGTTGCTGACCACTGAGCGCTGTGTCGATCTGCTCAGGGTTTCCAGCGCGCGGTGTAGCCGACCCGGCCTGTGCGGGCCGCATCCCGGCCCCGGAATCCTGTGCTCTGCCGTTTCTTCGCCTCCTCCTCACCGGGCCACGGGCAGGGCCTGACGCGGTCGGTTGTCCGGCACTGACACCTGTCACCCGTCTCCCGGCGGTCGCACAGACCGTCCGTACTGCTCAGTGCGCCTTGCGCCCACGCCGCGTGCGCACCGCCGCGCACACCTGCCGCATGGCCGGTCCGCGTGGACTCAAGCAGGCAGCGGTGCCTGTCCGGGATGCCCACCCGCGACTGCACGGCCGAACTGCTCGGGGCCCTGTCCGGCCGCCGGCCGGCGGTCCGCCGACCCAGACGAGGAGCGAGCCCCCATGAGCAGCACATCCCCCGCGCCGGGCACGGCGGTGGCCGACCGTGACGGCTCGCGGGGAGCCCGCACCGCCACCTCCGTCGATGTGTCCGCCACGCAGATCGCCGTCATCGAGGCCGCCGGCGACACCGCGGCCCTCGCCTTCGACGCCGACGGGTCGAGCGCGGCCCGCGCGCACGCCGCGCACGCCGCGCGCGCCTGCGTCGTCCTCGCGGCGGAAGCCCTGGCGCAGACACGCCGGGCCCCGGACCACGAGGCGCGGACGGCCGGCGTCGCAGCTGCCGCTGCCGCTGCCGTGACGTTCGCCCAGGCCCAGTACACCGCCGTCGAACCCGCCCTGGGCGCCGCCCAGTTGCTGTTCGACGTGGGCGGCGGCTCGGCGACCGACCGGCAGTACGCCTTCGACCGGCACTGGCGCCATGCGCGCACCGTCGCCGACCACAACCCACGGGACGAGAAGGCCGCGGTGGTCGGCGCCTACCACCTCACCGGTGAGGAACCGCCGACCACCCGCCCGCTCGCCCAGGGGCTGCTGACCGACAAGTACCTCGCCGCCACGATCCCCGCGGGCGCGCGCGCCCAGGACAGCGCCTTCCTGTCGCCCGACGTCATCGACGACACCTACCGTGAGCGGGCGACGGCGCTCGACGAGATCGCCCGGCAGCGCGGCCAGTCACTGGCGCAGCTCGCGCTGCAGTGGGTGCTGCGGCAGCCCGAGGTGAGCAGCGCGCTCATCGGCGCCAGCTCGACCTGGCAACTGGACCACAATCTCAAGGCGGTGGACTTTCCGCCGCTGACCGACGAGGAACTCGCTCTCATCGACCGGTACGGCGTGCACGGGACCGGTCTCCAGGTCTGAGGCCACCCGGGCCGCCGGGCGAATCGGGGCCCAGGTGTCGGACGGGCGGCCCTTCCGGCTCGCCTTCCTGCTCCGCCTCGACTCGGATCTGTCGCCCGCCGCGGCCTACCGGCAGGCCATCGACCTGTTCGTACCGCCGAGCGGCTCGGCTACGACTCGGGCCGGGTGATCCACCGCCGCTTCCGCCAAGGCAACGAGCACGTCTCGGCGCCGCCGGTGCTGCCGGCGGCGATCGCCGAGCACACCCGTCGTGTCAGGCTCGGCACGGGTGCCTCGTGCTGCCGTCGGCCGGCCCTCTGGCGGTGGCCGAGGACGCGGCCGTACTGGATGAACTCAGCGGTGGCCGACTCGAACTGGGCGTCGGCTCGGGCCGGTTCCCGACCGCCGGGGAGGCGTTCGGCCGCCGTCTCGACAAACACGTCCGGCGGCTCACCGCCATCGCCCAGGATCTCGCCCCGCTGCTCGGGTGGCGTCCGGCCCGGGCGCCGCGGACGGCAGGGCCCGCTCCCGGCGCCCCGTGACGGAGCGCCACGACCGTGACCGGTTTTCGCCTCGGCCTGTCACTGCTGACGCCGGGCCGCTTCCGGCGCACCTGGCGGCTCCCGCACGCCGATCCGCCGGCCCATCTGGACGTGGACCGCTTCACCCGGCTCGCCAGGGCCGCCGAGGACGCGGGGATGGCCGTCGCCGGACGATCGGCCTGAGCCGGGCGGTGGGCCACGGGCAGGTGCTCCGGAGCGGGCCCGGCCGCAGGCTTGCGTCTTCCGGTGCTCCGCCCCGCTCAGTCCTGACGGGCGCCTCCGGTCGACGGTTCGGATGCCGGTGTGCGGTCGCGCTCGTCGGACGGCGCGGCCAAAAGGCCCTGCTGCGGCGGGAGTTCGGCGTTACGGCGCGACGGCGCGTCCCGGGCGAGCCGCCGTGCGGGCGAGCCGCGGGTCAGCCACAGCGCCACGGCGACCGCGGACACGACGGCCGTCATGGCGCCCACGGCCAGCCCCCAACGCACCCCCGCGTGCTGGGAGATCCAGCCGATGACGGGGCCGCCCACCGGGCTGCCGCCCATGGAGATCACCGTGTAGACCGACATCACCCTGCCGCGCATGGCATCGCTGACCTCCGACTGGACGAAGGCGCTGACGGCCGTGTTGAGCGTCATCAGCGTGAAGCCGGTGGGCAACAGCAGGGCGAGGAAGGCGGGATATGTGGGCATCAGCGCCGCCAGTGCCTCGAACCCGCCGAACAGCAGCGCGCCGACGACGACGGTCCGCACCCGGGGCGTGACCCCGCGCGTCGCGACCACCGTTCCGGCGACCGTGCCGACGGCCAGCGCCGTGTTCATGAAGCCGAGCCCCCGGGAGCCGACGTCGAAGACCCGCCCGGCGAACAGGGTCAGCGTGGTCGGGAAGTTCACCGCGAAGGTCGCGGCCAGACCGAAGACGGTGAACACACCGACGAGTTCGGGCCGGGCCGCCACATAGCGCAGCCCCTCGGCCCCGGCTCCTGTCCACGGGGGCCGGGACGGGCCCACCGTCTGCCGCGCACGTGGCCGGATCGCCAGCAGCCCCGCGAGGACGACGGTGAACGACAAGGCGTTGAGCGCGAACACCCACCCCGTGCCGATCGCCCCGATCAGCACACCGGCGATCGCCGGGCCGATCAGGCGCGCGGCGTTCAGGGACAGGATGTTCAGGCCCGCCGCCTTCGGGATCAGCGCCCGGCCGACCAGTTCGGTGACGAAGGACAGGCGTGCGGGGTTCTCCACCGTGAACACGCAGCCCAGTGCGAAGGACAGGACGTACAGCAGCCACAGCGCGGCATGGCCGAAGAGCACCATCACCGTCAGCAGCAGCGCCTGCACCGCGTACAGGGCCTGCGTCCACAGCAGCAGGGTCCGCCGGTCGTAGCGGTCGGCCATCACCCCGCCCCACAGGCCGAACATCAGCACCGGGGCGAACTGAAGGCCCACGACCCAGCCGAGCGCGGTCCCGCTGTGCGTGAGCGTCAGGACGAACCAGTCCAGCGCTACACCCTGCATGGCGCTGCCGATGTTGGACACCAGACCCGTGCTCCAGTAGATCCGGTAGTCACGCACCCGCAGTGCGGCGAACACCCCTGCCGGGGCGGTGCTGGTGACGGCCATGCGTCTCTTTCCGATGGGTCGGCCACGGGGGCCCGCGCGACGGCGGCCGACGACGACGGTCCGGATCGGCGCGAGGGCACGGCGGGGCGCGTGCGGAGAACGGGCTGAAGGGCGGCGAGCGGTCAGCGACAGGTCTGGTCGAACTGATCGGCGCGGCGGCCCGCCCAGAACGGGTCGAGCAGCAGGGCGCGTGCCTGACCTGCGGTCTCCATGGCCGGATCAAAGCACACGGTCGCAAAAGCGTCCACCATGCGTCCCGGCACCTGAGACGGCCCCTCCTTCTCGAACAGGACGTCGGGTTCCGGCATTGACGTACGACAAGAGCGCTCCGTAGCATCGCGACCGGCATTGAGTGTCAGCGTCAAGCCCTGGCTCGCTGACCGGCAACCCTCCCGCGCGGTGGGGTGCTCCAGGTGAAAGCCCGGCGGAATCACCGACGATTCCCGCAAGCGCGTGGCCCCGGGACCGGGGCGGGAGACGGGGAGGACAGGCATGCGGCACAGTGGTGACCCGGTTGCCTCCTTCGCCGACGCCACGGCGTTCTCCCGGCTTTCACGCCGACGCCATATCGATCTGAAGCGCTCGACCAGCTGCCTGTGTCAGGCCTGACGCGCTCGCCTGCCGCCGGCTGACGTCCGGCGGCTCCGGCTCCCCCGTGCCTTCCCTTCGCCACCGGCTTCCGGTGTCGTCCCCCTGACCCCTGTCTGTACAGCGCTCCCCCGCCGCCGGTGTCGATCCGGCCGGGGCCGCACGCCCATGCGCGGCCGTGCCTCGCACGGCACCCCGCGCCTGGTGACACGAGTAGGAGAACCCCTTCCGTGACAGCATTTCCGGACCTCAGACTTTCCCGACGGGCTCCCCTGGCCGCCCTTTTGACCACCAGTGTTCTGCTGACCGCCTGCGGCTCGGGCGGCGACGGTTCCGGCGGCGGAAGCGGCCAGGCGAAGTCCGGCGGCACCCTGACCTTCGCGGTGGGTTCCGATGCCGGCTGCGTGGATCCGCAGCAGGTCGGCAGCAACGACACCATCTACTCCGTGCGCCAGGTCGTGGACTCGCTGACCGACCAGGATCCCAAGACCGGCAAGATCGTGCCGTGGCTGGCCAAGAGCTGGGACGTCAGCGCCGACGCGAGGACGTTCACCTTCCGTCTGCGGCCCGGTGTCACCTTCAGCGACGGGTCCAAGCTGACCGCGCAGGTGGTCAAGGACAACTTCGACGCGGTGCCGAAGCTCGGCGCCCTGGGAACCCTCGCGCAGGGCTATCTCAGTGGCGTCAGGAGCACCACCGTGGTCGACCCGCTCACCGTCAAGGTGACGTTCAAGGAGCCCAACGCCCAGTTCCTCCAGGCGACATCGACCCACTCGCTGGGCATCGAGTCGTCGGCGAGCGTCAGGAAGACACCGCAGCGAAAGTGCAGCGACGGCGTGATCGGGTCCGGGCCGTTCGTGCTGAAGCAGTATGTGCAGAACCAGTCGGTCACCTTGACCCGACGTACCGGGTACGCCTGGGGCTCCTCGCTGTGGTCCAAGAAGGGCGAGGCCTACCTGGACAACCTGGTGTTCAAGGTGGTGCCCGAGGCGGGCGTCAGGGCCGGCAGCCTCCAGTCCGGGCAGGTGGACGCGGTCAGCAGCGTCGGAAAGGCCAACGAGGCCGCGCTCAAGGGCGGCCAGGTCGCCCTCCAGGGCCGGGCCAACCCCGGCCTGGTGTTCGGCCTGGGGTTCAACAACGCGCGGCCCGTCCTGAAGGACGCGAAGGTGCGCCGGGCCATCCAGTTCGCCATCGACCGGCGGCAGATCGCCGACACCGTGTTCCCGACCGGTACCCGTCCGGCGACCAGCGTTCTGGCGCACACCACACCCGACTACACGAATCTCGCCGGGGACCTCGCCCTGGACGCCGCCAAGGCGAAGTCCCTGCTGGACGCCGCCGGTTGGCGGACCGGCAGCGACGGTGTCCGCGCCAAGGACGGCAAGAAGCTGAGCCTGACCATCACCTGGTTCCCCAACGCGGCCACCAACCAGCCCGCGCTGGAACTGGTCCAGCAGCAACTGAAGGCCGTCGGGATCGACGTGGTGCTCAAGCAGCTCCAGGTCAGCCAGTTCTCCACGACGCTCCAGTCGGGTGACTTCGACGTGGTGTGGGGGAACATCACCCGCGCCGACCCGGACATCCTGCGCAGCTCCTTCTCCACCCGGCTGGCCAACTACTCCCATCTGCCGTCCGGTCCCCTGGACACGGCGCTGTCCGCACAGGCCGCGACCACGGACCCCGAAAAGCGCGGGCAACTGGTGGACGAGGCGCAGAAACTCCTCGTGCGCAACACGTACTACGCGCCGGTGGTGGAGTTGCAGACCCAGCTGGGCGTGTCGAAGAAGGTGCACGACCTCGCCTTCGACTCGGGCAGCCGGATCCAGCTGCACGACACCTGGATCGGCTAGCGCATGCGCCGCTATGTGATCAAACGGCTGGCGCAGGCCGTCGGCGTGCTGTGGGCGGCCTACACGGTGTCGTTCCTGGTGCTGGACTATCTGCCCGGCGACCCGGTCACCGCGATGGCCGGCGCCGGGATGGACTCGGGGCAGGTCGACCCCGCCCAACTCGCCGCGCTGCGGCACGAGTACGGCTTCGACAAGCCGGTGCTCGCGCAGTACGCCGACTATCTCGGCCGGGCGCTGCGCGGAGACTTCGGCGACGCGGTCTCCACGGGCCGCCCGGTGACCTCCACCCTGGCCGACGCGCTGCCGCAGACCCTCCAGTTGACCGGTGCCGCGCTGCTGCTCGCGGTGCTGCTCGGCGGCGCTCTCGCGGTGGTGTCGACGTACACCGCTCAGCGGTGGCTGCGGCAGCTGCTGCTGTCGCTGCCACCGCTCGGGGTGTCGGTCCCGACGTTCTGGGTGGGGCTGCTGCTCGTCGAGGCCTTCTCCTTCCGGTTGCACTGGTTCCCGGCGTTCGGCAACGACGGGGTGCGGGGCCTGGTCCTGCCGGCGCTGACGCTTGCGGTCCCGACCGGCGCGCAGATCGCCCAGGTGCTGGCCAAGAGCCTGCTGACCGCGCTGGACCAGGCCTATGTGGAGACGGCCCGCGCCAAGGGCGCCGGCCGGTGGCGGGTCCATCTGCGGCACGCGCTGCGCAACGCGTCGCTGCCCGCGCTCACGGTGGTGGGCCTGCTGGTCGGGCAGCTGATCGCCGGTTCGGTGGTCGTCGAGACGGTGTTCTCCCGTGACGGCCTGGGCCGGGTGACCGCGGCGGCGGTCACCGCCCAGGACATCCCGCTGGTCCAAGGGGTGGTGGTGTTCGGGGCGTTGATCTTCGTGGCGACGAACCTGGTCGTCGACCTCGTCTATCCGCTGCTGGACCCGCGGATCGTGGTGGCCTCGGACAGAAGGGCGAGCTTCGCATGAGTCAGGGCCTTGTCCACAACCCGGCCGACCCGGCCGACCCGGCCGAGGCCGCCCTCGGTCTCGCCCGGCCGGTCCGGTCGAAGTCCCCCGCGCCGCCGGGCCGCCGCGGCGATGTGCGGCGGGGGCTGCGGTTCCTGCTGCGCCGCCCCGGTCTGCTGCTGTCGGCGGCCGTCCTGGTCCTGGTGGTGCTGGCCTCGTTCTGGCCGGACCTGTTCACCTCGCAGGACCCGTTGAAGGGGGCGCCGTCGCAGAACTTCCGCGGCCCGAGCGGCAGTCACTGGTTCGGCACGGACGAACTGGGCCGCGATGTGTTCTCCCGGGTGGTGCACGGCGCCCAACTGTCCCTCAAGGCCACGCTGATCGCGGTCCTGGTCGCGTTCGTGGTCGGCGGTCTGCTCGGGGTGGTCGCCGGGTTCGTGGGCCGCTGGGTGGACGACGTGCTGATGCGCTTCGTCGACATCCTCCTGTCCATCCCCGCGCTGTTCCTGTCGCTGGCCCTCGTCACCGCGCTCGGCTACGGGACGGTGAAGGTGGCGGTGGCGGTCGGCATCGCGAGCGTCGCCTCCTTCGCCCGGGTGGCGCGCGCCGAGGTCCTCCGGGTGCGGCAGGCGGTGTTCGTGGAGGCGTCCCGCTCCTGCGGGGCCCGCTGGTACTCGGTGCTGGGCCGGCACGTCCTGCCGAACGCCGCAGGACCGGTGATCGTCCTGGCCACACTGGACTTCGGCTCCTCGATCCTCGCCGTGTCGGCGCTGAGCTTCCTCGGCTACGGCGCGCCGCCGCCGGCCCCGGAATGGGGGACGTTGATCTCCGACGGCCGCAACTACCTGGCCAACGCCTGGTGGCTGACCGCGCTGCCCGGTCTGGCGATCGCCGCGACCGTGCTGGCGACCAACCGCATCGCACGGGCGCTGGACGGCGAATGGTCCCGGCAGCGATGACCGACGAACGTGAGAACGGTGAGGACGTGACCACACCACTGCTGGAGATTCGCGGCCTGTCCGTGTCGTACCGCACCCGGGGCGGCACGGTACCGGCCGTGCGGGGCGTGGACCTCGACGTATGGCCCGGGCAGGTGACCGCCGTGGTCGGCGAGTCCGGCTCCGGCAAGAGCACCACAGCGCATGCCGTCACCCGGCTCCTGGCGGCCAACGGCACCGTCGAGGCGGGCACGGTCCGCTTCGGCCGGCATGACCTCGTCGCGCTGTCGGAGGCGGAGTTGCGCACCGTGCGCGGCGCGCAGATCGGGCTGGTCCCGCAGGACCCGACGGTCTCGCTGAACCCGGTCAAGCGGATCGGTGAACAGGTCGCCGAGGTCCTGCGCATCCACGGTCTTGCGACCCGCCGCTCGGCCGCCGCGGAGGCGGTCGACGTGCTGGACCGGGCCGGGCTGCCCGACGCGGCGGTCCGGGCCCGGCAGTATCCGCATGAACTGTCCGGTGGCATGCGGCAACGGGCGCTGATCGCCGTCGCCATCGCCGCGCGGCCCAAGCTGATCATCGCCGACGAGCCGACCAGCGCGCTCGATGTCACCGTGCAGCGCGTCATCCTCGACCATCTCCAGCGCCTCACCGAGGAGTCGGGCACCGCGATCCTGCTGGTGACCCATGACCTCGGGGTGGCGGCCGACCGGGCCCAGCGCCTGGTGGTCATGTCGCAGGGCAAGGTCGTCGAGGCGGGCGAGACCCGTGCCGTCCTGACCGACCCTGGGCACGAGTACACCCGGCGGCTGCTGGCCGGCGCCCCCAGTATGACCACGGCCCGGCCCCGTACCCCGGTGTCCGGCGCGCCCGCCGATGCCACCCCTCTGGTCGAAGCACGCGATCTGGTCAAGGAGTTCAGGCTGCCGCGCGCCGGGGGCGGGGCGCGGACCCTGCGCGCGGTCGACGGTGTCAGCCTCACCGTGCGGCGCGGGCAGACCCTCGCCCTGGTCGGGGAGTCGGGCTCGGGCAAGTCCACCACCGCCCGGCTGGTGCTCCGCCTCGCCGATGTGACGTCCGGGCAGGTCCTGTTCGACGGCACCGATGTCACCACCGTCAAGGGTGCCGGGGCCAGACAGCTGCGCCGCCGCGCCCAGTTGGTCTACCAGAACCCGTACGCCTCGCTCGATCCGCGTTTCTCCATCGGCGATGTGATCACGGAGCCGTTGCGGGCCTTCAAGGTCGGCGACGGCGCGTCCCGGCTCGCCCGCGCCCGCGAACTCCTCGACCGGGTCGCCCTTCCCGCCTCGACGCTGGAGCGCCGCCCGGCCGAGCTGTCGGGCGGACAGCGCCAGCGCGTGGCCATCGCCCGGGCCCTCGCTCTCTCCCCCGACCTGGTGGTGTGCGACGAACCCGTCTCGGCGCTCGATGTGTCCGTCCAGGCCCAAGTCCTGGATCTGCTCGCGGAGTTGCAGGCGGACACCGGCGTGGCGTACCTGTTCATCTCGCACGATCTGGCCGTCGTACGTCAGATCGCGCATCAGGTCGCCGTGATGCGGGCCGGCCGCGTCGTCGAGACGGGCCCGCCCGGCGACCTGTTCACCGAGCCCCAGCACGCGTACACCCGCGAGCTGCTGGCGGCGATTCCGGGCGGGCGTCACGCCTCGGCCGCCGAGACCATCACAAGCTGAGGACCGGTGTCCCATGAGCGCTCCCACGATCACCTCGTTGGCCTTTCTCACCCCCGGCAACTTCGCCGACGACGACCCCTGCACGGGCCTGGAGGAGACACTCGGGCTGTTCGAACGAGCAGATCCTGCACGACGTACGGCATCTGATCGCACCCGCGCTGGGCTGGCGTCCCGCCGCCTCGGCGGCTCGGGAGGCGGTGCGATGAGTCATCTTCCGGACCCGGCCGGCCGGAGGTGCGCGGCCGCGGGCCGTTCGCCGCGGGCCACCGCTTCGAGCCGCCGTGACCTGCCGTCGGCGCGTGTGCGGCGCCGCGGCCGGAACAGGCGGTTTCCGAGCACCCCCTGAAGGCCCGCGGCCGGCGCCGCGCCCCGGCGCCGCTCGTTCGTCACCGCGGATCCCGTCGTCCGGCGAACACCTCCCGGTCGCACCGCCGCTCCGGTACGTCGTCCGCGGGGCACCTGCCTCGGTGGACGTAGCGGTCGGCATAGGCCGCCACGGCCGCCACGATCCCGGCGCTCGCCCCGAGACGGGGCAGCGCGTCCAGCGCCGCGGCGAAACACATCACGGCGGCGCGCTGCAGCTCCGGGTCGGCCAGTCCGCGGCGCGCCGCGTCCGTCCACAGCGGATTGTGCGGGGCCGGGTTCCCGGCGGCCCGCCCGGCCAGCGGCCGCACGGCCCGGTGCGCGATCGTGGCGGCGCCCGGATCGTCGAACAAGGCCGTGACCACCGCGAGCGGCACGATCCACCCGTCGTCCCCGGGCTGCGCGTCGATCATGCGCAGTTCCAGGTGTCCCCGTGGTCTGACGGGCGGAAACAGCGTGGTGACGTGATAGTCGAGGTCCGCGCGGGTCGGCGGCCGCATGGTGTGCGAGCGCGTCCACGCGCGAAAGCTCACCCCGTCCGGCACGTCCCAGGCGCCCTCCCGCCGTACGCACATCACCGGTGCGTCCAGGACCCGCCGGACCCACGCCCGGCGCGGCTCCTGGGCCAGGGACGGCCCACCGGCCCGGCCCGGGTCGAGTTCCGTCCACATCAGTTGCCGCGTGGACCGCCAGCCGGTGGAACGGCCCGCGAGGACCGGCGAGTTGGCGAACGCCGCGACCAGGACAGCGCCCAAGTGGTGTGCCAGCCACCAGCGGCGCGCCAACCCCATGACGCCGGGTCCCTCGACTCCGGCGTCGAGGCACACCTGGACGGAGGCGGAAGCACACATCAGGGTGCGCCCCGCCGGACCCGTGCGGCCGAGGGAGACCTCCATGGCGTCGTAGCGCGGTTCTTGCAGGAACCGGCGGGGCGGGCGCCAGGGGTCGAGGCCCATGCCGACCAGGGTCAGGCCGTGTTCGCGCAGCACGGCACGCACGGCCCGCAGATCGGCGGCGACTTCCGAGACGCATCGCGTCAACGACGGGGCGGGCCGGGAACTCAGCTCCAGCTGGCCGCCGGGCTCGACGCTCAGCACGGACGTCAGCGGCAGGGTGCGCAGTACGGCGTAGACCGCTTCCAGCCGCTTTGGGACGACGGGGCGTTGCGGGGCACGCGTCTCATGGATGAGCCATTCCACCTCCACTCCGACGGTGCGCGGCGGGCCGGTCTTGAAGCAGATCCCCTCGACCAGTTCCTCCGCTTCGTGTTCGGTGACCGCAGGTAAGTCTTCGGCGCCGCACTGAAGTGAAACCGACATCCGGGAGCCTCCTGAGCAGCCGCAGTGTCATCGGGATCAGGCGTCCGGTACGTGTTGCGCTGTACCTGCTCCAAGAGTCCGCCGTGCATCCCTGTCGTGACAAGGGCGCGCCGCCCAGGCGCGACCGGGCGGTCGGCGACGTGCGGTGGGCCGTGCGAACTCGGCTTCCAGGAGCGGCAGGAGCGGTCGTCAACCCGTCGGCGGTTCGCCCCCGGTGTCCCGGCGTACCTTCTGCCGGATGCGTGTGTCCCGGTCGTGTGCGTGGTGCTCCAGCATGCGCAGCCGAGCCGACTCGGCATCCCGGTCGCGGATCGCCTCGGTGATCTCCCGGTGTTCGGCGAGGCTCGCGTCGAAGGTGTCGTCGGCCGTGCGGGTCTGCCACGGTGCGCTCGTCTTCACCTGGGCGTCGATGGTGTGCAGCAGGGACGAGACGGTGGTGTTGTGGGCGGCGGCCCGTACCGTGTCGTGCCACTCGTTGAGGCTGCGGCGGATCTCCCCGGGGTCGTCCAGCGTTCCGGCCTGCTCCAGCAGCGCGTCCAGCCGGGCCAGGTCGACGGGGCTGCGCCGTACCGCGGCCGATGAGGCGAGCAGGGCGTCCAGCACGGCGCGCAGCTCGAACAGTTCGAGCATCTCCTCGTCGGACCGCTGCCGCACGGCGAAGCCGCGCCGGGTGCCCACCAGGAGTCCGTCGCGCTCCAGCAGGGCCAGGGCCTCACGCACCGGCGTGCGCGACACCGCGAACTCCTCGCTGAGCGCGAGCGGTACCAGGGAGGCGTCCTCGGGGTAGTGGCCGGAGGTGAGCCGGTGCCGCAGTGCGTCGTAGATCGTGTCCCGTGTGCTCTTCATCTGTTTCCTCGTCGCGGGGCGGCCCGCGCGGCGGTTCGCGGGCTGCCCCGGATCATGCCCGATGCGCGGGCTCAGGTCAGCTCCGGGCTCCGGCCGTTGTCGTCCTCCGGGCCGATGGTCAGCGGCAGGGCCGGGTCGGCCCGCCACTCGGCGAGCGAGCCGTCGTAGAGGAGCACGTCGTCGATGCCGATCTCGTGCAGCGCCAGGGCGAGGCCCGCCGCGTTGACCGCGCCGCCGCAGTACAGGACCGTGCCGTCGCCTGCTCGCAGCCCGTGTGCCCGTGCGAGGCGTGCGGTCCGTTCGCGGGAGAGGGTGTTGTCCGGGCCGAGGAGGTCGGCGTACGGCAGGCCGGTCGAGCGCGGGATGTGCCCGGAACGGGGCCGGTCCCGGTCACCGAGGTATTCGGTGCGGCGCAGCGCGCACACCGCGGGAGTGGGATCGTCGCCGTCGGCGATCCGCTTCATGCGTTCCAGGTCCACGAAGCCCTCGCGGGCCGGGCGTGCGACGACGTCCCCGGGGGCGGGCGGCGGCTCACGGCCGTCGGTGACGGGCAGGTGGGCCGCCTCCCAGGCGGTCAGGCCGCCGTTGAGGACGCGGACGCGGGTGATGCCGGCCGTGCGCAGCACCCACCACACCCGGGCGGCCCATGCTCCCGTCAGCCGGTCGTAGAGGACCACGGTGGAGGTGTCGCGGATGCCGAGGCGGCGTGCGTACGCCTCGATCCGGGAGGCGGAGGGGCAGGTGAACAAGAAGGGCGCGGCGGGGTCGGAGAAGCCTGCGATCAGGTCGGCGAAGTGGGCGCCGGGAACGCGGCGTTCGGTGTGGAGCTGGAGCCCGCTGACGAAGTCCGTGCTGCCGTCGGGGCCGGTGCGCCGGTCCACGGTGGCATCGAGGACGATCACCTCGTGCAGCCGGTCGCGCAGCCAGTCGACGTCGACGAGGACAGCAGTGCCGGACGTCATGACCGCTCCCGTGCGGCCGACGCGGCGCGGTTGCGCCACTCGCCGCGTTCCGGCCGGGCGAGGCCCAGGTTCTCGCGGAGGGTGCCGCCCCGGTGGCCGGTGCGCACAAGATGGCGGCGGCGCAGTTCGGGGACGACGTGGGCGGCGAACTCCTCGAAAGCGGTGGGGACATGGGTTGCCTGGATCATGAACCCGTCGGCCGCGCCGCTGTCCAGCCACAGTTCCATGGTGTCGGCGATGTCCGAGGCGGAGCCGATCATGTTGCCCTCGGTGCGTGCCCCGTACCAGCGGCCGATCTCACGCACGCTCAGCTTCTCCCGTTCGGCGAACTCCACCACCTCCCGGTAGTGGCCCTCGACGCCGACCTCGTCGAGCGATGGCAGGGGGCCGTCGAGGTCGTACCGGGTGAGGTCCACGTTGACGTGGTAGGCGAGCCGGGACAGGCCGGCCTCGGGGTGGACCAGTTCGGTGAACGCCTCGTGCTTGGCGAGCGCGTCCCGCAGGTCGGTGCCCACCACCGTGGTCGCGGCCGGCAGCACCTTGAGCTGGTCAGGGTCGCGGCCCCGGGCGGCGGCACGGGCCTTGACGTCCGCGTAGAAGGCGACGGCCGACTCCAGCGACTCGTGGCTGCAGAAGACGACGTCCGCCCAGCGGGCCGCGAAGTCCCGGCCCGCCGGTGAGGCACCGGCCTGGATGATCACCGGATAGCCCTGCGGCGGGCGCGGCACGCTCAACGGGCCGCGTACGGCGAAGTGTTCGCCGCGGTGGTCCACCGACTCCACGGCGTCGGACCGGCCGAAGACCCCGCTCTCCTTGTCGGCGACGATCGCGTCGTCGGCCCAGCTGTCCCAGAGCCGGGCGGTGACTTCCAGGAACTCCTCGGCCCTGGTGTAGCGCGACTGCCGTTCGGGCAGCCGGTCCTGCCCGAAGTTCTGGGCCTCGGCGTCCTGGAAGCTGGTGACCACGTTCCATCCGGCGCGTCCGCCGAGGAGGTGGTCGAGTGTGGCCATGCCGCGGGCGACGTGGAAGGGCTCCTGGTAGCCGGTCGAGACGGTGGCGGCGACGCCGAGGTGCCGGGTCGCGGCGGCCATCAGGGTGATCACGGGGACCGGGTCGAGGCGTGGGGTGCCGGTGCCCCAGGTCACGGCGGGGGCGAAGGTGTCGCCGAGGCTCCTGGGCACGGCGAGCGAGTCCGGCACGAAGGCGAGGTCGAATCCGGCGTCCTCCAGGACCCGGGCGATGTGTGTGTAGTGGGCGGCCGTCAGGAAGCCGTCGCCGGCGTCGGGGTGCCGCCAGCCGACGGTACCCTGCGGTCCGGCGTTCAGAAAGGCGGCCAGGTGCATGCGCGGCGGGGCGGCCGGCTCTTCGGTGGTGCTCAAGGGATGCTCCGGGGGTCGTACGGTCGTTGCGGCGTGCCGGGCGGCTGCGCAGCCGTCACCGGCCGAGCAGGGACAGTTCGTCCAGGAGCGCGACGGCGAAGGAGCCGGTTCCGGTGGTTCGGGCGCCGGCCCGCTCGGCCGCGGTGGCGAAGGCGACATGGGCGACCGCGGCAGCGGTGAGCGCGTCGGGGACGACGGCGAGGGCGCCGGCGACCAGGGCGCCGAGACTGCACCCGGCGCCGGTGACCTGGGTGAGCCGGACGTCGCCGCCGGGCACGGCGACCGTACGGGTGCCGTCGGTCAGATAGTCGGTGGGACCGCTGACCGCGACCACGGCGCCGGTCCGCCGGGCCAGTTCCTCGACTGCGCCTATGGCGTCCTCGGAGGAGAGGGTCGTCTCGACGCCCTTGCCGGTGCTGTCACCGCCGGAGAGTGCGATCAGTTCGCTGGCGTTGCCGCGGATCACGGTGGGCCGGTGGTCGAGCAGTGCCTTCACGAACGCGTCGTACCCGGTGGCGCCCGCGCCGGCCGCGACCGGGTCCAGGACCCAGGGGGTGCCGGCCTCGTGTGCGGTGCGCGCCGCGTCCCCGACGGGCTCGGCCGGGTTGCTGATCAGCGCCGCGGTGTTGATCCACACCGCGCCGGCGCCGGCCGGAAAGACGGTGGGGAAGTCGGCCGCGGCGCCGATGGCGGGTCCGGCGCCGACGGCCAGGAGCACATTCGCGCTCAGGTTGGCGGCGACGTAGTTGGTCAGTCCGTAGACGAACGGCGAACCGGACCGGATGGCGGCGATGCCGTCGGGGATCGCGGGGCTCTGCCAGGTGAGTTCTTCCATGGCGGGGTGTCTCCGGGGATCGGATGCGGGTAAAACGGACCGGCCGGAGCCGGGTGCATGCAACTGTATGCAGCAAGGTCGCGCGATCGTGCCACCCGCGAGCCTTCTTTCACGAAGCCGCAATATTCGCCGACCGGCGGCACGGTCGCCCGGAGCAGACGGTTCCACGCGGCGGCGGCATCGGCGGCAGGTACCCGCGGCCGCGTGCCCTTGCGCCTGCTCTTGCCGACCCGAGGCGCGGGCGGGTTCACTTGAGTGATGCAGACCCTCGCCGCCACGCCGACGGCCCTGTGGCCCTCGCGTCGCGTCCATCTCTTCGACGGGTTCTGTCGCCGGGACGTGTGACCGCGCTCCACGGCCCGTGACATCCGGGGGCGCACGCGTCATCCGCCCCACCGTCCGCCACCCGAGAGAACCGAGGTCCGTCATGTCCGTGACCGATGAACTGCTGGCCAACAACGCCCGCTACGCCGAGACCTTCTCCGGCCCGCTCCCGATGCCGCCCTCCCGGCGGGTCGCCGTCGTGGCCTGCATGGACGCCCGGCTGAACGTCTATGCGATCCTCGGTCTGAACGACGGGGAGGCCCATGTCATCCGCAACGCGGGCGGCGTGATCACCCAGGACGAGATCCGCTCGCTCGCCATCAGCCAACGGCTGCTCGGCACCGAGGAGATCATCCTCATCCACCACACCGACTGCGGCATGCTGACGTTCACCGACGACGCGTTCAAGGACGCGATCCAGAAGGAGACCGGGATCCGTCCGCCCTGGGCGGCGGAGGCGTTCGCCGATCCGGACACGGACGTGCGGCAGTCGATCGCACGCATCGAGGCGGACCCCTTCCTCGTGCACAAGGACCGCGTCCGCGGTTTCGTCTTCGACGTGGCCACCGGCGACCTCACCGAAGTCCGCTGAGACGGTGTCGTCTCCTGCTCACCCCGTGGCCGCACCGCGCGGCGCCGGAGCGGCTGGTCAGTCCCGTGCCACCACGCGCAGTGTCTTGAGCGTCGGGTCGGCAGCGTCCGGGATCAGGACCCCGTGGTCGACACCGCTGCGCAGGTAATCCAGCACCCTGTCGGTGAGGACCTCGCCGGGAGCGACGACCGGAACACCCGGAGGGTACGGGCTGATCGTCTCCGCGGAGATCCGTCCCGCGGCGTGCTCGGCGGGCACGTGCTCCACCGGGGCGAAGAACGCCTCACGCGGCAGCAGCGCCTGCTCCAGTTCCAGGACTGAGGGTTCGGGCAGCCGGACCGGGGCCTGCCGCTCAAGGGAGTCGGCGCTGGCGACGAGCGCACGCAGCGCGCCCAGCAGCACTTCCTCGGTCTCCTCGTCGTCGGCGTGCGTGAGGGAGACGCTGATCCGGCAGGCGTCGGAGCCGCCGACATCGACATGCCGGTGCGCCCGCAGCCACTCGGCCGCCTGCATACCGGTGATGCCGAGTTCGCGCACATCGATCGCGATCTTGAGAGGGTCGACATCGGCGGCGAGTCCTTCCTTGACGACCTCCCGGCCCAGGGGCCGCAGACCGGGCAGGTCGCCGACGGCCGACCGGATGCGTTCCGCGCGGCGCAGCGCGGCGTCCATGAGCACATGCCCGTGTTCGACCATCTGCCGGCGCCAGCCGTCGAGGGTCGCGTACACCAGCGACGAGGCGCTGGTGGTACCCAGCAGGTCCTCCCGCTGTTTGAGGACTTCGGGCGAGACCCGGTCGTACTGGAGGTGGAAGACGGAACTCTGCTCGATGGCGCCGCCCATCTTGTGCACGCTGGTGACCACGAGATCGGCCTCGGCGTCCATGCCCCAGGCGGGCAGCTCGGGGTGGAAGGGGAAATGAGCGCCCCATGCCTCGTCCACGATCAACGGCACGTCGAACTCATGGCACACCCGGGCGACGCCCGCCACATCCGCACAGGTGCCCCAGTCGGTGGGGGTGATCAGCAGCATGCCCTTGGCGTCCGGGTGCTCCAGCAGACGGCGGCGTACGTCGTCGGGTTCCGGCGGGTGGGCGAGGTGCCGCTCGGCGTCAAACTTCGGGTGTACCCAGATCGGCTCCACGCCGTTGACGACAACGGCCGCGATCACGGATTTGTGTGCGTTGCGGGACAACAGCAGCTTCTCACCGGGACCGGCCACGGCCAGCATGGCGGTCTTGACCGACAGGGAACTGCCGCAGGTCGAGAAGAAGGCTCGCTCGGCTCCCACCGCGTCCGCCATCAGATCCTGCGCCTGGTCGAGCATCCCCTGGGACTGACGGCGGTCGTCGAGTCCGTTGAGGGACAGCACGTCCGAGCGGAACACATCGAGCCCGACGACGTCCGCGACCCGCGGGTCCACGCCGCGGCCCTGCTTGTGCCCCGGTGGGCCGAAGACCAGGTCTCCACGGCGCCGGAACTCCTGCAACGCCTCCAGTACGGGTACTCGCGAGTGATCCATCGTTCCTCCGTTCCTCCCAGCCGGTCACGGTCCGCCGCCGTCCGGGCACACCTGAACGTGTTGCACCGACGCCGCGATCGAAACCCCGAGGTGTTGCCCGAAGGTGCAGTCCGCGCTGCCCGTTCCCGATGGTTTCGGGCCTGGACGCGGGCCGGTCCTGCGAAGACGCTGGAAGCGGATGCGGGAGGCTTCGCCGGACCGTCGTCCGGAACATCCGTGGGACCACGTGTCACCGAGGGGCGGAGCCACGTGTCACCGAGGGAACGTTCGGCATTCGGCTGATTCGCGGGAGCGGCGCATGGGCGTGTACGAGCAGGGACACGAAGGCGAGCAGGAGCACGACGCATCGCTCAGGGCGACCAGGAAGGGCAACTCCGACACCTTCTCCGAGGCATCCATCGGGTCGTCCGCCGACGCGTCCGCCCAGCCGCCGGCCGGGCTTGCCCACGTGCTGACGGCAGCCGCCACCGGCCGTACGGATGTGCTCGGTCCCGCCCAAATGACCACCCTGCAACGGACGGTCGGCAACACGGCCGTCCGCTCGGCGCTCCAGCGCAAGGCCGAGGGGGCCCAGCAGGCCGAGGAGGCTGAACCGGACGCCGCGGAGCGGGGCGAGCAGCGTTCCGGAGTCCACGAGGTGATCGCGTCCGGCGGCGGACAGCCACTGGACACCGACACCCGAACCGACATGGAGGCCAGGCTCGGTGCCGACTTCTCCTCCGTGCGGGTGCATACGGGCTCGGCGGCGCACGAGTCGGCGAAGGAGGTCGGCGCCCACGCCTACACGGTCGGCGACAACATCGTGTTCCAGCGGGACAGTTACGACCCGTCCTCACACCGGGGGCGGGTCACGCTCGCCCATGAGCTGACCCATGTGATCCAGCAGCGCTCCGGTCCGGTGGACGGCACCGAGGCTCCCGGCGGGATCCGGGTGAGCGATCCGTCGGACCGCTTCGAGCGGGAGGCGTCGGCCACCGCGGAACGCGTCATGGCCGCCCCGGCTCCCTCCCCCGACTCGCCCGCTCCCTCCCCCGACTCGCCCGCTCCGTCCCCCGACTCCCCCGCTCCGGCCTCCGATTCACCCGCTCCGGCCGTCGACGCGTCCGTTCCGGTGTCCGCGCAGACCGCCGTGGCGGCGCCGCCCGCCACCGCCGCCCCGGTGCAGCGTCAGACGGAGGACGAGGACGAGGAACCGGCGGATGTGCAGGGCTCGTTCGTGCAACGGGCCACGGAGGGGGCGTCGGAGGACGAGGAGGAGGCCACGCCCGAGGGGTGAGCGAGCCGCGGCCGGCCGGGCGGACCGGTCAGCCGGCGGTCTGCGCGGGCGCCGTGGTCTTGCCGCCCAGGAACAGCGATTCGGAGCACTGGGACGGCGCCGGGGCCCCGACCGGCCGCCCCACCCGCCGGCAGTCGACGGAGACGGTGACCTGTCCCGCGGAGCGCACCTCGATGGGGGTGACGAAGTGGTAGTCGGAGTCCCGGAAGTTCTCCAACGCCAGTGTGAGCAGCGGTCCGTCGTCGCTGGAGACGACCAGGGTGCCCGCGTCGCCCTGCGGGTTCTGGATCACGATGTCGGTCAGTTCGAAGGTCCGGCCGGCGGGCACCTCGTAGGCGGTGCGCCGGGTGGCGCCGCCGCCCACCGCGTCCCGTACCCGCACCCGGGCGCTCTCGGGTGTCCCGGACCCGCCAGTCACACCGGGCTCCCCGGTCACACCGGGCTCCCGGGTCGCGGAACTGCCCGGTGACGCGGACGCGTTGCCGCCCGCGTCCGACCCTGCCGTGCCACCGCCGCCGGTCTGCCCTTGCCCTTGGCCGTCGGCCCCCGTGCCGCCCGCTCCGTCCGGGTCCCGGTTCCCTTCCCGCAGCGCGGACTCGACCGCCTGCGGAGTGATCGCCTCGCGAGCGGCCGACCGTACCGTGGGCCGCAGCACCGAGTACCAGAGCCCGACCACGGCCGCGGCCACCAGCACCGCCACGACCAGGGCGCGGGGCAGCCAGCGGGGCAGCACGGCCTGCTGCTCGTAGGAGCCGTCGAGGACCACCGGCTGGTACGGGTCCTGCCCCTGCGTCGCCCGCGGTGTCACCGCCACCTGGAACGGGTGGGTGATCGGGGTGCCGCGCCACAGACGCTTGGCGGGGCGCACCGTCAGGATGGTGAACTTGGCCTGGCCCGGCGGTACTTCCAGTTCGGCCGGGCTGAAGACGAGCCGGGAGCGTTCGGTGGCGGCCCGGGCGGTCAGATCGACCGTGACGGGAGTGTTGCCCCTGCTGTCGACGGCCACCTTGTGCCGGCCGCGCCAGGGGCTGTTCGACCCGGGTGGCACCAGCTCCGCGGTGACCTCGGTGAACGCCCCTATGGTCACGGTCCGTTCGAGGACGGCCGTCTCACTGTGCTCGCTCGTCGGCACCACGCGCAGTCCGAGCGGTGTCTCTCCGGGGCTCACCTGCGAGCTGCGGGGCGGACGCAAGGTGACGGTGGCGGTGCCGGACGCGCCCGGGTAGAGCGACAGACTCTCCGGTTCCACCGTGGTCCAGTCGGCGCACGGCCCCACCACTTCGAACCTGCATTCCTCAACGGTGGTTCCGGAGTTGAGCACCCGCACCGGAAGTTCTGCCGCGCCCCCGGGCTGGGCGGTGACGGAAGACTCGTCCACGCTCGCCGAAACAGTCATGCGGCGCACCGTAATGTCCGGTGTGACATACGGTCACCGGCCACACAGGAACACTTTCGGGCAATCACGATGCCCATGCAGACACCGCCAATTCCCTTGGGGAATCAGGGGCATTACTGTGGTTACTCAGTAAAGGGAGACCCATGTGAATGAAATGTGGACCCGCACCCATGATTTGACCATATTTCGACGGAGCTCTCCCGCAGTCGCCCGAGGGGAGAGAGCGACGTGCTACAGACGAACGGAGATCGCATTACGGTGGCGCTGCGCGCCCAGGACCCGGTGTCGCAGGCCGGAGTGTCCAGTCAGTTACGCGCTCGCCCGGAAGTCAGGGTCGTCGACTGGGACGAACGGGACGACACGGATGGACCGCAGGTGGTGGTCGTCGTCCTCGATGTCCTCGACGATGTCGCGCTACGCGTGTTGCGCCAGATCCAGCGGACCAGTACCGCGCGGGGGGTACTGGTCACCACCCATATCGACGAGCAGCAACTGGTGAACGCGGCCGAGTGCGGTTTCGTCGGTGTCGTCCGCCGCGCCGAGGCGACCCCGGAACGCCTGGTCAAGGTGATCGGCTCGGTCGCCAGGGGCGAGGGCCGGGTCCCGCCCGACCTGCTCGGAAGCCTGCTCCAGCAGGTCGGCCGGCTCCAGGGTCAGGTGCTCGCACCCCACGGGATGAACCTCACCGGATTCACCGCCCGCGAGATCGAGGTTCTGCGACTGGTCGCGGAGGGATACGACACCGCTGACATCGCGGTGAAACTGTCCTACTCGGAACGGACCATCAAAAACGTCCTGCACTCCATCATGACCCGGCTGAATCTGCGGAACCGGTCGCATGCGGTGGCGTATGCCCTGCGCCAGGGGCTGATTTGAGTACGGGCCCGCGGTGCCGTCGTATATCGCCCGGCACCGCGCGGTGCCCCATGGGGCAGCCGGGCGTTCCCGAAGGACTGGCTCGCTCCCCGCTGCGTGGTACACGGCCGGCCCGCGAGGGTGGGAGTCCGAGTCGCCGATCGTGACCGTGGGGTGTTCAGTGGGTTCTGTACGGGGGTTCGCGCGCGGCGTACGAGGGTTGCTGCGCCCTGCCCACGGAGTCCGGCGCTTCGGCCTGCCGGGCCCGCGCTCCGTCGCCCGGCCGCATGTCTTCACCGTCGGCGTGCTGACCACCGTACTGCTCCTGGTCGTCGTCACCGCCGTCACCGGGATCACGGGCGTCGCGGGCGGTGCGCCGGCCGCGGTCCCGGGGTCGGCGGTGACCCCCGCCGTGGTGGACGAGCCGCTGGATCCCGGCGACTCGCTCACGGTGGCCAAGGAGGTCAGCACGCCCGTGGTGCCGCCGCGGCCGGACATCGTGCTGCTGGTGGACGGCACCGGCAGCATGGACACCACCATCGAGGGGGTCCAGAGGGACCTGGGAACCATCACGGACCGGGTCCGCCACGAGCAGCCCGACTCCCGTTTCGCCGTGGCGACGTACGGCGACCAGGGAGTCGACGGCGACCGGGTCTTCACGGTGCTGCAGGAACTCACGGACGACCTGACGGCCGTACGGACCGGGGTCGAACGTCTCGACGCCACCCGCGGTGGCTACAGCCCGGGGCCCGCCGAGGACTGGATCAACGCGCTGTGGCAGATCGGCAACGGGGCGGCGGGAAGCTTCCGGGAGAGCGCGAGCCCGGTCGTGGTCCTCGTCGGCGACGCCTCCAGCCACGACCCCAGCATGGGCCACACCCTCGCCGACGCCGTCAACTCCCTGCAGAACGTGGGCGCCCGGGTCATCGCGGTCGATGTGGAGACCGTTCTGGGCGACGGTCTGAACGGCAACGGCGACAACGGCAACGGCCCCGACGAGAACCGGGAGCCGACCCACGACCCCGACCAGGCCACCGGTGTGGTCGAGGCCTCCGGCGGCCGTCTCTTCCAGGACATCGACCCGGACCAGGTGGCCGACACGATCGCCGCGGGCCTGACCAATCTGCCCACCGCCGTCAGCCACCAGACGATCGGCTGCGATCCCGCGCTCACCGTCGCCCTGAGCCCTGCCGTCCGACAGGTGACCAGCGGTCAGGTCGCCACCTTCGAGGAGACCATCACGCTGGCGGACGACGCTCCGCAGGGCATGACCCTGAGCTGCGCCGTCCAGTTCCTGCTGGACGGCAGGGCACCGGGCGGTGACGCGCCCCTCGACGTCACACCCGCCCGCGCGTTCCACGGCCAGCGGATCTCCCCCGGCGAAGACGGGCTCGGCGAGCCGGTCGGCCCCGGCACAGCGGCCCTCGGGGGTGTCTCCGAGCCCGGCGGCGGATCCGCTTCCGGAGCTGACACCTCGGTCTCCGGAACCGTCGACGGCGCCGCCGGTGGCACTGTCGACGGCGGAAGCGCGGGGCTCGTCGGGGGAACGGCCGGTGCCGTGACGGGCGGATCCGAGGGCTGCGACGGCGGAGCCATCGCCGGACTGGCGATCGGCGGCGTCGGCGGCCTCGGCACCGAGGGCGGCGGGCTCATCGGCCCACTGCTCGGCGGCCTCGTCGGCGGCTCCGCCGGCTGCGGCGACGGCGCCGGCGGCGGGAGCGGCGGCGAGGCGAACGGCGGTTCCTCCGCGAGTGGTTCGTCGGGCAGTGGTTCACCCGGGGGCGGGACGACGGACGGCGGATCGGCCGCCGGGGCCGTCGGCGGGGCGGTCACCGGAACGGTCGGTGGGACCGGCGACGGCGACGGCGGAACGGGCGGCGCCACGGCCGGCGCAGGCGGCAACCAGAACGGCGGTCGGCACGGCGACCAGGAAGGCGACCAGGAAGGCGATCAGGAAGGTGGCGGACACGACGGACGTGATGACGGGGGCGACAAAGGCGGCGGTGTCGGCGGCGCTGCCGCCCCCGAGGACTACCAGCAGCACATCACCATCACGGTCAATGACATGACCGCTCCCGTCGTCACCGTCGTCGACCGCACGGTGGAAGCCACCGACGGCGACGGCACGGTCATCGACTTCACCGCCACCGCCGAGGACGCGGTCGACGGCACCCTGCCCGTCAACTGCGCCCCCGCGTCCGGCTCACTCTTCCCCGTCGGCACCACCCAGGTCACCTGCACAGCGACCGACTCGTCCGGCAACACGGGCACCGGCACCGCCACTTTCACGGTCACCGCGGCCCCGGTGCCGAACGAGGCGGACATCGCCGTCCGGGCCGGCGTGTCCCCCGCCACCGCGTACACGGGCCTGACCACACGCGCCGACTACGTCCTCACCAACGCGGGGCCGAGAACGGCGAGGAACGTCGTCCTCACCACCACCTGGCCCCAGCGGAACGGCTCCCGCGACCGCACGCTGTCGTCGCTCTCGAACTGCACCCCTGCCAGGCCCTGCACCGTCGCGCCGGGCAGCCGCGTCACCGTCACCCAGACCGCGGTCTACGACACCGCCCTGCGCGGCGAGGTCCGCGCATCGGTCACCGGCTCACCGCGCGATGCCCGGCGGGCGGACAACACCGCCACCGCGCCGCTCCGCGTCCTGCGGCCGAAACTGACCGTCACCCCGGCGGTGGCCCGGCCCGGCGACGTGGTACTGGCCCGCGGCGAGGACTTCCCTCCCGGTCGCACGGTCGCCCTCACCTGGAGCCGGGGCATCACGGCGGCACAGTCGCCCGTACGGGTGAGCCGGGACGGCACCTTCGAGGCGCAGGTGCCGGTCCTGCGCAAGGACCAGTTAGGCCCGCGCGTGCTCCGCGCCCGGGTGCCGGCGCTGGACCGGCTGCACCGCCCGCAGGAGGACGTGCTGATCGTGCGCCGCAGCCTCCAGCCGCCGGACTTCGCGGGCCGACGGTGAGGGGCGCGCCGTGATCCACGAGGTCGACGAGGCGCTGCGCGCGCTGTTCCGCACGGACGCCCTGGCGGGCGGCCAGGTGACGGTGGTCTTCGACGCCCCCACCCGCGACTGGGCCGCCAAGGTCAACGCCCCCACCGTCAACCTGTATCTGTATGACATCCGGGAGGACATGCGCCGCCGTGAACGCGGCCTGCTCAACGAGTACGACGAGCAGGGCGCCATCGTGGCCAGGCGCCGCCCGCCCCGGTTCTTCAAGCTGTCGTATCTCATCACCGCGTGGACCAGACGCCCGGAGGACGAACACCGTCTGCTCTCGTCGCTGTTGTCCTGCCTCCTGCGGTACGAGGCGCTGCCCGCCGAACGCCTCACCGGCACGCTGGGTGAGATCGGTGTGTCCGTCCCCATGACGGTCGCGCTGCCGCCGCCCGAGGACCGGTCGTTCGCCGACGTATGGAGCGCGCTGGGCGGAGAACTCAAGCCGTCGCTCGACCTGGTGGTGAGCGTGCCGGTCACCGAGTCCCCGGTCTACCCGGCGGGCCCGCAGGTGGGCGAGGAAGGGGTGCGGCTCGGCTTCGGCGAGACGGTCCCGGCCGAGCCGCCGCCCACCGCCCCGGCCCAGCGGACCCCGGGCGGCGCGAACCTGCCGGTGTACGGGGCGCGCAGGGGCGGCATCGCGTCGCGGGTGGCGGAAGAACACCCGGAATGACGACCCCCACCGGACCGGCGGAATCGGCCGCCCGGGACGGGAGCCTGCGCCACCTCCTCGACCGCGCGGTCCTCGTCGAGCAACGCGTACGGCGGGCGGTCGACGCACGGCAACTCGGCGATCCCGCCCCCGACGACGCCTTCCGGGGCCTCTACCTGAGCGATGAGACCGTGCACCGGCTGCTGGACGCGGGCCCCCGCACGTTCGCCGTCACCACTCCCGACAGCACGGACGCCGGCTTGCTGGCGGAGACGGAGTCACGCGCCGACACGGCGGAGGCGGCAGGCCGTCCCACCCGGCTGCGCAGCCTCGCCCGCGGCTTCGGCCTCTCGCCGCTGGACGTCGAGATCCTGCTGATCGCCCTCCTGCCGGACCTGGACGACCGCTTCGAGCGGTTCTACGGCTACCTCAACGACGACGTCACCCGCCGCCGCCCCACCACGGGGCTCGCACTGGGCCTGTGCGGCCTCTCGCCCGCCGACGCGGCGGCGCGTTGCCGCCTGTCCCCGCAGGCTCCGCTCCATGCGGGCGGCCTTCTGCTGGTGGAGGAACCCGACCGGCCCTTCCTGGGCCGCGCCCTCCGTGTCCCCGACCGGGTCACCGCCCACCTCCTCGGTGACGACACCACGGATCCGCGCATCGTTGACCTGCTGGTGCCACGGCAGGACACACCGGCCGTCGAGTCCCGTACCGGACTCCCTGTGGGCAGAGGCACCGGCCTCGGCCCCGCGCCCAACGGCCGGTCCGGCGTGGTGCCCGGTGCCGAGCCGGGCATCGGCGACCCGGCTGCGCTGGCCCGCGCCCTGGCCACCGGTGTGCCGCTCGTGTATCTCCGCGAGGAACAGGGCGGTGCGGGCTCGGCACTCGCCGCCGCCGCCGTGGCCCGCGCGGGCCACGGCGTGCTGGCCGTCGACCTGGACCGCGTGGCCCGTGACCTGAACCCCGCAGAGGCGATACGGATCCTGACCCGCGAGGCGAAGCTCACGTCCTGCGCGCTGGTGTGCGCACCCCTGGACGCGCTGACCCGGGAACCGGACCGGATCGAGATCATCCGTACGGTGACGGACGTTCCCGTCCCCGCGGTGCTGGTCGGCAGGGTCCCGTGGGACGCGGCATGGTCCACCCGCCCGCCCCTGCTGCTGCACGCCCCGCGCGTCGAACCCGCGTCACGGGCGGCACTGTGGACGGCGGCGTACCCCGGCCACCTTCCCCCGGGCCTGGATGTGACGCACGTCCTGTCCCCCTTTCTCCTCGCCCCCGACCAGATCGCCCGTGCGGCCCGCGCCGCGGCCCAGACCGCGACGCTGGACGGCGGCACGCTCCGCCCGGACCACGTCCGCGCCGGCGCCCGCTCCCAGAACGCGGCGGGCCTGGACCGCCTGGCCCGCCGTACGGAACCGGCGGTGACGTGGTCCGACCTGGTGCTGCCCGCCGACACCCAAGCCCAGCTCCGCGAACTCGCGGCCCGGGCCCGCCATCGCGACCAGGTGCTGGGGGAATGGGGCATGCGACCGGGCGGCGGCCGGGGCAGGGGTGTGACGGCCCTGTTCGCGGGCGACTCGGGCACCGGCAAGACGATGTCGGCCGAGGTGATCGCCGCGGATCTGGGCCTCGACCTGTACACGGTCGACCTCGCGACGGTCATCGACAAGTACGTGGGCGAGACGGAGAAGAACCTGGAGCGCATCTTCTCCGAAGCGGCGGGAATCAACGGCGTCCTGCTCTTCGACGAGGCCGACGCGATCTTCGGCAAGCGCTCGGAGGTCAAGGACGCGCACGACCGTTACGCCAATGTCGAGAGCGCGTACCTCCTCCAGCGGATGGAGACCTTCGACGGTCTTGCCGTCCTCGCCACCAACCTCCGCGCCAACCTGGACGACGCGTTCACCCGCCGCCTGGACCTGGTCATCGACTTCCCGCTCCCCGACACCGCCCAACGCCGCGCCCTCTGGGACCGCTGTCTGGCCCCCGTCCTCCCCGGCACCGCGGACCTGGACCTGGACTTCTGCGCGCAGTCCTTCGAACTGTCGGGCGGCAACATCCGCTCGGTCGCGGTGACGGCCGCCTACCTCGCCGCCGAGTCGGGCAACCCGGTGACGATGGCCGACCTGATCCACGCGATACAACGCGAATACCAAAAACTGGGCCGCCTGACCTTGACCTCGGAGTTCGGCCCGTATATGCCACTGCTGACGGGCTGAGCCCTCAAGCAGCCGCACGGGCGCGACGGGCCGCTCTTTCCGATCGAGTCAGCCGGACTCCCACCGGGAAAGTCGATCATCTAGACGGACCGACAACTCACTGTAGTCATTCTCCGGGAAATTCTCTTCCAGGAAATTAATCGCCTTTCGCAACTCCAGACCGATCGCTTCAAAATTGTAGTGTTCAGGCGGCACCTCGGCGAAAAGGTACTGCCAGTAATAGAAACCGCGAGTCAGCAAAAGGAAGTCCATGTAATCACTGTAACCGATGTCCAACTTGACGCTTCCATAGGTGACATTGAAATACCATACCTCCGGATCGTGAACTCCATCCTGCAATCGGAGTGCAGAGAACGTGCCGACTCCACCACTGAATTGACTATCAAATACGCGAAATTCCGAATGGAGCGCCAGTTCATCCTCTGACCAACCGTCCTGCTGCAGCCATGCCGGAGCACCCCCCACAATGGCGTCCAGAAGCTGGACAAGGTGAAACTCTCCACCCAGGGATCCACATTCGCCTGAACCTCGCCAATAGAGGCCCAGCCCATTATAGCGGTGGAATGACCGCTTCAGCGACGGGTCGAGCGTGATCCCATTTAGCTGCCGTAGTAGATCGAACGCCGCGTCCGCGTTGTTCAGGAATTCTCCGAGCGGCCCCTGTTCCTGTCCCAGAACTCGAATGTTAGGGCAGTTTCCGATCTCATCAATCATATTGAGCAGCTTTGCTTCGTACGCCAACAGCACAGGTTCACACCTCCTTCGGGCGACAGGCTCGTCCACATCAGTCCCAGCGAATCAGGCCTCTGGATTGCAAATCGATGAACTTGCTTGCCAGGCTCGGAAATCTCACAGTCAGGTCAGTGATACCGGCGTAGGGTCTTCCGTCCTTGACGAGCTGGGCAATCTGGCTCTTCTTCGGCAGGCCGAGCCAGGTCGCCACCGCCGTAGCGCCTTCCACATTTATCCGGAGGCGAGACACTGTCGGCGGATCCTGATCGTCGGAAAATGAACCACTTGCAGCCTTTTCCTCCCATTTCCCCTGCCGCCTCTCGTACCCACCCCACTCGACTCCGAGGGCATGCGGGAATGCATCGTCCGGAAACTCTCCGTTAGGGCTTTCATAAAACGTGAGATCCGTGATTCGATACCAGATAATCTTCTCACTACCGCCTCGGAGCGCCACCTTGGCCGGATTCTCGGCGGCGCGCAGGAACAATGGGTTGTTTGTGAACCCGCGGGCCGGTACGAGGTTTGAATCGGTGGCGTGCCCTCCAAGGAAATCCGGAAGGAGATGCATTTTCACCCAAGCGGTTCTGTTACTGCCCTTGTTGAGGCCGGCACTGTCCACGTGATCCCAGCCCCTGAGATCTCCTTCATGTGCACTGGACGGGGTGCCCTTCGATTTATTATTGATATAATGGGCCGTGAATTTTTCTGCCCGCACGTTGTCGACGAACGGCGGCAGCACAGGAGCCGGTATCGGGGCAATCGAACTCGGATCATGGTCCGCCAGCGCTTCTGACAGGCTACTGAGCTTGTTGACCAGGTCCGCGAGATTCCGCTGCCTCGCCGCGCCGGTACTGTTATCCAGGGCGGATTGCGCAGCCGTGACCTCCGCATGGCTACTGACTGCGTTCTTGTGAGCCCGCTCCTGCTGTTCACGCTCGCTGGATTCCTCGCTGCTCTTGATTGCCGCAGGCCATGTATCATTGAGAAACTCACGCACGTCGCGAGGCTCACTGTGCAGAAGGAGTTTCGCCCCGGACTTGTTCTCGGAAAAGGCGAGAAGGTGCCCTTCTCCCGCCTTGTTCCGAAACCTCGCCTTCGGCAACCGTATCATCCCATCCTTCTCACCGTTCTCGCCGTTCTCACGCCGCCCGTCCCTTTTCTTTTTCTGGTCCTTCTTTTTCTTTTTGCTCCAGAGCTTCTTCCCGAATTGAGCAATCTTGGCAGCGATCTTTTCGATGGCGCGGTTGACCGGGCGGGAGGCCTTTTGGAAGACCTGTCTGATCTTGTTGGCCAGGCTGCCGATACCGAGGAGTGAGGCCAGCAGGCCGATCAGTAGGGGGACGCTTGCCGCCAGCGCCGTTTCGATCATTTTCGGGACGCCCGCCGAGCCACCGCCCGCGATGGCGATCACCGCGTCCAGGACCGCGTTCACGAACTCCACGATCTGGGCGCCCTGCGTCACGATGAACGTGACGATGTCGATGATCGCCTTGACGGCGCGGACGAAGGCCGACGCGGGGTTCAGCAGAGACAGAATCCATGTGATGCCCGCGACGATGACCGTCGGGATCAAGTACGACTTGAGTTCCTCCAGGATCGTGGACTTCAGGTCGCCCACCTCGGCCCGGATCTCCTTCGTCGCCCCGGCCGGCCCCTCCGTCGCCAGCGCCTTCGCGACCGGGACCGACTGCTCGACCTTCGTCATCGCCTGGTCGGGGACGCCCTTGCGGGTGATGCGGGCTCTGATGTTCGCCCATGTCAGGCCCAGCATGGAGGCGATGAGCTGGATGATCCCCTTGAGGTCGAACTTCGACGGGATCTCTATGCCCGCCTTCACCGACGTGCCCAACAGCCATGACACCAGGCCGGATTGCAGGTGGGTGGCAATGTTCGACACGAACTGCTGCAAGCCCGCACCGACCGAGCGCACCAGATTCCCCAGGAAGCCGATCGGGTCCTTGATGATCTTGGTGATCGCGCTCGCGGCCTTGGCCAGGACGCCCATCAGGAGGTCCTTGAGTTCCTTGATGGTCTGGATGACGCCCACCACCGCGTCAACCGCCTTCTGGACCAGCCCCTTGTTCGCCTCCTGGAGTTTCTTGATCTCCTCGTCCACCGCGTTCAGGGCCTGGGTGTATTTCTGCGCCAGGCTCTGGACCAGTTCCTGCGACTTGTCGTTGACCTCCGATTCGAGATCGTCGAACTCGGCGGCGAAATCCTGTGCCGCCTCCTCGCCGAACTGCTTCAGATCCGCGGGGAGTTTGTCGACCTCCGCCTTCAGGGCCGCGCGCCCCTGCGCGATACGCGCCTTGGCCCTGCCCAGCTCCTTGCCGATCATGTCGGCGATGGACGAGATGACGCCCTGCATCAGACCCACGTACAGCTTGCGGGACTCCTGGAAGAGCTGATTCGCCTCGTCCGGCATGCCCGCGATCTTGTCCTTGGCCCACTTGGCCGGGCCCCAGAAGCCGCCGTAACGCTTGTCCTTGTACTCCTTCATCCGGCGCTTCTGGTCGGTGTTGAAGGCGTCCCGGGCCTTCTTCTCGCCCTGCTCGAACTGCTGGTCGACCTTGCCGTCCAGACCGTCCAGGATCCCCTTGACGTCCCTCTGCGTCGCGTCGAAGACCTTCTGGAGCTTGGCCGTCACCTCCTCCCGCTTCTGTTCGTCCTTCGACTTCGTCTCGCCCTTGCCGCCGTCCACCTCCTTGCCCGCCGCGCCGCGCTTGGCGGTCAGCGCCGCCATGGCCGTCGCCCCGGCCGCCGCGGCGCCCGCCTTCGCCGTCACCAGTTGCTGCTTCTCCGCCGCGCGGGCCTGTGCGGGGGCCGTCACCGAGTGCTGTTCGGCCTTCTTCTTCTCCCCCAACGCCCCGGTGAACTGGGGCTCGTTGCTCTTGGCCAGCTGTTCCTCGGTGACGTCGGCTTCCGCCATCTGCTGGTCGGTTTGCCGCGGACCCTCGGAGAAGTCCGTGACCTCGGGCGGCTGTTGCCGCGGGACGGCGTCGGCGGCGTTCGGCGCGCCCGGGTTGGCCGGCGGCTGGTCCGGCGTCATGGGCGTGACGTGTTTTTCCTTCGCCTGTGAGGTGTCCGGCGGTGCCATGGTCGTGGTCTCGATGTCCTTGGCCGAGGACTCCTTGCCGTCGGTGACCTTGCCGTCGACCGCGCCCTTGATCTCGTCCGCCTTGCCCGAGTCGGCGAACTTGTCGGCCTCGGCCAGGTTCTTCGGCGCCTGTCGGTCGATCGCCCCGTTCACCGCCGCGATGAACGCCGCCTTGTCGAACTCCCCCGGCTCGGCCGCGTTCATCTTCTCCGCGTTGGCCGCCTTGCCCTGTGCCTGCTTGTCGTCGGACGGGGCCTTCGCCGCGCCCTGCGCCGAACGGGACTCGGCGGTCGCGGTCCTGTGCCGGGCCAGCTTCTGCTTCTTCGCGGCGATATCGGCGTCCACCCTGCGCATGCCCGGCGCCTGGGACGGTGGCGGCTTCACCGGAGCCGCGTAACGCTGGGCCACCAGGTGGGCGACCGCCGCGTTGCCCGCCGTGCCCTGTAGGCGTCGCAGGCTCTGTGGGGTCAGACCCCCGGCGTCCGAGGGCCGCGCCGGGGCCGTCGCCTGCTCGGGAGCGGGCGCCGATGGCCGCTCCGGCGCCGGGATCGCGGACCGGGCGGACACCGTGGGCTTCGCGGGCTTCTCCGACGCAGCCTTCGACACCGTGGGCCTGGCGGGCTTCTCCGACGCAGCCTTCACCGCATCACCCGGCCTGCCGGATGACGACGGCGTCGGGCGCCGGCGCACGGCACGTCCGCAACATGTCTGTCAGGGTGCGGGGTCCGGCGGGGTGGTCCCCCCGGAAGTCCGGGTAGTGCCGAGGGCAGAGATCGCTGCCCCATAGGGAGGCGGGGCCGCTGCACCTTGGGGCAAGGACGTCTGTCCTGCGGTGCGGCCGAATGCCCTGTCCCCCGGTTCCGGTGTCCGGGAACAATCGCTCTCGCTTCCCCGGTCAACCTGGTCAACTGGTCGACCTGGTCGAGGAGACCCGGTCAAGAGGAGTGGTATGCCGTCGTACCTGTCCCCGGGCGTCTACGTCGAAGAGGTGGAATCCGGGTCACGTCCGATCGAGGGGGTCGGGACCTCGGTCGCCGCCTTCATCGGCTTCGCTCAGAAGGGTCCGTTCAACGAGCCGACCCTCATCACCAACTGGACCCAGTTCACCGGCGTCTTCGGCGACTTCGTCGAGGGGACCTATCTGGCCTCGGCCGTCTACGGGTACTTCGCCAACGGTGGCGGAATCTGCTATGTGGTCCGGATCGGCGGCGCCGAGGCGGGTCCGGCGGGGAAGGCCGAGGGGCCGGCACGGGAGAGCGCCGAGCGGGTGGGGACCACCGCGCAACTCGGCCCGTACTCCGTGCGGGCGCTGCCCGGCGTCACGGGAGAGATCACCGTGGAGGTGGCAGAACCCGAGGGCGAGGATCCGCCCCAGGACGTCTTCACCTTGATCGTGAAGCGGGACGGACAGGTCGTCGAGACATACCCCTCCGTGACCACCAAGCGCAGCAAGGACAACGTGGCCACCCAGGTCAGGGCCCGGTCGCAGCTCATCCGGCTGGAGGAACCCGGCAAGGGGGCCGCGCCGGCCCGGCCCGAGGTCCAGTCGGTGACGCTGGCCGCGGCGCCCGGTGCCGGGCCGGGCGGCGGGGTCGTCGGGGTGCCCGACGCGCTGTCCGCCGACTCCTACGTCGGCGATCCCGACCAGCGCACCGGGTTCGGCGGGCTGGAGGCGGTCGAAGAGGTCACGATGGTGGCCGTACCGGATCTGATGAGTGCGTACCAGCGTGGGGCGCTGGACCTGGAGACGGTGATCTCGGTGCAGCGCGGGCTGATCACCCACTGCGAGGCCATGGGCGACCGGATCGCGATCCTCGATCCGCCGCCCGCCCTGAGCCCGCGCCAGATCAAGACGTGGCGGGAGGAGACGACCGGTTTCGACTCCCGGTACGCCACGCTCTACTACCCCTGGATCAAGGTGTTCGACCCGGCCGTCGGCCGTGACGCCTTCGTGCCTCCGAGCGGGCATGTCGCGGGTGTGTGGGCGCGCAACGACGAGACGCGCGGGGTGCACAAGGCGCCGGCGAACGAGGTGCTGCGTGGCGCGGTCGGTCTGCAGACGCGGATCACCAAGGGGGAGCACGACCTGCTCAATCCCATCGGGCTCAACTGCATCCGCGCTTTTCCCGGCCGCGGCATCCGGGTATGGGGCGCGCGTACGCTCGCCGACGATCCGTCATGGCGGTACCTCAATGTGCGGCGGCTCTTCAACTACCTGGAGGAGTCGATCCTCGCGGGCACACAGTGGGTGGTCTTCGAACCGAACGACGACGCGTTGTGGGCCCGTATCCGGCGCACCATCTCGGCGTTCCTGGTCAACGAGTGGCGCAAGGGCGCCCTGTTCGGGCTGACGCCGGACGAGGCGTTCTATGTGAAGTGCGACCGCGAGACCAATCCTGCGGAGTCGATCGAGGCCGGTCAGGTCATCTGTGAGGTCGGGGTGGCCCCGGTCAAACCGGCGGAGTTCGTGGTGTTCCGGCTCGCCCAGCTCTCGGCGGGGTCGGGCGGGATCGACGAGTGACGCCACGGCCCGCGGGGCCGTCAGGACCGTCCGGACCGACAGGACCGACAGGACCGACAGGACCGACAGGACCGACAGGACCGACAGGACCGACAGGACCGACAGGACCGACAGGACCGACAGGACCGACAGGACCGT
>NZ_JBEPAP010000050.1:40052-70286 GCF_040298665.1 Streptomyces sp. NPDC001508
CCGCAGCATTAGGAGGCTGGCATGCCGCTCCCCGAACTCGACAGTTCCGTAGGACATTCCTTCGGCCTCGAATTCGACAGCGTTCTCATCAGGCAGATCACCGAGGTCAGCGGCCTGAAGATGGAGCAGGACGTCATCGAGTTGAAGCAGAACACCGCCGACGGCAAATACGCCATCAAGAAGCTCCCGGGCCGTCCCAAGGCCGGTGAGGTCACCGTCACCCGCGGTCTGACGGAGGACAACAGCTTCGAGCAGTGGGTCAAGGATTCCCGGTTCGGGAAGATGACCAACGCCCGCCGCAACGGCTCCATCATCGTCTACGACTACGAGGGCATCCCGATCAAGCGCTACAAGCTGATCAACGCCTGGCCCAAGTCGTTGGAGATCAGCACCCTCAAGGCCGGAGACACCTCCGTTCTCACCGAGAAGCTGTCCATCACCTACGAGAGCGTGGAAGTCGACTGATGCGGCGTACGATCGCGACGCCGTCCGCCGCCGAGCCCGGGGCCGCGGCGGCGACGGCGGACCGGGCCGGGCATGTCGACACCCTGCGCACCGAGTTCGCCTTCGAGCTGCCGCGCGGCTATGTGGACGGTTCCGGGACCGTGCACCGGGCCGGGGTCATGCGGCTCGCGACCGCACGCGATGAGCTGATCCCGCTCCGGGACGACCGGGTTCGGGAGAACTCCGCTTATCTGTCGGTGGTGTTGATCTCCCGGGTGCTGGTGCGGCTCGGCTCGATCGAGGACGTCCACCCGGGGATCATCGAGGACCTGTTCGCCTCCGACCTCGCCTTCCTGCAGGACTTCTACCGCCGTATCAACGCCGAGGGGCACACCCGTGCCGCGGTCACCTGCCCCTCGTGCCAGGAGAGCTTCGCGGTGGACCTGTCCGGCGGTGGTCGCCTGGGGGAATCATGACGTACGCGGCCGACCGGCTCCATGAGGAAGTCGCGTACCTCGCCTACCACTTCCACTGGTCCCTGGACCAGATCCTCGACCTTGAACACCCGGACCGGCTGCGGTACGTCCAGCACGTCGCCCGGCTCAACGAAGGGTGACCCGGATGGGATGGCTGTCCTGGCCGGCCGGCCGCCGCGGACGTGACCGGCATGCCGACGGTGCAAGCGGCCACGCCGCCGCGCCCGCCCCGGAGACGGGTCGTGCGCCGGTGCGGGCCGCCGGATGGCGTGACGTGCCGCCGCTCCAGCGTACGGTGGGCGCTCCCGCCCTGGTCACGGATCCGGTGGGGTTCCGTGGCTCCCTGGACACCTGGCGGGACGCATCCCTGCGCATGCCGCTCGGGCACCTGGTGAGCCCTCAGGCTCCGTCCGGGCTGGGCCATGGTCTCGCCACACCGGCCACACCGGCCACACCGGAGCAGACGCGGCAGACGCCGACCGTCGGCGGCGAAATCCGTCCCGACACCGCGCGCGGGGCACGGCCGTCGAACCCGCCGGTGCAGCGAGAGGCGGTGCCGAGCACCGCGGGCCCGGGGCCCACGGCCTCGATCGCACCGCTGGTCGCGGCCCGCCCACCGGCCATGCGGGTACGCCGGCTCACCGCTGTGCCCGTCGACGCCGTGCGCCCCGACACACCCGTGCCGCCGCCATCGCCACCGCCCGCCCGGCCATCGCCGTCACCGTCCGCGCCGTCCGCGCCGTCCGCGCCGTCCGCGCCGTCCGCGCCGTCCGCGCCGTCCGCGCCGTCCGCGCCGTCCGCAGCCTCCGCTCCGTCCGCGGCGCCGGTCCAGCGGGCCGCCGCGGCCGACCGCACCCGCTCGCACACCGTCGGTCTCGGCGAGCCGCTGGCCGAACTGCCGCTCACCGCACGGCGGGAGGACGCCGCCGGCACCGGCGCCCCGCCGACAGCGGACGAGCCCGGCGCCGTGACCCCGTGGCCAGGCCGTCCGTCGGCCGACTCGCCCGCCGGGCCGCTGCTCTTCGACGACCCGCTCGTCCTGCGCACGGCGGACACCGGCCCGCTGCCGGAGCCGAGGCCCGCCGAGGCCCCGGTACGGATTCAGCGGGCCGCCGCCGACGGGACACCGGCGGCACCCGGACCGGGCGCGGTGAGCGGGCCGCTGGCGCCGCTCGTCGCACAGCGTTCGATGCCGCTGTTCTCCGGTGTGCGGCCACCCGAGGCCGGCGACGCGCCGAGCGAGGCCGGGCAGCAGGTCGCCGTACCGGTGCGCTGGTCACGGCCCGATGACGGGTACGGGATCCAGGGCACCGGCGCCCCCGCGCGGGGAGCACCGGACGGCACCACCGGGGACTCGGTACGGTCCGTGCCGGTGCCGCTCGCCCAGCGGTCCGTCGCCGCCCCGGCCGCCACGATCCCTCTCCCGCCGACCGCCGCACGCCCGGCCGCACCCGCCGTGTCCCGGTCGCCGGCACCGGTCGACGCCGGCTCCGTGGCCGTCGCCGCCGGGGTGGCACAGCGCATGGCCGACGGTTCCGTCGTCTTCCGGCCGCCGTCCGCCGCGCTGCCCGTGCCCCCGGTTGCCGCCGCCGTACCGGCGGCCCCGCAGCCGTACACCTCCGTACCGCTCTCCGCCTCCGTACCGCTTACTGCCGCCCTGCCGCTTACCGCGTCCGTCCAGCGCGCCCGAGCCGTCGCGTCCACCGGGCCCGTCCGGTCCGTCCCGTCCGTCCCGTCCGTCCCGTCCGTGCAACGCGACGTCGGGACCATCCCGCCGGATCCCCCCGCTCCCCCGGATCCCCCGGTCCCGCCCGACCTGCCCGATCCGCCCGCCCCGTCGTCACCGGATCCCGTTCCCGGCGCCTCGGCCACCGCCCCGGCCGCCCCCGAAGAGCAGACCGGCCGGCCCGGCCCCGACGGCCCGCCGAAGGTGGACGACGCACTGGTCCGCGCCCTGTTCGCCCCGCTCAGCCGGCTGCTCAAGGCGGAGCTGCGGCTGGACCGGGAACGGGCCGGACACCTGATCGACACCAGGCACTGAACGGGCTGCGACCAGCCACCGACCGGGTGCGGACAGCACCGACCGAACACAGAGGAGGGACGGCATGGCCGTGACCGACGACCCGGCGGTCAGCGTCTGCTTCGTCGTCACCGTGGACGGCATCGAACTCGGCTCGTTCAACACCTGCGAGGGCCTGGGCTGCGAGGTCGTGCTCGAACAGCGCGAGGAGGGCGGCAACAACATGCATCTGTGGCAACTGCCCACCCGTCTGAAGTACCCGAACATCAAGCTGTCCAGGCCGCTGACCCGGGAGACCGAAAAGGTGGCCAAGTGGTTCGCGAGCATGACCACCGGGATCAGACGCAGGACGGCACACATCGAGGCACGCACCGGGGACGGACGGCCGGTGGCGAAGTGGGGGCTGCTGGAGGTGGTGCCGGTGCGCTGGACCGGGCCGGCGTTCAATCCGGAGTCCCCCAAGGTGGCCATGGAGACGATCGAGATCGCCCACCACGGCTTTGTCACGATGGAGGACTGACCCGTGGGTACTCCGGTGGCGTTCAGCGCGGCGGGCGCGGGGACGGCCGCCGCCCAGGGTGGCGGGGCCCGGCCCAAGCTGGAGCACGCGTACCTGGAGCTGCGTACTCCGCCGCCGGGCGGAAGCCTGACGCCCGGCGGGCCGTGCGGGCGGATCGACTTCCAGTTCAACCCCAAGGAGCTGTCCCTGACGAAGGCGGCGGCCTGGAAACGCACTCCGGCCAAGGGCGCGAAGAGCGCGGGGCCGCCGGAGTACCAGGGGCCGCAGCCCAGCAAGCTCACGGTGGAGATGTTCTTCGATGCGAGCGACACCCAGGACACCAGTGTGGTGACCGCGGTGGAGAAGCTGTTCGCGTGCTGTGTGCCGACGAGCGAGACAAGGCAGCAGCAGCGCTCCTCACCGCCCTGGGTGGTGTTCCACTGGGGCGGGCTCACCGGTTTCCCGGGTTACGTCAGCCAAGTGCAGGCGAAATACACCCTGTTCACCACGTCGGGCGTGCCGATCCGGGCGGTGTGCCAGGTGACCATGGAGGAGATCAGCGGGGAGACTCCCGGGCAGAACCCGACCTCGGGCGCCCTGCACGCACGGCGTGTGCACCGGGTGCGCACCGGGGACACGCTGGCGCTGCTGGCCTGGCGTGAGTACGGCGACCCGGCCGGCTGGCGGGCGATCGCGGAGGCGAACGGGATCGACGATCCGATGCGCCTGCCCGAGGGGCGCGAACTGCTGCTCCCGGCGCTGGACGAACTGGAGCGAGCGCAGGGGCGGCACGGCACGGGCGGTGCTCCCGGCGACGGACACGACAGGGGCCGGTGAGGCGAGCGTCATGGTCAATCAGAGTGTCGCCAAGTCCCTGCTGGTGGAGTTCGACGGCCGTCCGCTGTCCGCGGCCCTGGCGAACACCCTGGTCGAAGGGTATGTGGACGACAGCCGTACCCTGCCCGATCTGTTCCTGCTGCGGTTCCGCGACCCCAGCCGCATCCTGCTGGACCACACGGGGGTGCGGATCGGTACGGAGGTACGGCTGCTGGCCGGCGCCGACGGCGGTCCGTCGCCGCGTCCGCTGCTGACCGGGAGCGTGACGGCGCTGGAGGTGGAGATCGACGACACCGGGACCTACACCGTGGTGCGGGGGCTTGACGAGTCTCATCGTCTCTTCCGGGGCCGCCGGGTGGCGGGCTACCAGAACATGACGTTGGCGGACATCTGTGTCCAGGTGGCGCGGCGGGCCGGTCTGAAGCCGGGCACGATCGATGTGTCCGGCCCGGTGCTGGAACACGTGGCGCAACCCAACGTCAGCGACTGGGAGTTCCTCGGCTCACTGGCCGATCAGGCGGGTGTCCAGGTGTTTGTGAGGGACGGCCGGCTCCATGTGTCGAGGCCGACCGAGGCGGGCGGCGCCCCCGACACCTCCGCCCGCGCCGACCGCAACCCGCTGGTCCTGGAGATGGGTGACAATCTGCTGCGCTGCCGAGCAGGGGTGTCCGCCGCCGAGCAGGTCTCGGCGGTGGAGGTGCGCGGCTGGGACGTACGGGCCAAGCAGCCGCTGATCGGCCGCGCCGACGCGGGCTCCGCGGCGACGCTGGAGCTGGGGGTGACGGCGGCCGAGGTGGCACGGCCGTTCGGTGAGGCCGACTTCGTGGTGTCAGACGCGCCGTACGCGAACCAGGCCCAGGTGGACCAGGCGGCGAAGGCACTCGCCGCGCGGATCGCGGGGTCGTTCGCCGAACTGGAGGCGGTGATCCGGGGAAACCCGGAGGTGCGGGCGGGCGGCGCGGTCACCCTGGCCGGGGTCGGCGCCCCCTTCGAGGGCCGCTACACCGTGACGTCGTCGCGGCATGTGTTCGATCCGGTGCGCGGCTACGAGACCTGGGTGACGGTCTCCGGGCAGCAGGAACGCTCCCTGTTCGGACTGACCGGCGGCACGGGAGCCGGCACGGTGGCGGGGGCCCGGTGTTCGGGGCTGGCGAACGGCACGGTCACGGACACCAAGGACCCGGAGGGCCTGGGCCGGGTGAAGGTGCGGTTCCCGTGGCTGTCCGACGAGTACGCGAGCGACTGGGCGCGGACCGCGCAGGCGAGCGGCACCGGCGGCGGGGAGGCGTTCATCCCCGAGGTGGGCGACGAGGTGCTGGTCGGGTTCGAACAGGGCCATCTGGACCGTCCCTATGTCCTCGCCGGGCTCTACAACGGGCAGGACAAGCCGGGCGGCAGCGGCGGCGGGCCGGCGCCGGGAGCCGGTCCGCAGGCGGACGAGGCTGCCGGGGCGGTCGACCCGACCAGCGGAGCCGTCACCAAGCGTGCCTTCGGTGCCCGCAGCGGCGACCGGCTCGAACTGCTGGACGCCGCGAACGGACCGCAGGGCGTACGGCTGTCGACGGGCGACGGAAAGCTGAGGATCAACCTCGACCGCCGGGGCACCACGGTCGTGGTGCACAGCGACGGCACGGTGGAGATCGAGGCGAAGGAACAGGTCTCGATCAGCGCGGGCAGCGGGGTCGCGCTGGACGCGGGCGGCGGAACGCTGGAGCTGACCGGCGACTCGGTCCGGCTCACCGCCCGTACCGGCGTCCAAGTGGACGGCGGCAACGGCCCGTTGAAGCTCGCCACGGGCGGCACGGTGGAGGTACGGGGCGGCCAGGTGGCGGTGGACAGCACCACCAGGACCGAACTCAGGGGCGGTACCGCCCTGTCCGTCAACGCGCCTCTCGTACGCATCAACTGAAACGCGCCGCAAGCAACTCGTCGTCAGGAACCGCAGGAACGTGACGAACCAGGCAGGGGGCACAGCACATGCCAGCAGCCGCACGCGTCGGCGATCCCACCGGGCATCCCGGGGTGGTCGGCCCGCCCGGAGAGCCCACCGTGCTGATCGGCGGGCGGCCGGCGGCCACCGTGGGCACCCCGCACCAGTGCTCCTCACCCGCCGCGCACGCCCCGTCCGCGATCGTGCCGCCCGGCAGTTCCAGCGTGCTGATCGGCGGTCGGCCCGCGGCCCGGGTGGGTGACACGGCGGCCTGCGGAGCGCCGATCACGGCCGGGTGCCCGACCGTGCAGATCGGGGGCCGGAACTGATGTCACGTCAATTCATCGGTGCGGGCTGGGCCTTCCCGCCCCGCACGGACGCCACCGGCGGCATAGCGCTGGTCCGGGACGAACGGGAGATCGAGGAGTCGATCCGGCTGGTCCTCGCCACCTCGCCCGGCGAGCGTCCGATGCGTCCCGAGTTCGGCTGCGCACTCGGCGACTATGTGTTCGCGCCCGCGGACGCCGGTACGGCCGGGCAACTCGCCTACGAGGTGCGGCTGGCACTGGAGCGGTGGGAGCCGCGGATCGAGGTGGCGGACGTGGCCGTGCGGTTCGACGAGGCGGACAACGGGGTGCTGTACATCGTCATCGGCTACGCGGTACGCGGCACCAACGACCCGCGCAACCTCGTCTTCCCGTTCTATGTGATCCCGGACGGCGAGAGTACGGGCGGGGGATCGCGGTGACGCTGCCCAGCCCCAATCTGGACGACCGGCGTTTCCAGGGCCTGGTGGACGAGGCCAAACGGCTGGTGCAGCAGCGCTGTCCCGAGTGGACCGACCACAATGTGTCGGACCCGGGCGTCACCCTGATCGAGGCGTTCGCCACCATGGTCGACCAGCTCGTCTACCGGCTCAACCGGGTACCGGAGAAGAACTATCTGGCCTTCCTCGACCTCATCGGCGTACGGCTGTTCCCGCCGACGGCCGCCCGCGCCGAGGTCACGTTCTGGCTGTCCGCGCCGCAGCCCGACACGGTGCGGGTGCGGTCGGGTACGGAGGTCGCCACGGTGCGCACCGAGACCGAGGAGGCCGTGGTGTTCACCACCGGCCGGGCCCTGTCGGTGGTGCCGTGCGCGCTGTCCCATCTCGTCACCTGGCCGGCCGACGGCAACGCCGCCGACCGGTCGGAGGAGTTGGCGCTCGGCCGTGATGTGCCGTGCTTCAGTCCCGCGCCCGCCCCCGGGGACTGCCTCTGTTTCGGGCTGTCCGTCCCGGTGCCGGGCTGTGCGGTGGTGCTGCGGCTGGACTGCCGGGTGGACGGCGTCGGTGTCGACCCGCGCCGTCCGCCGCTGCGCTGGGAGGCGTGGGACGGCGCGGCATGGGTGGCGTGCGAGGTGGAGAAGGACGACACCGGGGGGTTCAACAAGGCGGGCGAGGTCATCCTGCATGTGCCCGCCGGGCACACCGCCTCGGTGGTCGCCGGGCGGTCCGGTGGCTGGCTGCGCTGCCGGCTGGTGGAGGCGGCGGCGGACCGGCCGACGTACGTGGCGTCCCCGACGGTGCGCAGGGCGAGCGCGTTCAGCATCGGCGGCACGGTGGCGGCCGCGCACGCCGAGACCGTGGCGGAGGAGGTGCTGGGCCTGTCGGAGGGGATCGCGGGGCAGGGCTTCCGGCTGGCCCGGCCGCCGGTGGTGGCGGGCGAGGAGCCGTTCGTGGTGGAGGTCGCGGAGGGGTCCGGCTGGGTGGAGTGGGCCCGGGTGGACGACTTCGCGCACTCCACCCCGTACGACCGGCACTTCACCCTGGACCCCAACTCGGGTCAGGTGGACTTCGGTCCCGCCGTACGGGAGGCCGACGGCACGCTCCGGCTGTACGGCGCGGTGCCGCCGAAGGGCGCCCCGGTGCGGGTGCGCTCCTACCGTACGGGCGGCGGGCACCGGGGCAACGTGGCGCGGGGCAGGCTGCGGGTGCTGCGCAGTTCGCTGCCGTTCGTGGCCCGGGTGGAGAACCGGCGGCCCGCGCTGGGCGGGGTGGACGGCGAAACGGTGGAGAACGCGCGGGTGCGGGGGCCGATGACGCTGCGCACCCTGCACCGGGCCGTGGTGCCGCGCGACTACGAGTTGCTGGCCCGTGAGGTGGCGCCGGACGCCGCCCGGGTGGCGTGCGTCCCGGCCGGCCCGGCAGATGACCGGCAGCCGGCCGAGCAGGGGGTCGAACAGGGCGTGGGTGTGCGGCTGTTGGTGGTTCCGGCGGGTCGGGGCGACGCGCAGGGACGGATCCGGTTCGAGGAGTTGGTCCCGCCGCGGGACACCTTGGCGATGATCGCCTCGTATCTGGACGAGCGGCGCCCGATCGGCACCCGGCTGGCCGTGGAGCCGCCGTACTACCAGGGCGTCACCGTGGTGGCCTCGGTGGTGGCGGCCCGTGGCGCGGCGGCCGACCGGCTGCGGGACGCGGCCCTGACCGCGCTGTACGGCTACTTCAACCCGCTGACGGGCGGGCCGGACGGACGGGGCTGGCCGTTCGGGCGGCCGGTGCACTCCGGGGAGGTGTTCGCGGTGCTGCAACGGGTGCCCGGTGTCGACCTGGTCGAGGACGTACGGCTGTTTCCGGCGGACCCGGTGAGCGGACAGCGCGCCGAGGCCACCGCGAGGATCGAACTGGACCGGCATGCGCTGGTGTTCAGCTACGAACACCGGCTCCGGGTGCGGGAGGCGTGAGTGCGCGAAGGACTTCCGGGGCTGCCGACGCCCCATCCGCTGCTGCATCAACTGCCCGCGGTCTACCTGGAGCAGCCGTTCGTCGAGCGGTTTCTGAGCGCGCTGGACGAGGTGCTGGCGCCGGTGCTGCTCACCCTGGACAATCTGCCCGCCCATCTGCATCCGCGTACCGCGCCCGAGGATCTGCTGGCGTGGCTGGCCGGGTGGGTCGCGGTGGAGGCGGACCCGGAGCGGCCGGTGCGCCGGCGTCGCGCCCTGGTGACCGGTGCGGTCGCCCGGCATCGCGCCCGCGGTACCCGGCACGGGCTGGCGGCGGCGATCCGGATGGAGACGGGTGTCGAACCGGAGATCGAGGAGAGCGGCGCCACGTCCTGGTCCGCCGAGCCGGGGTCGGCGCTGCCCGGGTCGGCGGGTCCCTGGCTGAGGGTGCGGCTGCGGGTGGCGGACGAGGGGGCCGTCGGCCCGGCGCGGGCACGGCTGGAGCGGCTGATGGCCGCCGAGGTGCCCGCGCATGTTCCGTACGCGGTGGACGTCGTCGTGGCATCGGACGGGACGGGTGCGTGATGGTCTGCCCCGAGTGCGGTCACCGCAATGCGGCGCGTACCCGCTTCTGCGGCTCCTGCCAGGCGTTTCTCGGCTGGGACGACGAGCCGCAGCCACCGGACGGCACGGCGCAGGGTACGGCGGCTCGGGCCGGCGACCGACCGCCCGACGCCGCGGCGCCGACCGCTCCCCCGCCCGTTCCGCCGGCCCCGCCCGTTGCGCCTCCCCCGGCTTCCCCTGCTCCCCCGGCTGCGCAGCCCGTGGGATCGCCGTCGCCCGCCCCCGTCCCGGCCCCCGCGCACGCTGAGGGCCCCACGGCGGCACCGGTGCGGCCCGGCGACCCCCGGCCCGACGACTCCGGGACCGGACCCGATCACCGCCCGGACCCCCCGGACACGGCGGTCACGCCTTCGTCCGCGGCGCCGTGGGCGCCGCCCCGGCCCCACACCGCGCCGCCCCCGTCCACCCGGCGCTGCCCGAGGTGCGGTCGGGAGAACCCGTACAGCCGTAGGCTCTGTGTCAGTTGCGGCGATCTGCTCGACCCCGCGCCGGCGCCGGCGCCGGATGCGGCTTCGCCGTGGTGGCGTCGGCTCGTGCCGGGCCGCCGGGAGCGTCCGCTGGCCGCCGGGAGCCGGCCCAGGTCCAGGCGTCGCAGGTGGCCCCGGCCGCGCCTGACGCTGCCGGTGCTGCTGCTCGTGCTCGCCGCCGTGGCGTGGCTGGCCCGGTCGTACCTGTCCGACGTGCTCACGTTCACCGAGGACCGCGCCGGTGACCCGAAACCGCTGCACCCGGTGAAGGTGAGCGCGTCCAGCGAGTCGCCGGCCCATCGGGCGCAGGCGGCCTTCGACGGGTTCAGCAACCGCTATTGGGCGCCCGCCGGCCGCGGGCCCGGCGCGGGCCAGTATCTGGACGCGGAGTTCGACCGGCCGGTGCGGCTGCGGAAACTGCTGATCACTTCGGGGAGTTCGGCGAAGGGGGACGAATTCCTCACCCAGGCACGGCCGTCGGAGATCACCGTCACCCTGGTGTCCGCGCAGGGTGAGCGCACCACCAAGGGAATCAACCTCAACGACGCGCCCGGCCAGCAGAGTTTCGATGTGCGCGGCTCGGAGGTGACTCGGGTGAGACTGACGGTGGACGCCGCTTACGGTGTCCGCGCCGACCGCCGGGTCGCCGTCGCCGAGGTGGAGTTCTTCGGCCGTCAGTGACCGCCCCGCATCGCTGCCGTGACCTTGTGGATGACCGCCTTCGGTGAACTCCGGCAGGGCACCGGCCCGCACACGGGATCTTCAGATTTCCGTCTGTTTCCCGAACTCCGGCAACCCGTCGTTCACGGTCCCGTCGCCGTGGCACTGCTTGCTGGGAGCGAAGTTATACAGACAACTTTCTTTGCTCACCCGGGCGCCGCCGCGCCGGTGTCCGGGGCGGAGAGGACCCACCACCATGCCGTCCCCCTCAGAGGTCGCCGCGTCCGGGAGCAGCATTACAATCGCCTCCGCGACGTCCCCGCAGCGCGGCGACAAACTGACCTTCACCTGGTCGACGGACGCGCCCGACGCGAAGAACTGGATCGGCGTCTACGACGGCGACCGGCAGCCCGGCAGCGGCAAGGGCTCGCTCGTCTGGGCGTATGTCTCCGGCTCCTCCGGGCAGACGACCCTCGACACCTCGGGCCTGAGCGGCGGCCCGTACACCGTCTATCTGCTGGCCAAGGACGGCTACGGCATCCTCGCGAGGACCGAGCCCTTCAGCTTCGCCGGCGCGCCCACCGGCGACTCGGTCAAGCTGACGACACCCACCCCGTACGAGGGCGACAAGGTCTCCTTCCACTGGACGACCGACGCGCCCCATGCGAAGAACTGGATCGGCGTCTACAACGGCGACCGGCAGCCCGGCCACGGCGCCTCCCTGGCCTGGGAGTACACCCCCGGGGCCGTCGGCGACATCACGATCGACACCTCGGGACTCAGCGGCGGCCCGTACACCGCCTATCTGCTGGCCAAGGACGGCTACGGCATCCTGGCCCGCACCGCCGCGTTCAGCTTCGCCATACGCCCCGTGATCCCCCGTCCGCACGCGGTGGTGGACGCCGTCACCACCGCCCCGCAGACCACGGGCACCGCCTTCTCACTGCGGCTGGGCGGCCTGTGGGTCAGGCCGGAGGGCAATGCCGCGGGCAGCGCCACCTTCGAACGGGTCGCGGGGGACCCGTGGTTGACGCTGTCGGCGGACGGCACGGTCAGCGGCAAGGTCCCCTCCGTCGCGCCGCGGACACCCGGCCGCGTGGTGGCCGCCGTCAGCGACAGCGCCGTGGGCGGCGACACCGTCACCGTCCAGGTGCCCGTGCGTACCTCACGGGACCGGCTGCGGCTCAAGGTCGCCACGCTGAACCTGTGGGACGCGGGCACCCACATCGACGGCTTCCTGGAGAAGCAGCTGCGGCTGGTGCTCACCCAGGGCCTGGACGTCGTCGCCCTCCAGGAGTGTGGTGACGACGGGGCCGGGAGGCTCGCCGGGGCGCTGGGCTGGCATGTGCACCAGGCCGGGGGGCTCGGCATCGTGAGCCAGTACCCGCTCACCGACGTCGTCGCGCCGACCGCGGCGCTCCCGGCCGCCGCGGCGACGCTGCGGCTGCCCGGCGGCCGCACGGTGCGGCTGTGGACGGCCCAGCTGGACGAGGCCGACTACGGCCCGTACGCGCTGCTGGCGGGACGGACGCCCGATCAGGTCGAGGCGGCGGAGCGGGGAACGACGCGCTACCGGCAGGCGCAGGCGCTGGTGGCCGCGATGCGGACGGATCTCGCCTCCCGCAACCCCCTGGTGCTGGCCGCCGGTCTCGCCTCGCCGTCGCACCACGACTGGACGAGCCGGACGGCGTCCGCGCACGCGGGAGTGGGGCGGGTCCGCTGGCCGGTCACCGAGGCCCTGGAGCGGGCCGGCCTCGTCGACGCCTACCGCGTCGCCCACCCCAACCCGGCGAAGACGCCGGGCACCACCTGGTCCCCCGTCCGGCCGCGACGCGAAGACGGCGGCACGGAACCCCAGGACCGGATCGACCAGATCCAGTACGCGGGCCGGTTGAAGGTCCTGGAAGCACACAGCCTGGTCACCGGCTGGCCCCGGCCGGTGCCGGACACCTCCGCCAACGGCTGGCCCTCCGACCACGCCGCCGCCGTCGTCACATTCTCCCTGTCCGCCCGCGGCTGACCACCGAAACGACCTGAAGGACCTTCCTCCCATGACTGAGATCAGCCGCCGCACCTTCATAGGCACCACCGCGGCCGGCGCCGCCGTCGCGGCCGGGCTCCCCGGCACCGCGGAGGCAGCCGGACGCGACACCCGGCACGGCAGCGTCGCCGACGTCAAGCATGTGGTGATCCTGATGCAGGAAAACCGCAGCTTCGACCACTACTTCGGCACGTTGAGCGGCGTGCGGGGCTTCGGCGACCGGCAGGCGAGCGTGCTCGCGAGCGGCGACACGGTGTTCCGCCAGCCCGACCGCGGACGCAAGGACGGCCACCTCCTGCCCTTCCGGATGGACACCACGAAGTACAACGCGCAGAACGCGGGCGGACTCCCGCACGACTGGGACACCGGGCACACGGCCGTGAACGGCGGCGCCATGGACAAGTGGGTCTCCGCCAAGGGCGAGCGCACCATGGGCTACTTCACCCGCGAGGACATCCCCTACCAGTACGCGCTCGCCGACGCCTTCACCCTCTGCGACGGCTACTTCTGCTCGCTGAACGGGCCCACCGACCCCAACCGCCTGTATCTGTGGACCGGCACGGCGGGACCCGGCGTCGACGGCACCACCGGCCCGTGGACCGACAACACCCCGGTCACGGACAACCCGGTGGCCGACTGGACCACCTACGCCGAGCGCCTGGAACAGGCCGGCATCAGCTGGCGCGTCTACCACAACCCCGATGGCTCGGACGACCGTTACGGCGACTACGACGACAACGCGCTGTCGTACTTCAAGCAGTTCCACGAGTTCCCCAAGGACGACCCGCGCTACATCAACGCCATGACGAAGTTCGACCTCACGGCGTTCGACCGGCACTGCAAGGACGGCACCCTGCCCACGGTCTCCTGGCTGGTGGCGCCGTACCTGTTCTGCGAACACCCCGCGGCCAGCCCCGACTACGGCGCCCACTGGGTCAACACCGCGCTGCAGTCGCTGTTCTCCAACCCCGAGGTGTGGAAGAACACCGTCTTCCTGCTCATGTACGACGAGAACGACGGGTACTTCGACCACGTCATCCCGCCGTTCCCGGAGCCGGGCACCAAGGACGAGTTCGCGAACGGCAAGCCCATCGGCCTGGGCAGCCGGGTGCCGCTGTGGGTCGTGTCGCCGTGGTCACGCGGCGGCTGGGTCAACTCCCAGGTCTTCGACCACACATCGGTCCTGCGCTTGCTGGAACGTGTCACCGGTGTGAAGGAGCCCAATATCTCCGACTGGCGGCGCACCGTCTGCGGCGACCTGACCAGCTGCTTCGACTTCAGCAAACCCGACTACAGCATCCCCGCCCTGCCGGACACGGTCGCGCTCATGGCGAAGGCGGACGCCGGCAACTCCCTGCCGGGCGTCAAGGTCCCCACGGAGCAGTCCATGCCGGGGCAGGAGGAGGGTGAGCGCCCGCACCGGCCGCTGCCGTACCGGCCGTGGGCCGATGTGAAGGTCGACCGCGGCACCGGCAAGGTCACCTGCACCCTCACCAACGACGGCAGTGTCGGCTACCACTTCACAGTGCTGCCGAACATCGCCCTGCCGTTCACCGGCACGCCGTTCACGGTCCCGCCGCGTTCGTCCCGCACCTACGTCTGGGACGCGGCGGCCACCGACGGCCGCTACGACTTCTCCGTGTACGGCGCCGACGGGTTCGTCCGCCGTTTCTCCGGCACCCTCGTCCGTGCGGACCAGGACGATGTGGCGGTGCCGGCGGTCACTGCGGCCCTGCGGCACTTTGGGCGGCCCGAGAACGCGACGGTGGACTTCGACCTCCGCAACGACGGCGGCAGCGACGTGGCGTTCACGCTCACGCCGAACGACTTCGCCGGCAAGGAGCAGACCGTGTGGGTCCGCGCGGGCCACCGGGCACGGCTGACGTGGCGCACCGACGACGGACGGTACGACGTCACCGTCACCGCGGGCAGCGGCACCCGGTTCGCCCAGCGCTACGCGGGAACCGTGCACGCGGGATGAGGAGGCCGCCTGCCGGTGCGCCCGGGCCGTGACGGCGGCCGGTGCTCCCGGGCCACGACGGCGGGCGGTGCTGCCGCGCCGTGACGGCGGCCGGTGCTCCCGCCTGCCTGCCGCCTCCGGTCGAAGGCGTCCACGATGACGGCGGCCGGTGGCGGGCGGACGGCGGTCCGCCACGGCGCTGCGTTCCCCCTGCCACCGCTGGGGGGGACGCGGCGTCCACGGTGCGATGGGGCGCAGCGCACGTTCATGAAGCGGCACCGCCCGGTGCTCACCGCAGCTCACAACGACGCGGTGCCGGCGGGTCGGGGGTTGGCGGACATGGAGATCGGTGCGCCCGAGCCGCCTCATCCGGCGCGACGAGCACATCGGCTCACGACGTTGCCGCCACGGCCCCGATGATCAGACGCGGCCCGCATGCGAGAGGTCCTGGCGGAGGTGCGCGGCGGTGTGGGAGTCGGTGGACTTCAGAAGATCGGCCGGAGTTCCCTCGCACAGGATGCGTCCGCCGCCGCTGCCCCCTTCGGGGCCGAGGTCGATGATCCAGTCGGCGCTCCTGACGACGTCGAGGTTGTGCTCGATGACGATGACCGTGTTGCCCTGGTCGACGAGGCGCTCGATGATGCCGAGGAGGCGGTGGACATCCGACATGTGCAGACCCGTGGTGGGTTCGTCCATGACGTAGACGCTTGCGACGCGGTGCAGGTCGGCCGCGAGCTTGAGGCGCTGGCACTCGCCGCCGGACAGGGTGCTGAGCGGCTGGCCGAGGCGAAGGTAGTCCAGCCCCACCTCGTTCAGGGCGTGCAGGACGGGGCGGAGCTTGGGCTCCGTGAAGAAGTCCGCCGCCTCGGCCGTCGTCATCTCCAGGACGTCGCTGATGGATCTGCCCCGCAGGCGGTGGCCGAGGACGTCCTCGGAGAAGCGGCGGCCTCGGCAGACCTCGCACACCGACTTCAGCGTGTCCATGAACGCCAGGTCGGTGTAGAGGACGCCGAGCCCCTGGCAGTTGGGGCATGCGCCCTTGGAGTTGGCGCTGAACAGGGAGGCGCTGACCTTGTTGGCGTTGGCGAACAGTTTGCGGATCGGGTCCATCAGGCCCGTGTAGGTGACGGTGTTGGAGCGTCGGCTGGTGGTCACCGCCGACTGGTCGATGACGATCGCGTCGGGGTACCGGCTGAGGAACTCCTCGTTGACCAGCGTGCTCTTGCCCGATCCGGCCACGCCGGTGACGACCGTCAGGACACCGGTGGGGAAGCCGACCGTCACGTTCTTGAGGTTGTGGCTCGTCGCGTCGGTGACGGTGAGCGTCCCGGTGGCGCGCCGGGGTTCGGTCTTGAGGGGCAGTCGGTGCTGGAGGTGGCGCCCGGTGAGGGTGTCGGCACGGGTGAGTGCGTCAAAGCTGCCCTCGAAGACCACTTCACCGCCGAGCGTCCCGGCTTTCGGGCCCATGTCGACCACATGGTCCGCGATGGCCATGACGTCGGGGTCGTGCTCGACCACGAGCACCGTGTTGCCCTTGTCCCGCAACGCGATGAGGAGTTCCTTGAGCCGGTGCACGTCCCGGGGGTGCAGGCCGACGCTCGGCTCGTCGAACACGTACAGCATCTCGGTGAGACTGCTGGACAGATGCCGGACCATCTTGATCCGCTGGGACTCGCCGCCCGAGAGCGTGCGGGTCTCCCGGTCCAGGCTCAGGTAGCCGAGTCCGATGTCGACCAGGTGGTGCAGACGGATGGTCAGGTCGTCCAGGACCGGTTTCACCCGCGGCAGGTCCAGCTCCGCCAGGACGTGTGCGAGGTGCTGGGTCTCCATCGTGGTGAGGTCCGCGATGTGGTGGCCGCCGATCCGGGTGGCCAGCGCGGCGGGCGCGAGGCGGGTGCCGTCGCAGTCGGGGCAGGAGGCGATGCGGGCGAACCGCTGGAACACCCGGCGGCCGCGCTCGGACATGTCCTCCTTCTTGACGTAGAGCCGGGTGAACTTGTCGACGAGGCCCTCGTAACGGACGTTGAGGGTGTTGCCCTGCCAGAGGAGGCGGAGCTTGTCCGGCAGTTCGCCGTGCAGCAGCAGCTGCCATTCCCGCTCGGTGAAGTCGGCCAGCGGCTTGTCGTTGTCGAACAGGCCGGACTCCACATAGCTCAACCAGTACCAGCTGTCGGTGGAGAAGTCCGGGTGCAGCAGCGCGCCCTGGTTCAGGGACCTGGTGCGGTCGAGGAACGCGTCGAGGTCGAGGCGGACGGTCGTGCCGAGGCCCTCGCAGGTGGGGCACATGCCCTGGGGGTCGTTGAAGGAGAACGCGCTCGGTGGCAGGCCCGCGGGATCGCCTGCCCGGGAGAACAGCAGACGCAGCAGCGGGTTGATGTCGGTGACCGTGCCGACGGTGGAGCGCGGGTTGCCGCCCAGGCGTTTCTGGTCGATGACGACGGCCGCGGAGATGTTCTCGACGGCATCCATGTCCGGCCGCCCGTGGTCGGGCAGGAAGGTCCGGACGAAGGCGCTGAAGGTCTCGTTGAGCTGCCGCTGGGCCTCCGCCGCGAGGGTGTCGAACACCAGGGACGACTTGCCCGAGCCGGAGACACCAGTGAAGACGGTCAGTTGCTGTCTCGGGATCCGAAGCGAGACGTTCTTGAGGTTGTTCTCCCTGGCACCGGTCACCTCGATGGCGTCGTTCCTCACACGTGCTCCTTGCTGGTGCGGGTGGGCTCCCCCTCCGGGGGATGTAAGGGGGAGCCCGGTCTCGGGTAGGCCTGCGGGCGGTGCCGTCAGGCGTTCTCCTTGCGGAAGGTCCGCGTGCCCCACAGCAGGGCGAGGACGGCCATGACCAGCAGCACGAGGGAGCCGGTCAGCAGCCCCGTGGCGCTCATGTCCCCCCGGAACGCCGCGCGTTCGGCGTCGACCACATGCGTCAGGGGGTTGATCCGGGCCAGGTTGTACAGCCAGCCGGGCGCCAGTTGCTCGGAGACCGGCAGCAGCACCCCGGACAGCAGCAGAAGCGGCAGGAGCACGGCGTTCATCAGCGCGGGGAACGCGGCCTCGCTCCTGAGAACCATCGCCAGTGCGTACGATCCCGAGGACAGCGTGATGGCCAGGACCGCGGCGATCGCCAGGCTGAGCAGCAGCCCGGTCGGTGAGGCGTCGAGGTCGAAGACGAGCAGCGTCACCAGCACGATCAGTACGGACTGCGCGGTGGCCTGCACGGCCTGGGCCAGGACCTTGCCGAACAGCAGGGCGGCTCTGCTCGCGGGCGTGCCGCGGAAGCGGTCGACGACGCCGACCCGGTACTCGGTGAGCAGTCCCACCCCGGCGAAGGAGCCGCTGAACAGTGCCGTCTGGACGATGAGGGCCGGGGTGAGGACCTCCCAGGCGCCGCCGGGCGGGAACCCGGGGGTGTGGTCGACCACGGACACCATGAGGGGTCCGAACAGGAACAGGTACAGGAGCGGCTGCATGATCCCGATGAGCAGCCAGGTCGGGCTGCGCAGCGCGAGCTTCATGTCCCGCACGAAGATCAGTTGGGTGTCACGCAGCATGCGCGGCCTCCCTGGCCTGGGGCGCGGGGTCGCCGTCCCGCAGGGAGCGTCCGGTCAGGCTGAGGAACACGTCGTCGAGGGTGGGCCGGTTGACCTTGACCGAGGCCATGGTGATCCCCTGGGCGTCGAGGGTGCGCAGCAGTTCGGGCAGGGCGGCGTCGCCGCGGGGCACCCGGAAGCGCACCGTGTCGCCTTCGACGCTCACCTCGGTCGCGCCGGTCAGCCGCCCGGCGACGTCGGCCGCCTCCGCGACCTGGTCGGTCACCTCGATGGTGATCGCGTCGCCGGCGACCCGGGCCTTGAGTGCGTCGGGGGTTCCCTCGGCGACGATCGTGCCGTGGTCGGTGACGAGGATCCGGTCGCACAGCGCGTCCGCCTCGTCGAGGTAGTGCGTGGTGAGGAAGATGGTCGTGCCCTGCTCGGAGCGCAGGCGGCGGACGTGGTCCCAGAGGTTGGCCCGGCTCTGCGGATCGAGCCCGGTGGTGGGCTCATCGAGGAAGACGAGCGTCGGTTCGTGGACCAGTCCGAGAGCGATGTCGAGCCGGCGGCGCTGACCGCCGGAGAGCGTCTTGACGGGGCGCTGGTCCAGGTCGGCGAGGTCGAGCTGCTCGGCGAGCAGGGCCCCGCGCCGTCTGGCCTCGGACCGGGACAGGCCGTAGAGCCGGGCCTGGAGTTCGATCTCCTCGGCGACCCTGGACTCGGGCCAGGTGGCGCCGCCCTGGTGGACGCAGCCGATCCTGCGCCGGACGCCCTGGGGGTCCGTCAGCAGGTCGCAGCCGGCCACGGTTCCGGTTCCGCCGGTGGGGCGCAGCAGGGTCGTGAGCATCCGTAAGGTCGTGGTCTTGCCCGCTCCGTTGGGGCCGAGGAACCCGACCACCTCCCCGGGCGCCACGTCGAAGTCGATTCCTTTGACCGCTTCGACACTTTGGCCGCGCACGGTGAACCGGCGGGCGAGTCCTCGTACTGTGATCATGAAATCCTTCTCTCGGCCCGGCGGTCGTCCGGCCGCCTCGCGGCGCCCGGCCGGGATGCCGGCTCCGGCGCGCGGCTCGTCAGGACTGGCCATCGGCCGCCGCCTGGTACTCGGCGAGGCGCTCCTGCGCCTCGGCCATGTCGTCGGCGGTCGGGGCGTCGTCCTGGGTGAGCTTGACGCGCCAGTAGCCGCTGAAGTCGATCGCGCGCTTGTCGAGCCCCCGGTCGTTGACCAGGTGGCGCCGCAGGGCCCGGACGACGCCTGCCTCGCCGGCCAGCCAGGCGAAGGGGCGCCCGGGCGGGAACTCGGCGCCGCGGACGGCGTCGATCAGGGCTTCGCTGCGGCCGGCCTGGGTTCCGTCGCGGTGCAGCCAGTGCAGGGTGACGTCGCCCGCCGTCCGGAAGGTCTGCTGCTCGGCGCGTTCGGCGACCTCGATGTAGACCTGGGCGCGGGTCCGCTCGGGCAGGGCCTCCAGCAGGGTGCCGATGGCGGGCAGTGCCGTCTCGTCGCCGGCGAGCAGCAGCCAGTCGGCGGAGGTGATCGAGTCCGTCAGGGAGACCGGTCCGGCGTAGAGCGCGGAGGGGCCGACCATGCCGAGCCGGTCGCCTGGGCGGGCGGATCCGGCCCAGGCGCTGGCCGGGCCGCCGTCGCCGTGCAGGACGAAGTCGACCTCGACGGTGTTCGTCCCGGGCACGCGCCGGCGGAGGGTGAAGCTGCGCATCCAGGGCCGCTCGTCCTCCGGAATGGCCAGAAATGCCTGGTACCAGCCCGTCGCGTCGTCGCTCTGCTCCGGCAGGACGGGGCGCGCCTGGCCGGGCCGGGGGAAGCAGAGCTTGAGCTGCTGGTCCGGGGTCAGGCCGACGGAGTCGTCGAGGTGGTCGGCCTCGAACGTCACGCGGGCCATCCGCGGTGTGATGCGTGTGATGTCGGTGACCTGGATGAACGTGACGGGGAGCTCTGCCATCGAAAACCTTCCACGAACGTACGGGCATACCGGGGCGGGCGGACGCCCAGCTGGTATCCTTACAGCGTAAAGAGATGCGTCGGTGAGGTTACTTTATACAGTAAGGAGTTGCAAGGTGGTTGTTTTCGCCGGACAGGGTGATGTCCGCCGATCCATGTCCCTGCTCTGGCGATCGGCTGAATCGGGCGGGCCTGCTCCCAAACCCGGCCCCAAACCCGGACTCGACGTCGACACGATCGTGGCCGCGGGTGTCGCGGTGGCGGACGAACAGGGAATGGCGGCCCTGTCCATGCGGGCGGTCGGGACCCGGCTCGGGCGGACCGCCATGGCGCTCTACACGTACGTGCCGAGCAAGAGCGAACTGGTCGACCTCATGCACGACCGGGTGCTGGCCGAGCTGCCCACGGAGTACGACACGAGCGTGGGATGGCGCCCGGCGATCACCGCCTGGGCCGACGACGCCTGGGCGTTCTATCTGCGCCACCCCTGGGTGCTCCAGGTCTCGCAGGCCCGTCCCGTACTCGGGCCGAACGAGTACGCACGGCTGGAGACGGTGGTGCGGATCCTGGGCGGAATCGGCCTGGAACCCCTGCACGTCAGACGGGTCATCGCGGTGTTGTTCCAGTTCGTGCGGGGCATGGCCCTGGTCGCGACGGAACACCGGCAGGCGGCGCCGGACACCGGGGTGCCCGATGAGGAGTGGTGGGCGCAGCGGTCCGCGCTGATGGCGGAGTTCGCGCCGGACTTCACCGAGCGCTTCCCCGCCCTCGCGGCCCTGGAGTCGACCGCGACTCTCGCCGCCATGACCGAGGCGGAGGCGGGTGGCGCCGCGTCATACATGGAGCAGGAGGCGGGGGAGGCGTTCCGGGTGGGCCTGGAGCTGATCCTCGACGGCGTCGAGGCGGCGGTGCGGACGAACTCCGACGGCCCGCTCCACGCCTCGGCCGGCACCCCCTGACGGGGTCGTGGGGGGGGGGGGGGGGGGGGCCCGGCCGGGCCCCCCCCCCCCCCGCCCCCCCCCTGGGGGGTGGGGGCGGGCCGGGGGGGGCCCCCACGATTCGGCACCTGCCGCACTCCCGAAGCGATCGGTATCAAAGCCGATTGCACCCCAATCGGCCATCTCCGGCCGGAAATATTCATTGACGGCATCTCGGACGGTGACTACCATTTTTTGAGCTTGCTTCCTTGATGGCTCGAGGACGCGATGAATGGTGCGAGATGCATCATGCCCCGATTTCAGGAGAAAGCCGGTGCAGCACATCGCCAACGACCGGAGTGACCGTCAATTACCAGTCGGCCGCCGAGCGACCGAGGCGGCCCGCCCTCGCAGACCGGGCGAGCAGGAACGAATCTTCACCACCCGGGTCGGCCTCAAGATACCGACCAGCCTCACGTACGACCGATGGGAGAAGGCCGGGCAGCACATCTTCCAGATCGCCGACTCCTCCGCCTGGTGCCTGGGCGACTGGCTCGTCTACGGCCAGGACCGCTACGCCGACCGCTACCAGACCGGAGTGCAGGCCGCGGGACTCGACTACCAGACGCTGCGCAACTACGCGTGGGTGGCACGCCACTTCGAGCTCTGGCGTCGGCGCGAGACGCTGAGCTTCGGCCACCACGCCGAGGTCGCCTCCCTACCGCCGGCGGAGGCCGACACCTGGCTCGACCAGGCGGAGCAGCACGGCTGGTCACGGAACCAGCTCCGACTGCGGTTGCGGGAGAGCCGCAGAGGAAACCGACCGGCCAGACCCACACGGGCCAGCCAGCTCCGGATCAGCGCCCCCTGTGACCGTGTCCAGCGCTGGCGGGAGGCCGCATCGAGGGGAGACCGCGACTTCGAGGAGTGGGTCCTGCTGACGCTCGACCGTGCCACCGCGCACGAGCTCGGTCATTGACACCCCCGCCCGACCACCGGAGACGGCCCCCCATGGAGATCCACATCGACCACCGCACCTGTATCGGGTCCGGGCAGTGCACCCTGACGGCACCCACCGTGTTCACCCAGGACGACGACGGGTACGCCGCGCTCGTACCCGACGGGGCGCAGACGGCGACCCCGCGGCAGGTCAGCCAGGCCGCGCTGTCCTGCCCCGTCCAGGCCATCGCCGTGAGGAACGACCCACCTGACGCCTGACGGCACGACTCCCGCCACCACCCAGGGCTGAGGGCTCCACGGTGCAGACCGTGGAGCCCTCGGTGCTGCGGTCGGATCATGCTCCGAGCCGCAGGCGCAACGCGTTCAGCCGCCAACTGCCGGGCAGCCGGGCACGGTGGTGCTCCGGATCGCCGTCAGCGAGCGCGAGGTCCGGGTAGCGGGCCAGCAGCCGGGCGAGCGCCACCTCGCCCTCCTGCCGGGCCAGCGTCGCACCCAGGCAGTAGTGGATGCCGTGGCCGAAGCCCACGTGGTTCTCGGCCTGCCCGTCCGGCTGACGTGTCAGGTGCAGCCGGTCCGGGTCGGTGTAGTGCCGCGGGTCGAAGTTGGCGGAGACCAGCACCGGTTGGACCGCGTCACCGCGGGCGATGCGCGTGCCGGCTATCTCCAGGTCCTCGACGGCGTAGCGCAGTCGGGCCACCTGGACCGAGCCGCACCAGCGCATCAGCTCGTGCACCGCTCTCGGGAGCAGCGCCGGGTACTCCCTGAGCCGCGCCAGCTGGTCGGGATGAGTGAGCAGGGCCGCGGTGCCGTTGCCGATCAGATGCGTGCTCGTCTCATGGCCGGCCAGCACCAGGGTGAGCACCATGGTGACCATCTCCATGTCGCTGAGCCGTCCGCCGTCGTCGTCCTGTGCCCGGATCAGCTCGCTCAGCAGATCGTCCCTGAGCGCGGCGCGACGCTGTTCGATCAGTTGATGGCAGTAGTCGATCATCACGGGAAAGGAGTGCTGTAGGCGTTCGGGCCGCATCGACACGAGGTCCCCGCCCCACTCCCGCCACCGCTCGAGGTCGACCGCGGGGATCCCGACGAGCCGGCAGATCACCGTGATCGACAGGGGGTAGGCGTAGTGCTCCAGCAGGTCCACCGTTCCGTCCTGCGCCCGGTGGGGCAGTTCGGCGAGCAGCCGGTCGGCGATCTGTTCGATGGCGGGACGCAGATCGAGGATACGGCGGGCCGTGAACGCCCGGGTCACCAGGCGGCGCAGCCGCGGATGGTCCGGCGGGTCGCTGTCCAGGATGGATCCGAGCAGGTAGATCCGTAAGTGCTCGGGGACCTTGAGCAGTTCCATCATCCCCTCACGTGGATCCGCGCCCTGTGCGCCGGGCACGTGAGAAGGGGTGTTGACGAACCGTGGGTCGCGCAGCACGGCGCGGACGTCGTCGTAGCGGGTCACGAACCACACCGGAGTGCCGTCCACGAACCGGCCGCGGACGACCGGGCCCTGCTCGCGCAGCCGGCCGTAACCGCCGAAGGGGTCCGCGAGCAGGTCGGGGTCCATCATGTGCGGGCCGGCGGGGCACACCGCTCCCCCGTCGGCCGGCGGGGCGTCCTGGAACGTGGAAGACATGGTCGGCTCCGGTACTCGCTGGGGCGTCACTTGACCGCGCTGATCACGCCGTGCGGCGTCCACCGGCCGCCGGGCAGCCGCTCGGGCTTCACGAACCCGGCCGCGGCGAACCACTCCTCGTACTGGCCCCACCGGTAGATCGTGCTGCCGGCAGCCGGCAGCGTCGCGAAGTACACGTTGTCCAGGGCCGCGTACAGCGGGCCGTCCCCGCTGTCGTCGGACATGGCGTTGAACACCAGCACCCGCCCGCCGTCCGGCAGCGCCGCGTGCGCCTTGCGCAACAGCCGTATGTTCTCCTGCGGTGACCAGATCACGAGCTGGTTGGCGAAGAGCACGCAGTCGTGGCCTGTCGGGTAGGTGTCGGCGAAGATGTCCGCGGCTCGCACGGAGATCCGGTCGGACAGGCCGTGCTCGGCGATCTTCTTGCGGGCGATCTCCACCGTGCCGGGCAGGTCCAGGACGGTGAACTCCACGCCGGGGTTGGCCTGCGCGAGGGCGATGGCGTTGACGCCGTCGCCGCCGCCCACGTCGAGCACGCGCCGCACTCCGGTGAGGTCGGTCTTCTCGACCAGCACGGGGTTGGACAGCCGGGACCAGGATCGCATGCAGCGGTAGAACAACTGCTCCAGCTCGGGGTCCGCGGACAGCCGGTGGTAGAGGTCCTCCCCCGTGCCCTTGATCCTTCGCAGGCCGACGTTGGTGTTCTCGCGCAGCGACGCGATGAAGTCCACCTCGGCGGGCCGGACGATCCGCTCCTCGTACTCGACGAGATCCTCGATGATCTCCCAGGTGCCCTCCGCGAAGAGACCGTTCAGCACGTCGGCGTTCTCGTAGCCGTCATCCTGACGCACCGTCAGTCCGAGGGCGGTGGTGCCGAGCAGCAGGATCTGCACCGGCCGCTCCTCCAGGTCGAGTTCCCGGCCGATCTCCGGCGGGGTCAGGCCCGGTCGCCGGTGCAACAGGGTGAACAGGCCCAGGTCGCTGCCCGCGCGGAGCATCTGGAAGGCCGAGGAGCCGAACAGGATCTGTACCAGTCCGTCGGTGGTGAGCGGGGATGCGTGAGCCATGGGCACTCCGAATCGGCTGAGGTGGAGAGGGTGGTGTGCGGGGAGGCGGAGGTCAGGTCACCCGGGCGAGGCCGGCGGGCCGGGAGGCGTAGGCGCCCTCGGCCACGACGTCGCGCATACGGGCCAACGCGTCCCAGACGTCGGTGAACCGGGTGACCAGGGGGGACAGACCGATACGCAGCCGGTCCGGGACCCGGTAGTCGCAGACGACCTTCGCGTCCGCGGCCAGCGCCTGGCAGATCCGCCAGGCGTCGGGGTGGTACAGGGACAGATGCGAACCGCGCCGCTCCGGCGGGCGGGGCGAGGCGGGCCGGAAGTCCAGCGGAGTGAGCCAGGCGTCCGCCAGATCGTCGGCCAGCCGGCCCAGCCGCAGCCCCTTGGCCCGGATCCGTGCCAGGCCGGCCTCCTCGACCAGGGCGAGGGCGGGATCGATCGCCGCCAGCGACACCAGCGGCGGGGTGCTCACCAGGAACCGCTCGATGCCCGGCACCGGGTCGTAGTCGGGCCCCATCTCGAACTGCCCGCGCTGCCCGTACCAGCCCCACACCGGCTGCCGCAGCCGGGACTGCAGGTCGCGCCGCACATAGAGGAAGGCGGGTGAACCCGGGCCGCCGTTGAGGTACTTGTAGGTGCAGCCGACGGCGAGTTCCGCACCAGTGCCGGCCAGGTCGACGGGGACGGCTCCGGCGGCGTGCGACACGTCCCACACCACCCGCGCGCCGACCGCGTGGGCCAGGTCGTTCACCTGCGCCATGTCCAGCAGCGCGCCGCTCCGGTAGGACACCAGGGACAGCACCACCAGCACGACGTCACCGTTCAGTGCCGAGCGCAGCGCGTCGAGGTCGAGGCCGCCGTCGAGTTCGGACGGCAGCCGCACCAGCCGCAGCCCGCGCTGTTCGGCCAGGCCCTGGACGATGTACCGGTTGGTGGGGAAGTCCTCGGCGTCCATCAGGACGGTGCCGCGCCCCGGTGCCGCGTCCAGGGCGGCGGCGGCCAGCTTGTAGAGATTGACCGACGTGGAGTCGGAGATCACCACCTCGCCGGGTGCGGCGCCGAGTACGTGCTCGGCGAGGCGGTCGCCGAGCCGGGCGCCCCAGTCGATCCAGCCCTGCCACGACCGCACCAGTCCCCCGCCCCAGCCCTCCTCGACCACCTCCCGCAGCACCTCCGGCGTGGCCGCGGGCAGCGGGCCCAGCGAGTTGCCATCCAGGTAGATCAGCTCCGGATCGGCGATGACGAACCGCTCGCGGAACGCGGCGAGCGGATCGGCCGCGTCCAGTTCCTCGGCCACCGTGCGCGGGACCCCGCTCACCATCGGCCCTCCTTCTGTCTCGTGTCGTCCGTGTCCGCGTTGTCCGCGTGTCCCCGCCGTCGACGGGAAGGCCATGGGCGCCCGGTCAGAGCGTGGAGCGCACCGACCACAGTTCCGGGAAGAAGCGGTGCTCACTGATCCGGGCGAGCCAGGCCACGCCCTCGGTGCCGCCGGTCCCGGGCTTGGCGCCCAGCATCCGCTGCACGGTCACCAGGTGGGTGTAGCGCCAGCGCGCGAACTGGTCGGCGGTGTCCATCAGCGCCTCGGCGAGCAGATGCAGGTCGCGATGGCGGACGGGGTCCCGGTAGACCGACCGCCAAGCCTCCTCGACCTCCGCGCCGCCGCGGTAGGGCCGGGTGACGTCCCGGTCCGCAGAGTCGTCCGACGTGAGCAGCCCGCGGCGCGCCAGCAGCGCGAGCGCGGCGTCGTACAGGCTCGGCTCGTGCAACTGGCCGACCACCGCGTCGTAGCCCGCCGTGTTCCGGTGCGGCGCGGCCATCTCGGGGTTCTTGTTGCCGAGCAGGAACTCCAGGCGCCGGTAGCCGGCCGACTGGAAGCCGGAGGCCGATCCCAGGACGTCCCGGAACTCGGCGAACTCCACCGGGGACAGCACGGAGAACGTCTCCCACGAGACCAGCAGCACCTGCTGCACCCGCGCGGCGCGGCGCAGCGTCCACAGCGCGTCGTCGAGCAGGTCGTGGGCCAACTGGTCGCGCGCTGTGCTGAATTCGGTGTGCAGCAGCTTGAACAGCAGCTCCTTGACCTGGCTCATGATGATGAACCCCGGCTCGGTGCAGGCCGAGCTGAGCGGATGCTGCAACGCCAGCAGCTCGTCCATCCGCGCGTAGTGGGCGTACGGGGTGGTGTCCGACGGGGATCCGACGGACAGCGGGCACGCGGGGCTCCGGGTGGTCTGTTCGGTGGTCATGCGGTCATTCCTTCCAGTCCCATCTGCGCCAGGACCGCGTCGCCCAGCCCGGTGCCCGGCACGCCCAGGTCGTAGGGGAGGTCGAAGTGGTCGCGCCGATCGGCGACGACCTCCGTCACCGCTGCCCGGGGGCGCAGCGCCGTCACCATCCGGTCGTGCTGGCGGACGTACTCCTCGGTCTCGTTCCCGCCGCGGGCGACCACCGTCTCGGGCAGCCAAGCCGGCAGTCGAAGGATCGGGCTGTTGCGGCGAGCCGCGGCCTCGTCCAGCCGCAGCGCGTCGTTGACGTAGGACAGACGGACCGGCTCCAGGTCGTACATGCCGCTGAGCAGCACCGCCCCGGCGATCCGGCCGGACACGTCCGGGGCGGCCGACGCATCGGGCAGCAGGGCCATGGCGGCCAGGTGCGCACCGGCCGAGGTGCCGCACAGATGGAGGCGGTCCGGGGCGAACCCGAGCCCGTCCGCGTGCCGCAGCAGCCAGTCCACGGCCCGGCGCACCATGCCCGCCATGGCGTCCAGGCCGACGTCCGGCGCCAGCCCGTACTCGATCACCGCGACCGCCGCGCCGGCGGCTAGCAACGGCGGCACCGGGAAGGCCGATTCGGCGCGGCCGAGTGCCTGCCAGTTCCCGCCGTGCACGAACACCAGCAGCGGCGCCCGCCCGGCTCCCGGTCCGGGGAAGTAGTCGAGTCTCTCCGCCGGATGCGGGCCGTAGGCGAGAGAGGTCCGCACCGGGTGGGCCCGGCGGGCGGCCTCGCTCAGCCGCTCGTACTCGCGCAGGCAGGCGTCCAGGCTCGCCACGCGGGAACTCGGCGAGTACTGCCGGTCCAGCGTGGCCTGGTCCATGCCCCGGTACACGGCGGCTCCGGCCGGCGGTGCGTCGCGCATGCGCTCAGCTCCCCGGAGCGTAGGCGGCACGGGCCCGCTCGTACGCCTCGGTCAGCAGCGGGTCGATGCCGTGCGACCCGCTGCGGTAGCGGGCTCCGAAACGGCTCGCGTACTCCTTGAACCACTCCCGCCGGTCGGCCAGGAACAGCACGTCGTGGATCGCCATCGACCGCACCGCCATCATCGGCACCGGTGCGTGGCTCACCTCGAACGCCGGATTGCGCGCGGCCTTCTCCTCGCACTTCTCGTGGAACTGCGCGATCATCAACCCCCGCCGCACACTCTCCGGCTTCAGCGCGGTGTGCGCCGCGTCCAACAGGTGCAGGTGCTCGGCCGGCAGGTCCGGCAGGACGAGCAGCAGCGAGCGCAGATTCGGGTTACCGGACTTCCAGTCGACCTCGCTGAACTCGTCGAGGCCGCAGCGGACGATCTCGTCGATCAGGGTCTGGCTCGGGGTGGGGCCGACCAGTCTGACGCGGATCTCCAGCGCGCCGGCACGCTGGGCGGGTTCGACGAACGGGCACACCGGGCCGGTGCGTCCGAGTTCGCCGTGCGGTCGGCGGATGTACTCGCTCAGCCATTCGTCCACGGCGGCCAGGGCCTTGGCCACGTCGACGGAGAGCACGTCGGTCAGCATCAGTGTCAGTCCTCGGGTGTCGGTCCTCGCGGACAGCGGACGGCGGGTTCCTGGTGGGCGGCCCGCGAAGGTCACTCGTCGCCGGTGAGGTCGTGGAGCTTGGCCGAGAGGATGCGGCCGATCTCGGCCAGCGTGTCCGGGCGGGTCAGCATCGACCCGTGGTCGCCGGGCACCACATGGGCCTCGACGGAGCCACGCACGTACGGCTGCCAGGCCCCGGCGGTCACCGGCGGGTCCTGCTCCTGCGAGCAGGCGATCAGCAGCAGGTCTCCGTCGATCGGGCCGGGCCGGTAGTCGACGGTCAGATGGGTGTTGTTCGCCGAGATCTCGGTGATCGTCGTGAGCCGGTCCTCCTCCAGGTTGGCCAGCACACTGCCCTGGCGGCGCAGGATCTCCCGCGCCTTGGCGACGGTCATCTCCTCGTCGTCGTGGTGACTGCCGTCGTCGACGAGACCCACGTGGTAGAGCAGCATCACCCGGTCGTCCGGGGCGGGCACGTCGGCGTGGGTGAGGCCCTGCCAGTCGGGGATCACATCGAGCACCGCGACCAGCGCGACCGGTTCGCCGCGCCGCTGGAACTCCGCGGCCAGCGCGTGCGCGCACAGCCCGCCGAACGACCAGCCGGCCAGGTGGTACGGCCCGTGCGGCTGCACCCTCTGGATCTGGTCGGCGTAGTCCACCGCCATCTCCTCGATGCTGGCGGGCCGGGGTTCCGGCCGGGCCAGACTGCGCGCCTGGATGCCGTACAGCGGGTACTGCGGCCCCAGGTGCTTGATGAGCGCGCTGTACGACCAGCTGATGCCTCCGCCCGGATGGACACAGAACAGCGGCGGCCTGCCGCCCGCGGTGCGCAGCGGCAGCATCACCTCGTACGAGCCGTCCGCGTCGTCGACGTCGAGCCGGGCCGCGATGCCCGCCGGTGTCGGCGCCTCGAACAGGCTCCGCACGCCCAGCTCGGCGCCGAAGGCCGCGCGCAGCCGGGCCATCAGCCGGGTGGCCAGCAGCGAGTGCCCGCCCAGGTCGAAGAAGTCCTCGCTCACACCGACCACCGGTCGGCCGAGGACCTCCGCGAACAGCTCGCACACCACCTGCTCCTGCGGGGTGGCCGGCGCCCGCCCGATGTCGGCGCGCTCCGGTTCGAGCGCCGGCAGCGCGGCACGGTCGAGCTTGCCGTTGGAGGTGAGCGGCAGCTGGTCGAGCGGAACGACGGCGGCGGGGCGCATGTAGTCGGGCAGCCGACGGCGCAGGTGCTCCCGTACGGCCATGAGCAGGGCGCCGGTGCTCCGGCCGGTGGCCGGACTGGTGGTCCAGGAGGAGAGCGGCGTGCCGGGGCCGGCCGCGCCCGTGGGCGCGTAGGCACCGACGGGCACTGCCTCGCCGAGCAGTTCGCGCTTGACGTACGTGAGATCGAGGGCGGCCGGGTCGTGCCCGTTCCAGCTGATCGCCGTCCAGTAGCCGTACTTCTCGCCCAGGCGGTGCAAGTCCTCCGGATCGACGCCGGCCGTGTCCCGGACGTCCGGTGCCGTCCCGGTCTCGAGCGCGCGCTGCGCGGCGAGGTCGGCCGCGATGCGCGCGTGGGGTACCCCGGTGACACGCAGCCGGTCGGGCCGCGCGCTGCCCAGATGATCGGCGAGGGCACCCAGGTCACGGGTCCAGGGCCGGGTGGGGGTGTCGTCGAGGGGGTGGGGGGTGATGCCGGTCTTGTAGAGGGTGGCGTCGTAGCGGTAGCGGGTGAGTTCGTTGTGGGCGGTTCC